>CABZTB010000001.1:0-498020 GCA_902528545.1 uncultured Pelagibacteraceae bacterium | reverse complement strand
GAATTTCTTAACTCTAAAGATGGTAGATCCTTTCTATCTAAATTAAGGAATAAGACAATATTTGCAGATCTGAAACTTCATGATATCCCAAATACTTGTGCATCAGCTGTTAAAGCGATGAAGGATTTAAAAATTAATTATTTAACTATACACATAAGTTCTGGCTTAGAAGCCTTAAAAGCAACAAAAAAAGTTTCAGGAAAAATAAAATTAATTGGAGTAACAATTCTCACATCATTGGACAATAAAGCATTAAAAGATATTGGATTTAATAAAGATGTAAAAGAATTAGTTCTTCATCAGGCAAGAATAGCAAATAAAGCGAAATTAGATGCAATAGTATGTAGCGCTCACGAGGTTAAACTAGTTAAAAAGGTATTTAAAAAAGAAATTATAACTCCGGGTATAAGATTTAATTCTAAATCAAATGATCAAAAAAGAGTTTTAACTCCTAAACAAGCTTATAAAAATGGTAGCGACTGGCTTGTAATGGGAAGGCCTATAACCAAAGGGAATATCAAAAAAAATATTCAAAATCTAATCGATCACTTAAATCAATGATTAAAGGTTTAAAAATTTGTGGGGTCTCAGATCCTGAAACTTTAAACTATATTTTAAATCATATTCATAAACCTATAATGATAGGTTTCATTACAAACTATAAAAAGAGCAAAAGATTTGTTGAATATGAAAAATTGAAAGATTTAATAAATTTAGACAAAAAACAAGTCAATTTTGTCTCAGTGCTTGTAAATCCAAATGATGAAATCCTGGAAAAAATTAAGGATCTAAATTTTGATTATTATCAACTTTATGATGTTAGTCCTGAGAGAACAAAAGAGATAAAATTAAAATTTCAAAAAAAAATAATCACAGCACTCACTATTTCTAATAAAGATGATGTAATCAAATATAAAGATTACACAAAAATATCGGATGTTATTCTGTTTGACTCAAAAGGATACGATAAATCTGAAAGTTTTGATCATAGTTTGCTAGATGATGTACCAAGTGAATTAAATAAAATGATTGCAGGAAATATTCAAATAGATGATATACCTAATTTAAAGAATAAAGACTTTATTATTGATCTCAGTGGAGCATTAGAAGACCAAAATGGAAAAAAAGATATTAATAAAATCGATAAATTGTTAAATTTATTTTAGAAAATATGAAACTAAAAAAAAGAGTTCCAGTTATTGATCAAGGAAATTCACTTGGATTTTGGGGTGGTAAATTTGGAGGAAACTTTGTTCCTGAAACTTTAAAAAAACCGATCGAAGATTTGGAAGTTTTGTTCAATAAACTAAAAAAGGATAAAAAATTTATTAACGAGAGAGATAAGCACTTTAAAAATTGGGTTGGATCTCCTACGAGATTTATAAAACTAGAAAATCTTACAAATTACATTGGTGGTGCTCAAATTTGGTCCAAAGTTGTATCAGATGCTAATGGAGGAGCCCATAAAATTTACAACGCTACTGTTCACTGTTTGCTCGCAAAACGATCTGGTAAAAAAATTATATGTGGAGATACAGGTGCTGGATATGCTGGGAAAATGTTGAGTATGGCTGCTAAAAAGTTTGGTTTAAAATGTAAAATATTTATGGGTGCAAAGGATATTACTAGACAACAGCCAAATGTAAAAGCAATGAAAAAAAATGGAGCAGAAGTAATACCCGTCTACTCTGGAAGTCAAACGCTTGTAGACGCTGTCTCAGAATGTATGCGATTTTGGGTTGCTAATTGTGATACAACAGCAATGTGTGTTGGAAGTACAGTTGGGCCAGCAGTTTTTGTTCGTATATGTGGATGGAGTACTAGCCAAATTTCTAGAGAATTAAAAGCACAATTAATTGATGAGTTTGGATCAATTCCAAAAAAACTTAAGTTATACAATTGTGTAGGAGGTGGAAGTTCAAGCTTTGGTTTTTGGAATGAATTTATGGATTATGATAAAAAACAAGTTGAGTTTATTGGGGTAGAAGCCGGTGGACCGAAAAAAAGTAAGAAGCATGCAGCACCTTTAACCTATGGTTCGAAGATTGGTATACTTCATGGCGCAGCTCAGTACGTTAATCAAAACTCAGATGGACAAATTGAGGAAACGGAGTCGATTTCAGCAGGACTTGATTATCCAGGGATTTCTCCACTTCATTGCTTTTTAAAGGATACCAAGAGAGCTAGGTATACTGCAGCGAGTGATGAGGAGGCTTTAAGTGCCTATAAACTTGTTACAAAATTTGAAAAATTAAGACCTTCTTTAGAACCAAGCCATGCTTTTTTTGTTGCTCTTAAAGAAGCAAAAAAACTTAGCAAAAATACTGTGGTAGTAATTAATAGTTGTGGCGATGCTTATAAAGACCGAGGAATTTTAGAAGAAAGATTAGGCAAAAAATATGTTAAATCCAATTAGTTTTGCGTTCAAAAAAGCAAGGGCAGAAAACAGACCGGCCTTATTAACCTACACTGTTGCTGGTGATGGCTCAAAAAAACAGTCCTTGGATATATTAAAATCTATATCTAAAAATGCAGATGTTTTAGAATTAGGTATACCCCACAACACTCCTGTTGCAGATGGAAGCCAAATTCAAACTAGCGCGTATAGAGCAATTAAAAAGGGTATTAAAATAAATGATATATTTAGGATTGTTAGAGATTTTAAAAAATTTGATAAAAACAAACCTATTATATTAATGGGTTACTATAATATGATTTTTCAATATGGAGATAACAACTTTTTAAAAAAATGTAAAACCTCAGGAGTAAATGGATTAATAGTTGTAGATTTACCATGGCCAGAAAATAAAGATTTCGCAAAAAAATGTAAAAAAAAATCAATTTATTTTATTCAACTTTTATCACCTACAACAACAAGTAAAAGACTTAAAAAAATTATACAAAACTCTCATCCAATGAATTATTTTATATCAATGCTAAGTACTACAGGTGGCAAATTAAAGGTATCACCTAAAGATATACTTAAAAATTACAATAGGATAAAAAAAATTAATCCTAAAAAAGAGATTGTGATTGGTTTTGGAATTACAGATAAAACAATTGGAAAGCTTAAATCTGCTGACGGATTAGTAGTGGGAAGTGCTATTTGTAAAGAAATTACAAGAAGTTTAAATAGTAGACAAAATCCTGTCACAAATGTAGGTAAGTTAGTAAGAAAATTAAAAAATAAAATAAGATGAATTGGATCACTAAAATAATCAAAGCAGGTGAAAAAATTAAATCTGCAATCCATAAAAGAGCATCAAAAGAGGACATTGCGAATAGTGATTGGACATCGTGTTGCAAAGGCCCAATATTAAAAAAAGATTTAGAAGAAAATCTTTGGGTTTGCCCTGATTGTAATAAGCACCATAGAATTAAACCAAAACAAAGATTTGATATTTTATTTGGGAAAGACAATTACGAGATATTTCAAACACCTATCCCAAAAGATGATCCCTTAAACTGGACAGACTCAAAATCCTATAAAGATAGATTGAAATCTGCTAGAAAAAAAACGGGTATGGATTGTGGGATGATGGTCGTAAGTGGCGTTATCAATGATATTAAAATTACTGCAGTTGCATCTGATTTTGATTTTTTAGGTGCATCAATGGCAGCTGCAGAAGGAGAGGCTTTCTTGTACGGTATTCAACACGCAATTGAGAATAAAACTCCTTTTCTATGTGTAAGCGCTGGAGGTGGAATGAGAATGATGGAAAGTTTAATTTCTTTATCTCAAATGACAAGAACTACACTAGCAATAAATGAATTAAAAAATAATAATCTTCCTTATCTTGTTTGTATAACAGACCCTACTGCTGGTGGGATTACAGCTTCCTATGCAATGTTAGGTGATATTCATATAGCTGAGCCCGGAGCGCTAATCGCTTTTGCTGGAGCAAGAGTAATTCAAGGAACTGTTAAAGAAGAATTACCAGAAGGTTTTCAAAAAAGTGAATACGTTGAAAAGACAGGTTTTGTTGATTTAATTGTTGAAAGAAAACATCTCGCTGAAAAAATTGGAACTTTATTGTCAATATTGTTAAAGAAAAATTCTGTTATAAGCACTGAACAAGATGAAACTACAGAAAATACTCAGTCGCTTTCTAAAATTGCATAAAAAAGAAATTGATCTAAGCTTAGATCGAATTGTTCACCTTTGTGAAAAACTTGGTAATCCTCAGGATAAAATCAAAGCCATCAGTATTGTTGGGACAAATGGTAAAAACTCTACAATTCAAGCTTGTTATTCAATTTTAAAAGAGGCAGGAATTAAGTGTAATGTTTATACCAGTCCTCATATTCAAAAAATAAATGAAAGATTTGTTTTTAACAACAAACAACTTGGAGATGATGAACTAGCCTCTTTATTTGAGGAGGTTGAGAGAGTAAATGCGAATAATCCAATAACATTCTTTGAAATTTTGACTGCATGTTATTTTTATAAGGCAGCTCAATTTCCTGATAATCTTAATCTGATTGAAGCAGGTTTATTTCATAGGTTTGATGCAACAAATATTTTAAAAGATAATCTTGCAAGTGTAGTAACTTCTATATCAAAGGACCATTTAGACTGGCTTCCAGAAAATGAAAGAACAATCGATAAGATTATTTTTGAAAAGACTTCAAATCTTTTAAACTCAAATATTATTGTTGCAAAACAATACCCTCTTTCAACATTAGAAAAGATAAAAAAGACTATTCACCAAAATCAATCTAATAAGTATTTTTTTAATGATGATTTTTCATTTTCAAATGGAGAAAATGAATTCTTTTATTTTGAGGATAAATTTGGTGGATTAAAATTGCCAAAACCAAATGTTTTAGGTCAATTTCAACAAGAAAATATTTCAACAGCAATTGCAACTTTGCGAATTTTAGATCTGGGCATTGAAGATCATCATATTAAAAAAGGTATCCAAAAAATCAATACTATTGCAAGACTTCAAAAAATTGAGTCAGGTAGATTAAAAGATTTAGTTAAAAACAATCTTTTTTTAATATCTGGGGATCATAATGAAGATGGAGCAAGAGTATTAAATGAATATTTAAAAAGCCTAGATTGTAAAAAACATATCATTATTGGTATGATGGATAACAAAGAACACGAAAAATACATTAACCATTTTAGAGACATCGCCTCAATAACAACTGTAGATATTAAAAACCAGCCAAATGCAATTAGTGGACTTCGACTAAAAGAAAAATTTAAAAATATTCCAAATGTAAGTTATAAAGAAAGTATTGAAGATGCGATTAAAAGCATAAATCTAAATCAAGGAGATCTGCTTCTAATTACTGGATCTTTATACCTATGTTCGGAAGTTTTGAATTTAAATTAAATGTTTTTTTCTAAAAATTCTTTCATGTGACTCTCGGGTACACCACCAACTTTTCTATCTACTTCAACACCTTTTTTATAAATAATTACAGTTGGCACCCCTCTTATTCCAGCGGCACTACCGGTATTTATTCCACCTTCTTCAATGTCTGCGTAATAAAATCCTGCTTTATCTTTATACTCAACAGCTAACTTATCCATGATTGGTTTTAAAGTTTTACATGGTCCACACCACGCAGCTGAAAATTGGATTACAGAAATATCTTCATTTTTAATTTTGTTATCAAAATCTTCGTCTTTAAAATCTGTTAGCATATAATCTTTTTATAAATTACCAATACAAAGTCAACTAGGCAATTTCATATTTTTTTTCAATTGACATTATAAATTCATTTATTTCATCCAATTTTTTTAATTCTTCCTCATCATCTCTATTAGAAGCTTGATCTCTTAAATAATCAATTTCAGTGTAAGCCATATTTACAGTTTGCCACTTTTCCTTATTTTTGCTCAAAATTCTTCTGGCAATTTCACTTTTAATATTTTTATAAAGATCGGGTGGTAAAACTTGTGGTGCCTCTTGATATATAATTTTTTGGCCGAACCAGCTACATCTTTTATCTTGAAACTTATCTAATAATCTTAATTTGTCTTCCCAAGATGAACTGTGCCAAGTTTTAAATAATGCAGTATCTTTATTCGGAATAAATTTTTCATAAAGAGTCTCCTCTGGTAATAAATCTTCTTGAGTTTTTGTTTGCTCCTTTTCCTCTGCAGCTTCTCTATTTATAACTTGAATATTTTTACAAAAATTTTCATTATCCCTAACAAGTTTAGCCCTTTTTTGAATAGTTGCTAAATCTAAATCTGAATAAGGTTTTTGTTTAAGAGCAAATTGTTTATCTAAAATTACTGGAGCTTTATTAGTTTTTAAAACTCTTAAAGCCTTAGGGCTATATTTTTTTAATACATCTCGTAATTGATTTACTGGTAAATTTAACAATGGTTCAGGATCCCTTCTTAAGTCCCAAACATATCCCCAGGACGCATAAGATGGATGAAAGCAATGATTTGGATGTAATGTACTGGTAAGATACATCATATTTCTACCCTTCACATTTTCAAATATTGAATAAATACCCTCATTTTTTAAAAATGTTTCAACACTTGCCTTTGTTGATGTTTTTAAAAACGTGTCCCAATTTTCTTTATGTTTATCTTTAATTATTCTGAGTACCTTTAGTGAATTCTGTGCATCAACATAGGCCGTATGGCTAGCTGAAGTGTCAAAACCCTGCATTCTAGATAAAGATTCCAGTGCAAGACTTGGATTACCTGCTTCGGTTAGCTCTGTTTTTAGGGTCTCTGAGTTTAATGTTTGGGCTGCTCTAGCTATATGCAAACCATCATGTTCACTATTGGGCGATGAGTGGGTGGCATAAGGATACCTATTACCCTTAAAAAAATTAAAGTGGAACATTCTTCGATCAAAATTTAAATTTGACCAACCCATGAATACTGCTGGAGCACACTTTGTGAAAAAATTTTCAACAGCACCTAAAAAATCATAATGTGAATAATTGCCTTTGGTAAGTAAATCTATGCTAGTTGAATTAACAAGTAAGGCCTTTGCACTGGGCACCTCTCCTTCTGGCATTCTGCCTCTGATATTTAATTTTCCAATCTCTTTAAGATTTTTATCAACAACGACAGCACCTACTTCAATTATTGATCCCCAAATAGTGCTATTGGTTGTTTCGGTATCATAGATTACTATTTTATCCATTATTTACATTACTCCAAATTTGTGAGTTCATTAAATTTTTTAAGTCTTCCAAGAAATAAATTTTGATAAGTTACTAATTCAGGTCCTTGAATTTTAAACTCTTGAAACAAATTATCTACTGTGCAAACAAGAATAACGCAAGCATTGATATTTGAATTGTAAACGACATTATGAGCTAATGAATAAGCAGCTGTTTGTAAAAACCAAGAATCTATATACTCAGCTTTTTTTGGTTTATTGGATTGTTTAAAATCAATAATAGTTTCTTTTCCCTCATAAACACCAACGCAATCTGCTGTACCTGCATATCTTTCAGGATAATGCATTGTACATTCCACACCATATATTTCCTCTAATCTGTTTGTTAAACCTTTATCAATTATTTCTTTTGCCATTTTTTTATATTGTTCATTATCCTCAAAGAAACTTAAATTTTCTCTTCCTAATAGAAAAGACTCTAAATAGCTGTGCATCTGAGAACCTCTACTACTAGCTGCTTTTGTAATTGCTTCAGCTTCTTTGTGGCCAGTTCTTTCTCGCCAATTTGCTAAGGCTGCTTTATCTTCCTCTGACTTTGTTGCATCAAGTATTGAAGTTACACTTGGTAATTTTGCTTCTCCAAAAACATATCTTCTTATTCCATCTTCGGTAGCTCTTGAACTTGATGGATAGTTATATTTTTTATTCCAACGCATTTGATTTCTTATAGTCGGTAATATGTGAAAAAAGAAATTATTTTTTAAGCTGTTTATTTCTCTCAACAAATTTTTCAACGTTCTCTGTCAGTACAGCTTTTTCAACTTGCTCGGGATCTTTAATATTTTCTAAAGTTCTTGTGATTGATCTTGCATCAGTTCCAAACTTATCGACTACATTCATCGCCTCTTCTAGTTTTTTTCTTAAAACTATGACGTTGTCAAAATGCTTTGCAAACCTTGTACTGATTGTTTTTAAGTGGTTATAAATTTCTGTTGCACCCTTTTGAACCTTAAGGGATTGAAATCCCATGTGTAAAGACTGTAAATAGGCTGAAAGAGTATTAGGGCCGCAAATTACAATTTTATATTTTTTCATCAATTCTTGGGTTAATAATTCTTTTGTGCTTGGATCTTGGTATTCAGTTAATTCTTTATAAAGACTTTCAGTTGGTGCATACACTATTGCAAAATCAGTTGTTTTTGGTGGAACAATGTATTTTTCCATAACACTTTTTGCTTTGGCCTTAAATGCACTTGCTAATTTTGTTCTAGCATCTGCAACTGCTTTTTTATCATCTGCATCATATGCATCAGTGATGGTTTTGAATTTTTCTACTGGAAAATGAGAGTCTACTGGAACCAAGACATCTCCTTGAAGCTTGATTGCAAATTCTACGTTTTCACTAGTATCCTCTTTCATTTTGACATTTGTCATGAATTGAGATGCTGGTAACAAATCTTTAATTAACGCATCCAAAGAATATTCAGCCAAAGTTCCATACTTTTTAACCCCTGCTAAAATTTTAGTAATCCCCTCTTGGCTTTGATTTAATAATTTAACTTGCTCATTAAAGTTACCAACCTTCTCATCTACTTTGGTTAAGGCCTCAGTCATATCCTTTGTAACTCCGGTTGATAAAGAATTAAATGAAGTAGACATTGAACTAAGCGATGTATTGATTGTAGAATTAAGGCTATCCTTTAACCTCACTATTTCAGCATTTAAATTAGCTAATTCCTCAGCTTCTTTATTCTCATTCTCATCTTTAGGTTTTGACCTTAAATTTAAGTATAAAATACCTAAAGTTGCACCAAGTAGTATAACTAGAATTATTAATAGAATCGTATCCATACTTTTAAAGATATACGTGTTTTAATGGAAATCAACTTATTACTAGATTACTATGAGATACTAAGATTGGTTATTATTTTTAAAAAATAATTAATAAATATGGATTTTTTTTTGGTTTTAAAAATATTGTTTGTTATTGGAGTGATGATCGCTTTATATGCGATAATTAGAAATTTAGATATAATAAAGATTATCTTAGTTTACTTTAAAGATAAATTACTTGGCAAGTAATTTTATTAAATTGTTTAATCGCTTTTTCTTTACATTTTTTTTTGAAGTTAAAAGACAAGCTTCAGATTTTAAAATTTTACCATCCTTTAAGATACGTAGATTATTGGCTTTTAAGGTCTCACCTGTAGATGTAATATCAGTAATCAATTCAGCAGATCCAGTAAAAGGATAGGCCTCAGTAGCTCCTAAACTTTTAACTAACCTAAATTGTGTAACACCTTTAGAGAATAAAAAATCCCTAGTTAAATTTGGATATTTTGTAGCTACTCGTAATCTTTTCTTTTTCTTATCTTTAAATTCAAATGCAATTTCCTCTAAATCTGCAATTGTTTGTACATCTATCCATGGATCAGGAATTGCAACTACCAATGTAGCTTTGCCAAAATCATATTTTTTAATAACATTAATTTTCTTTTGATTATTAATTTCGCTCTCTTTTAATAAATCAAAACCGGAGAAACCAATATCCAAAGATCCATCTCCAAGTCTTTCTATAATCTCTCTTGCATGAAGATATAAAATCTTAATATTTTTATATTGCTTTATTGATCCTAAAAGATCTCTTTCTCCTCTTTCAGAAATAAGAGTTAATTTATTTTTTTTAAAAATATTTAAAACATCTTTTCTAAGTCTACCTTTGCTAGGTATACCTATATTAATTTTATCAATCATAAAAAAAATTTTTTAATTGTTTTTGATATTTTAAATTAATTGATTCAATTAGTTCTTTATCCAATAATTCTTGATATTTATTTTTATTACCGAAATTGAAAAATTTCAATTTTTCTTTTGTTTTTTTGTTTATCATGGACTCCTCAAAACCATTTTCACTTTCAAGTTTTTGCATTATTTTAAATTGACATGATTTAATTGTTTTTTTTGCTTTTTCTCTATCGAAAGAAATGCTCATCTTGCTTATTCTTTTTATAAATTCAAAAACTTTCTTTAATGTTGCAAATGTCTCATTTTCTAAATCCTCATATCTTATTGTTAAAACTGGAAATTTTTCACATTTTACCCAACTATTAATATGAAACTGCCATGTGAATAATGCATTAAATCCCAGGTATCTATTTTCTATCTTTTCAACAATAGCTTTATTTTCAGTATTCATAAATTCAAAAGCTTCAATGTCGCTTATCTGATAATGATGTGATAAAGAGCTTACAATTTTTCTTGGATCACGAACGATATAAATAGCACCAAGAGTATTGTTATTATCTGTAAAACTATTTCCATCAATTTTACACATTGCATTATGAGTTTTAAAAAATCTCAATTTTTTATCTTTGTTAATTCTAATTTGTTCTTTAATCCAGAATTTAGACGTACTTTCTGGCTTTAAAAATAAATCGCTATATTTTGAAAAGTAAGGAGCGCTAGGAAATTGATCAATATTTTTCAATAAATTAAAATTAAACGAACCATCATTTGTGTAAAAATAAGATGATAATAAAGATCTTAACCAAGTATTTCCACTTTTTGGATATGACGATAACCAAATAATCATTTAATCTAGTAAATTTATAGCAGCTCCTACTGCTGGGGTTTGTTTTTTTGATCCTAAGTCTGAAATTAGACCATCATAACGACCACCATTAATTATATTTTTTAATGAATTTTTAGATTTGATATCAATTTTAAATACCATTCCAGTGTAATATTCTAGTTGTCTTCCAAATGATGCTGAAAATACTACATTTAATTTTGAGACTTTATTGCTTGAGATTGGAAAATATTTTTGATCAACAGCTAAATTAATTTTATATTTTTTAAAAAATTTATTTAATTCAGTAGCTGCTTTATTTATTGGACATTTTATTTTTAAAAAATCTTTAATTATTTTTGAAACATTTTTCCCTTTATTGGCTCCTCGAGGATCTTTGATTTTTTGGTCAAATCTTTTCAGTATTTCATCAATTGTTCTTCCTGCAACAACAATTGATAAATCCTCTTTGAGCATTTTAATGTAACGCTTTTTATCTATTTCTACAATTGTTGGGTCAACATCTGAATTGGTCTCTAATCTTTTTAACAAATCATTAAAATATTGTTCTCTCCAGAAGTGTCTAGATAATCTTAGCTTCCATCTTTTTGGTATATCTAATTTCGAAATTAACAAATTAAAAATTTCAACATTTCCAATAATTAGTGCTCCAGATGAATATTTAATATTTTTAAGTAATTTAAGAGAAGTAATTATAATTTCTTTATCATCATTTTTCTCATCTTTAGATCCTAAAATTTCAAATCCGATTTGGTTTCTGATAATAGAATCCTTTTTATTTTGCGATTTTCGATAAGCTTGACCACTATAAAAAATTTTTTCCTTGCCTTTTAAATTATTTTCCAAATATCTTAAGCAAGATGCAATAGTCAAATCTGGTCTAAGACATAATTCACTTCCATTATGATCAGTGAAAGAGAAAATAAATTTTCTAAAATTTTCTCCTGATCTTTGAACAATGTGATTAGCCTCAATTACTGATGGCAAATCAATATACTTAAAACCCTTAGATTTTACTGATCTAAGGATATTTTCAGATAAGTTTTTTGACTTCATCGATTAAATTTGCTTTTGGAAATGTTTTATTGTTTTCACCTTTAATACCTTTAAGGTTTTTTATGGTAACATTATTTTCATTAAATTCATTTTCACCACAGATTATTGCAACAGAACATTCTCTTTTATTAGCATAAGTAAGTTGTTTACCTAGATTTTTTTTACTATCTAAAAATATTTCAGCATTAATATTATTTTTTCTTAAATCATCCAAAATTTCGTAATAATTTTTAAGATATTTTTCATCCATTACACAAACAATAACTGGATTTTGTGTATCAATTTTTATTTGATTTAATTGCATCATTACATAAAGCAATCTATCAACGCCAATACTTACTCCTGTGCCTGGAATATCTACACCCTTAAATCTTGAAATTAATTTATTATATTGCCCGCCTGAACAAATACTTCCAATATCGACTTCCTTACCCTTAATATTTTTTGCTTTAAAATTTAGATTAGTTTCAACGCAAAACCCATCGTAATAATCTAGTCCTCTAACAATTGTAAAATTAGTTTTTACTTGATCAGAATAATTTCCAAAATTTAAAACCTCAAATAATTCTTCCAATTCTTTAATACCTTCTTGAGTAATAGGGTTTTTAAAATTTTCTTTAAGCTCCTTTAAATCTTTTATTCTTAAAAAACTTAAGATTTTTGAAGCTTGACCATCACTTAAGTTTGCTCCTTTTGTTATAGCTCCACTTTTGTCTTTTCTTTCTTCTTTTAATAATTCTTCAACACCCTTTAAACCAAACCCAGGTTTATCAAGTTTATCTATGGCTCTCATTACTTTAATTTGTTTCTCTTTTTCAATTTTCAAATCTTCAATTAAGCCTTGAACAATTTTTCTATTACTTACATTAATAGTAAACTGATCTTTTTTTAAACCACAATCTATTAAAGTATTAGAGATCAGATTACACAACTCAGCATTGGCTTGTGCTGAATTAACATTTCCAACTATATCACAATCTGCTTGTGTAAATTCTCTATATCTAGCATTACCAGACTTTTCGTTTCTAAATACATTTTGAATGGCGTATCTTTTATAAATGGATGGAAGTTCTTGATTATTTTGGGCAACAAATCTTGCTAAAGGACTGGAAAGATCGTATCGAAGAGTAATATTCTTTTCACCATCATTAAAAGAAAAAACATCAGACATAGGATTACTATCATCCTCTGCAAGAAAAGATCCTATATTTTCACTAATTTCAAATGATGGAGTTTCTAAAGGATCGAAACCATATTTAATAAAATTATTCTCAATGACTTTTAATAGTCTTTTTTTGAGAATTAATGTTTTATTCCATCTATCTTCAAAACCTGAAGGTAATCCAGGAATTAATTTATTTTTTTCACTCATTTTTTGGTACCTTGAGTAGGTTACGCTCCTACGACTTCGGATCCACAAACCGACGTGATACTATTTCACCATCAAGGCATATCCTTTTTTGTTTTATCTTATTTTGTTGTTATTTAAAATTATAATATAAATGATTATTCGCTAGCTTTAGCCAGCATGGAAGTGAGCATGCGCAACTCTACTAGTTCCTTTAAGAGTTTTTCTTAAAGTACTTTTTGATGCTAATTTATTTATCTCAAATTTTTTCATTGAGAGCTTTTTAGACAAAAAAAACGATAATGCAACCCTTAAAAGAAAAAGGACGTATATCCGCTAGTAGATATATCGCCCTTTTTATAATTTTAGAAAATTAGTCTAATTTTTTTAAATTTACCGCTGAAGGGCCTTTGGGACCATCTTCAAGAGTAAATTCTATTTTATCACCCTCATTAAGATATCTCATGCCCGCTGCTTTAACTGCGCTTGCATGTACAAACGCATCTTTTTCTTTATCGTCTCTTTCTATAAAGCCGTAACCTTTTTTGCCGTTAAACCACTTTACTTTTCCTTGTATTGTACTCATCTTATTCACTTGTCCTTTAGTTATTTATTTTAATATGAGGTTAGGTTCTTTTAAATTAATTTCAAGATGTTTTGATGGTGCCTCGGGAAGGATTCGCACCTCCGACACAAGCCTTTTCAGGGCTCTGCTCTACTCCTGAGCTACCGAGGCAAAAGGTCAACCCCTAAAGATTATTCTGCCTTTTGTAAGGTCATATGGAGTCATTTCGACTGTCACATTATCACCTTGTAATACTCTAATTCTGTTTTTTCTTAATTTGCCCGCTGTATGAGCTGTTACAACATGACCATTTTCAAGCTGAACTCTAAACATAGCATTTGGAAGTAAATCAGTTACCTTGCCTTTGAATTCAAGTAAGTCTTGTTTTGACAAATTTATTTTCTCCTTATTCTTTTTTTTACAGATTGAGCATGTCCTGCTAACCCTTCGTAATTTGCAAGAGTTATAACTGATGGCCCAAGACTTTCAATACCCTTTTTTGATAAGTTTATGTAAGAAATTCTTTTATAAAATTCATTAACACTTATACCACTAGAATATTTTGCTGACCCATTAGTTGGCAATATATGATTTGATCCAATGTTATAATCTGTCATTGCCATAACTGCATATTTTCCTAAGCAAATTGAACCAGAATTTTTAATTTTTGGTATAAAAGATTTATAGTTTTTAACATTTAATTCCAAGTGTTCAGGTGCAATTTTATTCACGATATTAATTATTTTACTATCGTTTGCTACATACATTAAAATTCCATTTTTCTTTAAACTTTTTTTTGCCACAGACTCCCTTGGAATATTTTTTAATTGTTTTGAAATTTCCATCTGGACTTTACTAATTAGTTTTTTGTCTTTTGAAATCAATATACATTGTGCTTGAGGATCATGTTCTGCTTGACCAATTAAATCACTTGCAGCCCATTCAGGATTTGAGAATTTATCACAAACAATAGTTATTTCAGAAGGCCCTGCAGTCATGCCTTCGATTCCAACATCTCCAAAAACTTCTTTTTTTGCAGCTGCTACATATGAATTCCCAGGTCCAACTATTTTATCAACTCTTTTAATTTTTTTAGTTCCATAAGAAACAGCTGCTATAGCAGATGGACCACCAATAGAGTAAATCTCTTTAATTTTACATTTTCTTGCTGCGTATAAAACAGCCGGATTTTGGTTTCCCTTGAAACCTGGGTTTATCATTACAATTCTTTTAACTCCCGCAACAATTGCTGGTATAGCATTCATAAGCACACTTGATGGATAAGATACAAGTGAACCAGGAACATAAATTGCCACAGACTCTAATGGTAAATATTTATATTCAAGTTTGTTTTTAAATTTATCCGTATAAGAAATATTCTTAAATTTTTGCAAAGAATGAAATTTGTAAATTCGATTATAGGCTGTGTCGATCGCTTTTTTGACCTTAGGATTTAAAGACTTTATTAACTTAGAAATTTTTAAAGCACTAGGAATGATTTTAGAATTTTGATTAAATTTCTTTTCATATTTAATCAATGCTTTATCACCATTTTTTTTTACGTCATTGATAATATTAGTTACAGAGACTTTGTCAGATTTAATGCTTTTTCTTCTTTTAAAAAGTAAATAATCCAAATTTCTATCGAAATTTTTAGTTTTACTATTTAATATTTTCATAATTATTTAATTTCATTTTGATCCTCAAGCCGCGCTTCGATAGTTTCTGTTGTCAAAGCTATGTGGGCATTATTATTAAAAATAAGATTTATTTCATAATCATCATTATTTTTCAAATAATCAATTCCAATTAATTCTAAAACTAAATCTTTGTTAGATTGATTGATATTTTTTGATCTTACTTTATCAACAAAATCAAATCGACAGATACTATTGATTTTCTTACCCTCTTGATCAGTTTCAATTTTAGCTCTTTCAATTGATAACAAAAAAACCTTATTAGATGCCAGATACTTTATATCTGTCACTTTAACTTTTGCGCCAGAACTACAAGCAGAAATCATTTGTAGCCCCTCTTGATCATTCGCAATTATTTTTGCTAAATATTTACTCATTATTTCAATCTTTTAATTTTAACACCTATTTTTTGTAATTTATTTTCAATATTTTCATATCCTCTCTCCAAGTGATAGACTCTTCCAACAATACTTTTACCATTCGCCACTATTGCGGCTAATACTAAAGCAACACTGGCTCTTAAGTCACTAGACATTAATTCAGCACCAATAAACTTGGTATTGCCCTCAATCAATGCTTTATTATTTTGAATATTTATTTTCGCACCTAGTCTTTGCAACTCAGCAACATGCATAAATCTATTCTCAAAAATACTTTCAGTTATAGAACTTTTCCCAACGCTCTTGCACATTAGAACCATTAATTGAGCTTGAAGATCTGTTGGAATGCCTGGAAACTCTTTAGTTTTTATATTTTTAATGGGTTTGATTTTGTCAGGTCCTTTTATAAAAATTTTATTACGCGAAGTTTTGATCTTTGCCCCAACTTTTTTTAATAGCTCTATTTCGGTATTAATTATATTTGGGTCTAAATTTTTAATTTGTAAATTACCTTTAGTAAGCGTTGCCGCTACACAAAAAGTTCCCGCCTCTATTCTATCAGCCATAACTGTGTGACTTGTTTGATTGAGAGAATTAACTCCTAAGATGGTGCAGGTTCTTCCAGACCATTTTATATTTGCACCTGCTTGACTTAAGAATTTTGTTAAATCTTTAATTTCAGGTTCCACGGCACAATTTTTTAAAATTGTTTTGCCCCTAGCTAAACATGCAGCTATAATAGAATTTTCTGTAGCGCCTACACTAATTTTAGGAAAATTTATTTTTTTGCCTTTAAGTCTTCCATTTGATTTGGCTAAGATATAACCATCTCGTATTTTATATTCCATTCCCAACTTCTTTAATGCACTAAGGTGATAATTTACAGGTCTTGCACCTATGAGACATCCACCAGGCAAAGATGTTTTAGATTTCTGAAATTTAGAAATTAATGGACCTAATACTAATATTGAACCTCTCATTGTTTTTACAAGTGAATAACTTGCAAAAGTTTTCATATTCTTTTTATTAATAATTTTTGCAGTTTTTCTGTCTTTAGATAAAATTATTTTTGATCCAAGAGATTTTAATAAATTAAGCATAGTATCTATATCTCTTACTCTAGGTAAATTTTTAATAATTACTGGTTTGTCAAATAATAAAGTTGCTGCAAGAATTGGTAGAGATGCATTTTTAGAACCCGAAATCGAGACTTTACCCTTGATTTTACAAGGACCATTGATCAGAAATTTATCCATAAATTACTTTTTTATTTTAGCAACCTGTATGGTGGTTTGTCCCTGATATTTACCGTTTTTTGATTTATATGTCGTTTCTGGCTGAGTATCTGATTTAAAAAATAAAAATTGAGCAATACCCTCGTTTGAATAAATCTTTGCAGGATTAGGAGTTGTGTTGCTTAATTCAATAACAATATTACCTTCAAATTCATTTTCAATTGGCGTTACATTACAAATAATTCCTGTTCTCGCATAAGTACTTTTTCCAACACAAATACAAAGGACATCCTTTGGAATTCTAAAATATTCAATGGTTTTTGCCAAAACAAATGAATTTGGTGGAATTATACAGTATGGCCCCTTTCGCTCAATAAAGTTTTCATCAGAAAAGTTTTTTGGATCCACTAGCGAACTATTAACATTTGTAAATATTCTATACTCATCAGAAATTCTGACATCATAACCCATGCTACTTAGCCCATATGATATTTTCCCCTCAGAGACTTGATGATCCAAAAATGGCTCGATCATCTTATGCTCTTTACACATTTTTTTTATCCAAGAGTCTGGCTGAATGGACATTATTTTGTTTTCTTTTTATTTTTTTTTTGAAAAATTTTTCTCTTTTTTAAATTTTTCCTAAGCGCAATGCTCAAGCGCTCATTTTTATTTTTAGTAATCATTCTTTATTTGGATTGGTAAGGAAATCTAAAGTTATTGGTTTAGATGCATCTAAAGCTTTATCCTTATTATCATCTTTTTTAGGGCCATCTTTTGCTAATCTTTTTGCTTTTTTTTCAGCAAGTTTTCTTTCCCTTTTCGCTTGCTTTTCCATGAGCTTGGCACTTTTGGTTGATTTATAATCGTAATGAATACCCATAAAATTTCCTTGGTAAGATATAAATCATATTAATCAAAAAATTAAGGCAATAATTTGGAAAAAATGCTCTATTATCAATAAAAATAGAATTAGTCCAAATGCTCCTATAGTTAAATGGCATAACGTGTCCATGGTAAGGATAAATTCCAAGTTCGATTCTTGGTGGGAGCACCACTAATTTTTATAAAAAGACTTTCTAAGAAAAATTGTAATCAAGACTAAACTGAAAAAGGCTAAAATTGGAATATATATTTCAGGTGAAAAAATTATATCTGTAATTTTAGGAACTTGTGAATTTTGTTCTATTACTTTTTCCAGACCACTACCTAAAGAGACAGCTAAAAAAATTTGAGGTATAATTCCTATTAATGATGCGAAAAAAAAATTTTTTACTCTAACATCAAAAATTGTAGGCAAAATGCAGCTAAGTTGCCAAGGTATTCCTCCAATAAATCTATATATTAAAAGATAATAAAATTCAGACTTTTTAAATTTTCTCTCTAGATTTTGATATCTATTTAAAAATTTATCTCTAATTAAATCTTTTAAAAAATAGTTTCCAAAAATATATAGAAATGTAGCGCCAACACTCATACCTATGACCACAATTATAGTACCCAGCCATTTGCCAAAAATAAATCCTCCTAGTAATGCAATTGGAGAACCAAAACCTAAAAATGGGAAAACCCATAATATTGTGAAAATTAAAAAAATTATGGATATTAAAAACAAATTAGAATTTTTTAATTTTAGAAAATACAATCTGTTTTCTTTAATGAAGTCATAAGAAGTTATTTCTTGGATACTAAATTTTGAAAAAAACAATAACACGAATATAGTAAGTAAAACTAAGTATGATAAACCTATTATTATTTTAGTTTTCTTAGCTTTTTCCATCATGGTTCATGGTATTTATAAATCTTCTATTTGCTATTTATATATTTAATTATTATAAAGGGCGAAATTTTATATAAATTCAACCGCTTTTATGAAAAGAACATATCAACCATCTAGGAAAAAAAGAAGCCGAACCCATGGTTTTAGATCAAAAATGAAAACCAAGGGAGGCAGAAAACTTTTAAAAAGAAGAAGAGCTAGAGGAAGAAAAAATTTAACAGTTTCCTCAACTGTTAAAAGAAGAAGAAAATAAAGCCAACTCAATGAAAAGCAAAATTGTTGCTCTTTCAAAGAATGAAGACTTTAAAACTTTGCTTAAAAAGAAAAAAATATCAAACAGATATGTTACAATTTTTTTTGGTAATATTAATAAAAAAAATAATCAGAAACTTAATATTTCTTTCGTAACTAAGAAGAAGATAGGAAATGCTGTAAAGAGAAACAAGATAAAGAGGAGGCTAAGGAATATTATGAATGATGCTGTTAAAGAAATATCTCTAAAATATTACTATTCATATCTTGTTATTGCTAAGTCAACTATGCTAAATAATGAATTTAAAATTATAAAAGAAACCTTATTTCAAGATTTTAAAAAAATTAAATAATGAACATTTTTACAATTATATTTATAAAATTAATTCAGGCTTACAAATACCTAATAAGTCCATTACTAAGTAACTCTTGTAGGTACTTTCCATCTTGTTCCGATTATAGCATTGAGGCATTAAAAACTTATGGTTTTTTTAAGGGTGGATATTTAAGTTTAAAAAGGATTCTTTCATGCCACCCTTTTAAAGAAGGTGGAATTGATCCTGTAAAAAAAGAAATAAAAGTTAAAAAATAATGGACTCTAAAAATACAATAGCAGCTATAGCTTTATCATCTGCTGTAATTGTTTTATGGGCATTATTCTTTGTTCCAGAAAAATCAACAGTGGATCAAAATATTGTTGAAAAAGAAAAAATTGAACAAAGCAGTGATGCACCAAGTTTAGAACAAAAGGAAACACAAATTACAATTTCACGAGATGATGCATTAAAACAAAGTGAAAGAATTCAATTTGAAAATGAAAATATTATAGGTTCAATTTCATTAAAAGGTGCATCAATAGATGATTTAACTTTCAAGAATTATAAAGTAACTCTTGATAATGAAAAAAGAGTAACTTTATTAGGACCTCGAAATATTAAAGAAGGATATCTAATAGATAGTGGTTTTGTTACTTCTGATAAAAATGTTGATGTTCCTAACTCAGATACAATTTGGTCAATAGAAGGTAACAACAAACTCACAGACGGGTCTCCAATAAAACTATCATGGTCCAACGAACAGGGCCTAAAATTTGAAAAAATAATATCGTTAGATGATAAATATCTTTTTACAGTTAAACAAAAAATAATTAATGAGAGTAATAATCAATATGATTTTTACTCATATGGACAAATAATAAGAAATGAAATTCCGGAAATAATTGACTTTTTAATTCTTCATGAAGGACTCATTGCAACTTTAGATGATGAATTAATAGAGGAGGATTATGATGATATTCAAGAAAAGAAGTTTACTAAAGTAGCTAATAAAGGGTGGTTAGGGATAAGTGATAAATATTGGATTACTTCCTTAATTCCACCAAAAGATAAAGAGTTTAAAACAACATTCGACTATAAAAATAAATTTAGAGCAAATTTTATTTCTACAGATCCTTTGGCATTAAATGAAAAAAGTTCAATTGAAGAAGAATTACAAATTATTGTTGCTGCAAAAAGAGTGGATGTGATAGACGGATATGCTGAAAAACTCAACATAGATAAATTTGATTTAGTTATTGATTGGGGATTTTTATACTTCATAACCAAACCTCTATTTTATGGAATTGATTATTTCTTTAAACTACTTGGAAACTATGGTTTGGCAATTATAGCTATCACTATTTGTATTCGTTTAGTTTTTTTCCCATTAGCTAATTTCTCATTTAAAAGCATGGCAAAAATGAAAGTTCTTCAACCAGAAATGGTTCGCTTAAAAGAGCTGCACAAAAATGATAAAATGAAACTTCAACAAGAAATGATGGCTCTTTACAAAAAGGAAAAAGTAAACCCTATGTCAGGTTGTTTGCCAATTCTTGTTCAAATACCTGTATTTTTTGCATTATATAAAGTTTTGTTTGTCACTATTGAAATGAGACAAATGCCATTCTATGGATGGATTCATGATTTAAGTGAGAGAGATCCTACAAGTATATTTAATATTTTTGGTTTATTACCCTACGACGTTCCAAGTTTCTTAGTTATTGGAGCTTGGCCAGTAGCAATGGGAGTTTCGATGTGGGTGCAACAAAAATTAAATCCCGCACCTACTGATCCAATGCAGGCTAAAATTTTTGCTTTCTTCCCGCTTTTCTTAACTGTAATACTCGCTCCATTTCCAAGTGGATTAGTTATTTACTGGACCGTCAATAATATTTTAACAATGGCTCAGCAAGTATTTATTATGAGAAGAACAACAGTCAAAACGACAACCTAAATTTTAATTTAAAATAAATTAATGGACTTAAAAAAAATTCTTCCTGAAAACGGACCTCCAATAAACGAGGTTAATAAATACATAGAAAAATATAAAAATGACTTAATTGTCATTAAATATGGAGGAAATGTTTTAATTGATAGAAATATCTTTGATAATTTTATTACTGATTTAAGTATCTTAAATAAATTAGGTCTTTCAGTTATTGTAGTTCATGGTGGAGGTCCAAGGATCAAGAGAGAATTAGATAAATCTAATATTCAATCAAAATTTATAAGAGGGTTAAGAGTCACTGATGAAAAAATTATAAACATTGTTGAGTCAGTCTTAATAGATTTTAACAATGATATTGTAAGCTCTTTGAACAAACAAAATACAAAAGCGGTCTCCATCCATACTAAAAAAGATAATATTATTGAGGTCGTACCAGAGGCAAAAGAACTTGGTTTTGTTGGTCTCCCAAATAAGATTAATAACGATATTTTATTGGATATAATTCGACAAAATAAAATACCGATTATTTCACCACTAGGCTTAGATAAGAACAATCAAACACATAATATTAATGGTGATACTGCGGCAATGGCTGTAGCCAAATCTGTCAAATCAAGGAGATTACTATTGATGACAAATGTTGATGGTGTTTTAAATAAAGAAAAAAAACTTATAGATGAAATATCCTCATCTGAAATATTAGAGATGGTAAAAGATGAGACAATCACTGAAGGGATGATACCCAAAATAAATGCTTGTCTAGATGCTGTTAATAATGGAGTTACAGCAGCAGGTATAATTAATGGTACAAAACAGCATTCTTGTTTATGGGAAATTTTCTCAGACAAGGGATCAGGCACATTAATAAGAAAATGAACTTAAAAGAAAAAAAATATTTGCTACTTGATCTTGATGGTGTTTGTTATGGAAAGCATAATAACTATTCTTTAGAGCGTGTATTTGGTCAAGTTTCAAAGAGGATGACTCAATTTATATCTGAAAAACTTAAAATTGATAAAGATAAAGCTAAAGAATTACAAACAAATTATTTCTATAAATATAATACATCATTAAGAGGATTAATGGTCCATAATGGGATATCACCAGATGAATTTTTATCTTACGTCCATGAAATTGATTTATCATTTATGAAAGAAGATAAAATTATGAGAAATGAGCTTAAACAATTAGATATGGAAAAATTTATCTTCACCAATGGTAGTGCTGAACATGCTGCTAATATTTTAACTCACTTGGGTGTGTATGATTTGTTTGGAAGAGATAAGGTTTTTGATATTAAAGACGCTGGCTATGTACCTAAACCAGAAGCAGAAACCTTTGACTTAATGGTAAAAAAATTTGGTATAAATCCAAAAGAGACTATTTACATTGAAGATATAGCTAAAAATTTAAGTATAGGTCACGAACGAGGTTGTACAACCGTTTGGTTAATTAATGATGAGCATTTTGGAAAAATGGATGCAGACAAAGATTTTATTTCACACAAAATTGAAAATCTGTCTTTATTTCTAAAAGAAATAAGGCTATTAAAAAGTAATTAATTATGTCTTTAGAAAAAATAATCAATGATGCTTGGGAAAATAAAGATCAGGTAAACCAAAATTCTGATCAAAATTTAAAAGATGCTATTAACCAAGTTATTGCTGATTTAGATAGTGGTAAATCAAGAGTTGCTGAGAAAATAAATGGAGAATGGATAACTCATCAGCACCTTAAGAAAGCTATAATGTTAAGTTTTAGAATTTACCCAATGGAAAATTTAAATGGTCCTTATAGTAGTTGGTATGATAAATCACATTTATTAAAAGGTAAAACTGCAGGATGGACCAAAGCTGATCATGAAAAAGCAGGTTTTAGAATGGTTCCAAACTCACCAGTAAGAAAAGGTTCATTTGTCGGAAAAAACGCTGTTCTTATGCCATGTTATGTAAACATTGGAGCATATATTGACGAAGGAACGATGATAGATACTTTTGCAAGAGCTGGTAGTTGTTGTCAGATAGGTAAGAATTGCCATATTTCTGCAGGTTCGGGTGTTGGTGGAGTTCTAGAGCCCGCGCAAGCTTTACCAACAATCATAGAGGATAATGTATTTCTTGGAGCGATGTCAGAGGTAGTTGAAGGCGTAATTGTTGGAGAAGGTTCAGTTTTAAGTATGGGTATGTATATTGGTCAATCAACTAAAATAGTTGAAAGGGAAACTGGGAAAATTACTTATGGTAAAATACCACCTTATTCAGTTGTAGTTCCAGGCTCGTTGCCTGATAAAAATAATTCTTCCGCACCCTCCTTGTATTGTGCAGTAATAATTAAACAAGTTGATGAAAAAACAAGATCTAAAACTTCTATTAACGACCTCTTAAGAGACTAAAAATGAAAACTTTAAATGAGTTAAAATTAGCTAAAGAGCTAATCAGATTTCCTTCTATCACCCCAGTTGATGCTGGAGTAATGAAATTTTTAGAAAAAAAATTAAAAAAATTAGGTTTCAAAACAAAAATATTGGAATTTAATGAAAGAGGATTTCAACCTGTGAAAAACTTGTATGCAAGATTAGGATCTAAGAAACCGAATTTTATGTTTGCAGGACATGTTGATATTGTCCCTCCAGGAAACATTAAGGATTGGACAGTAAATCCATTTAAACCATCTATCAAAAAAGGCCATTTAATTGGGAGAGGTGCAAATGATATGAAAAGCTCTGTTGCAGCTTTTGTGTCTGCTGTAAGCACTTTTTTATCAAAAAATAGAAAATTCAACGGATCAATAAGTTTACTTATTACAGGAGATGAAGAAGGTGATGCAGTAAATGGCACCAAAAAAGTTGTAGATTATTTAAAAAAAAGGAAAGAGAAAATTAACTTTTGTCTTGTTGGTGAACCAACAAATCCAAATAAATTAGGTGAAATGATAAAGATTGGACGTAGGGGTAGTTTAACTGGTAAATTAAAGATTTTTGGTCAACAAGGCCATGTTGCATATCCTCATAGAGCTAATAATCCCTCAACTATAATTGTAAAAATTTTAAAAGAATTAAAAGATATTAAATTTGATAGAGGATCAAAAAACTTCCAACCTACAAACTTAGAGGTTACAAAAATAAATATAAATAATAACGCTGATAATGTTATCCCGGCTATGGCTGAGGCAACATTTAATATAAGGTTTAATAATAAACATTCGTCAAATTCTATTAAAAATAGACTTAATAAAATTTTTAAAAAAATAACCAAGAAAAATAAATCAAAATTTAAGATTGATTATAGAGTTTCAGGTGAGGCATTTCTAACAAAACCAAATGAAACAACGCACATGATACAAAATATCATAAAAAAAGTGACCAAAATTAAACCAAAGCTATCTACTACAGGTGGAACCTCAGATTTAAGATTCATAAGAAAAATATCACCTGGATTAGAATTTGGGCTTGTTGGAAAAACAATGCATAAAGTTGATGAAGCCGTATCTTTAAAAGATTTGAAAAATCTTAAGAAAATTTATGAAAACATTTTAATAAATTATTTTAAATGAAAACAGCGATCATAAATTCTGATTCCTATGAGAAACATAACACTGGCGATGGTCATCCTGAGCAGCCTAAAAGAGTAATTGCTATAAAAGAAAAGTTAAAAAAAAGAAAAGACCTAATCTGGGATATGCCAGATAATGTTCCTGATGATATATTGTCTATGACACATTCAAAAGACTATATAAATAATTTAAAAGATTCTTTTCCTCAAAAAGGCCTTAAGTTTCTAGACGGCGATACTGTTGTATCACCCGATAGTAAAAAAGCAGTTTTTGATGCTGCAGGTTCAACAATAAGAGCAATAGATGGAATAGAGAGTAATCAATTTAAAAATGCATTCTGTTTGGCTAGACCACCTGGGCACCATGCTGAAAAAAATAAAGCTATGGGATTTTGTTGTATATCAAATGCGGGAGTAGCAACAAACTATTTAGTGTCGAAATATAAATACAAAAAAATTGCCTGTGTAGATTTTGACGTGCACTGGGGTAATGGAAATTATGATGTCATGCGTAATAATAAAAACTCATTATATATTTCTACGCACCAATATCCTTTTTATCCTGGGGGTGGAACAGATAAAGATAAAGGAGACTTTAATAATTCATTGAATATCCCTTTGCCCGCTGGGACGAACTCCGAAGAATATTTTAATGCATTTGATAGGGTGTTAGAAAGATTAGTTCAATATAAACCAGATTTTCTCATATTTTCAGCAGGTTTTGATGCACATAAAGATGATCCATTAGCTCAATTTCAACTTAGTTCAAAAGATTTTTATGAAATTACTAAAAGAACATTAGCGGCTACTAATAAGTTTACCGCAGGTAAAGTTGTTTCTATACTTGAAGGTGGATATGATTTAAATGCTTTAGCAGAAAGTGCTAACGAACATGTTAATGCATTAGTAGAATTCAATTGATAAATATCTAGCCCATCATAAATCAACTTCATGAAACTATACAAAATAAGAAAATCAAAAATTGATAATAAAGGTCGTGGACTTTATGCTACTAAGAATATCAAAGAAGGTACAAAAATTATTAATTACTTAGGAAAAATAATTACAAATAAAGAAGTTGAAGAGTCAGATAAATATGACAATAAAAAACCTATTTACCTATTTACTCTAAATAAAAAATATACCTTAGATGGTGATTTCTCATTTAATATTGCTGGATTGGTAAATCATAGTTGTAATGCGAACGCACGTTATGATGGTAAGGGTTTAAAAATTTGGATAACAGCTGATAGAGATATTAAAAAAGGCGAAGAGATAACTTGTGATTATGGTTTTAGTTTTGATAAAGAAGATTACAAGCAATTTCCTTGTAAATGTAAATCAAAAAATTGTTGTGGTTTTATAATTCGTGAGGAAAGTAGATGGCGAATACATCGTAAATTTGCGATGAGTAATAAAAAAAAATTAATAAATAACTCTCGTTAAATAGAGACCTTGGGGTGGTGCAGGTGGAGCACATAATTCTCTTTTTTTAGACTGCATTACATTTACAAATTTTTTTAATGTCCATTTTTCTTCCCCAACATATTTTAAACAACCAACCATAGATCGAACTTGTTGTTGTAAGAAAGATTGAGATCTGAATTCTATTTCAATCTTATTTTTTGTAGATCTAATTTTTACAGATTTCATAGTCTTTATTGGACTTTTAGCCCTACAACTTGATTTTCTAAAAGTGCTAAAATCTTTAGTACCAATTAATTTTCTTGCAGCACCTTTCATCAATTTTAAATCAAGATCTTTTATAATATGCCAGCCTCTATTTTTATCTAAAACTGGTCCACTAATCCGATTAATAATCACATAATCATAAACTCTCATTTTAGCTGAAAATCTAGCATGAAAATTATTATCTCTCTTTGTAATTTTAAGTATTGCTATTCCATCTTTATTTAAAAAATGATTGATTGATTTTAAAAACCTATCAATTTTGATAATCTTATTTTTACAATCAAAATGTGCTGACTGTTCTTTGGCATGTACACCAACATCTAATCTTCCAGCACCATATATTATGATTTTTTCTTTTAAAAGTTTTGAGATTTTCTCTTGTAATAACCCCTGGACAGTTTTTCCTTTTTTTTGAATTTGCCACCCCCTAAAATTAGTGCCCTCATATTCAATTAATATTTGATACCTAAACATTTTATAATTTTGAGCCCTTTTTAATTTGAGAGCCCAACATGAATTCGCTAATTTTTTGTGGTCTTTTTCCTTGTCTTTGAATTTCCAGAATCTTAATAGATTGGTTTTTATTACATGCTACTTCCAGCTGATTTGAAATTATTTCTCCAACTTTACCTATGCCATTACCAATTTCAGCTTTCAAAATTTTGTATCTTTCGCCATTAAAACTAAAAGAAGCACCTGGGGAAGGAAATAATCCATTTATTTTTCCAATTATTTTAGAGGCATCCTCGTCCCAATCAATCCGTGACTCCTCCTTACCAATTTTTTTTGCGTAAGTAGCTTTTGAATGATCCTGATCAATAAACTTCGCCTTATCTTCAAGTATATCATCCACATTATCTAAAATTTTTTCAGCAGCTAAAGCGGATAGTTTTTCTGAAATTTCTTGAGCATTTTGGTTTTGATCTATTTTGATTTTATAAATATTACTAACTGGTCCGCTATCCAATTCTTTTTTGATTTTCATAATACTTATGCCCGTTTCAGGATCCAAATTCATAATTGATCTTTGGATTGGCGCTGCGCCTCGCCAACTAGGAAGAATTGAGGCGTGAATATTTACAAAACCTTTTTTAGTTAAGTTTAAAAAATTTTCAGGAATTATTTGTCCATATGCACACACTATTGCAAGATCGGCATTTAATTCTTTTAAAAATTTATACTCCTCATGATTATCTTTAAGTGTCTTGGGTGTTCTATAATCTATATTTAAAGTTTCAGAGATACCCTGAATTGGACTTTTGTTAATTCTTTGTCCTCTATGAGATTTTTGTGGTGGTTGAGTAAAAACCACAGAAATATTATAACCATTTTGATATAGAGATTTTAGGATAGGAACACAAAATATTGGTGTACCCATAAAGATAATCTTATTTGCCATCTTTAAACTACTATTCTGTCTGGATTTTTTTTAATTTTTGAAATTTTTTTTATAATAAAATCTTTCTTTAATTTTGATAAATGGTCAATAATTAATTTTCCATCTAAATGATTTATTTCATGTTGAATACAAGTAGATAAAAGCCCATCACATTTAAGATTTTTCTTAACTCCCTTTTCATCAATATATTCCACATCACAAATTTTTGGTCTCTCAATTTCAATAAAAGTTTCGGGTATTGATAGACAACCCTCTTCGTACACCGATGTCTCTTCGCTTAAGTTTTTTATTACAGGATTGATTAATGCTATTGGTTGATTTGCTTCATCCTTATTTGAAACGTCAACAACCAAAACTCTTTTAAGTATACCTACTTGAACTGCAGCAAGACCAATTCCTTTGGAGTGATACATTGTTTCAAATAAATCTTCAATTAATTTTTTTTCATTAATTCCAACTTTTTCAATTGGATCAGATATTTTTTTTAATATTTCATCTGGAACGGTAACAATTTCTTTAAGCATAATAAATAATTAAACTAATTTTTAAACTTTTAAAGGAAGAACTTTAAGCAATATCTTGTTTCTCATCCAATCAATATTAAGCTTATTGAGAGCTGTTATTATAAAATAAATTGTATCTTCATCTATTCTGTCAATTTCATCTTGTCCAATCACTTCAGCAATTCTCAAAAGTGCTAAACCAGTTTCACTATTATTAATCATAATTTGTATGTCTGTAGGAATTTCATTTTCATCAATTTGATACAAATCATCGTATTTTTCTGAAATTTCAATTCCATCATATCTTAACGACTCTAAAAATATAATATCTTTTTTAGATAGAAAATATTTTTTATTTTTTTTTATCTTTTTTAAAAAATTATTTGTGTCTTTAGAAATTTTAGAACTAGCATAATCACCGTTAAAGTAATTAATTAGTTTTGATTGATGCATTATATCATTGTTAAACTTAATTTTTTTATCTTCATCCTTTTCAATTTGAATATTTGTATAATAAAAACTTGTTAAATTATCTGGTATATCTACTGGATTAATTTTCTCGAGAAAGATTTTCAATTCTAAATCAAATGCTTTGTCTAAATCATCATCTTTAAAGGAATTTTTTAATACTCTTAACAACTTTAATTTTTCTACCATTTCTGACTCGAGTAAAATTTTCTGATAAATTAGAGCCCTCCCTTCAATTTTAGAGAGTTTTTTATATTCATTTTGAGCATTGAGAAGTTGATTAAAATTAAATTGGAATCTTTTATATAAATTAAATAATTCTTTTTCTGGATAATTTTTATCATGAACAGCTTTTTCTATAGTTCCTATTTTCTCAATTTCTGAAACATCAATTTGTTTAAATGAACCTAATAAATTTGCAGATGAAAGATATTTCCAAATTATTTTTTTAGTTTTATCGTTAGGTTCGAAATTAAAATTAGGATTTGTTTGATGGGCTAAGTAAAAATCAAATATTGATTTTTCAGATACTGAATCATCTATTTTTTTTGTGTATTTTAGTAAATAATTTATTTTTCTTTCGAAATATTCATCTTTAAAACCTGTTTCTTTTTTTAAATCTAAAATTAATTGTGCTTCCTCTCTTTTATTATTTTTAATCAAACAATAGATGTTAAATTTGGATAAATACTCATCTGTAATTAATTCATTATTTTTTGAAAAAACACTGCAAGCTTTGTCAATTTTTGAATTAGAGAGATGTTCATCCACAAGATGTTTTGTGAGTTCTGGATGTAAATTAATTATTTGATTTTGAATTAAATATTCTTCGATTAAATCTAGGTTTGAGTTTTTTATTAACCAATCTGACTTTAATTTTAGAAATTCGTTATCTGATATATTTTTTTTGGGACGATGAGCATTAATTAAGAGTGAAGTATTAATGATTTCAATTGCATCATTAGAAAGATCCATCTTATTTAGTTTTGTAAGCAAATTTTCTAATTGGTCTCCATCTGAATTAGCCCACATATCTACATTGAGATCATAGTCTTCAGGGTCATATAATCCGATTATTTTAATTTCTTTTGTGTCAAATTTTTCATCAAGATTAATAATTGATTTTTGATTTTGATTTTGCATTCCAAATACACTTGGCTCGATACTCTCTTGTAATATATTTTCCCCATTTGAAATTTCTGAATTGTTGGTTTTATTTTTTTCTTCAATTTCTTTTTTTTCTATATTCCAAATATCAACTGGTTTTTCTTCTGCATTAGCAATAGAAGTGAAAAATAAAAAAAATAAAATTAAAAAATTTTTTTTATTTAACAATTTTAAAATTTTCATTAGGAATAGTTTTATCTATATCTTTTTTAGGAGCTGGAAAATCAATCTTGTTCAGTAAAAAAATAATTAAAAAAAAGACAAGCAAAAGTAAAACTAATTTAGTTACAATGCCCACAATACTTCGGCTTGAACTTGTTTTTTTTATAAATTGCATATACTTTTAACTAATTTCAAATTAAGACATATTTGTGGTTTTTCAATAAAGAAAATTATGAAATCTAATAGAAATATTGTTTTTTTAGGTATGATGGGATCTGGTAAAACATCTATCGGATTTTTAGTTTCAAAAAAACTAAAATTAGATTTTTATGATGTTGACCATTACATAGAAAATAAGCTTAAAATGAAAATTTCAAATATATTCAAAAACAAAGGTGAAAAATTTTTCAGAGAATACGAGGAAAAAATTACTTTAGAACTCATGAAAATTAAAGGAATAGTAGTATCTCTGGGTGGTGGTGCTTTTTTAAATAAGAATATAAGAAACGAGGTTTTAAAGAACCACATATCTTTTTGGCTTAAAACTAAGGATGATATTTTAATCCAAAGAATAAGAAAAAGTGCTAAAAGACCATTAGCTTATAATGTTTCTAATAGTGATCTACAAAATATGATAAAAAATCGTAATAAATATTATGCAAAAGCGCAAAATAAAATTGATTGTCATAATAAAACTAAAAAAGAAATTGTAGATAAAATATTAGATATTATATGAAACCAATTAAATTGATAATTAAGACTAATTCTGAAAAATATCCAATATTTATTGGAAAAAATCTTATTACAAAAATATCAAGTTTGATGATCAATAATTCCATTAAATCAAAAAAATGTTTATTGGTAGTTGACAGAAAAGTTCCAAAAAAATTTATTTCTGAAATTAAAAAAAAACTACGAAATAAAAAAATATTTTTATTCAATTTTAATGCCAACGAAAAAAATAAGAACCAAACTACTATAAATTCAATTTTAGAAATTTTACTGAATAAAAATTTTTCTAGAGAGGATAGTTTATTAGCAATAGGGGGAGGTATAACTGGAGACGTTGGTGGTTTTGCTGCAAGTTTATTTAAAAGAGGATTACATTTTATAAATATTCCCACAACTCTTTTGGCTCAAGTAGACTCATCGATTGGTGGCAAAACAGGAGTAAATTCTAAGTATGGAAAAAATCTCATTGGTAGCTTCTATCAACCAAAATTAGTCATAAGTGACATAGATACTTTAAAAACACTTAATAGAAGAGAAATTGTTTGTGGGTATGGTGAAATTCTAAAACACTCTATAATCTCTAGAAAAAAATTTTTTAAATATTTAAATCAGAATTTTGATAACATTATTAAACTTAAATCTCCTTATATAGAAAAGGCGATATTTGAGAGTTGTAAAATTAAAAAAGATGTAGTTGAAAAAGATGAAAAAGAAAGCAACTTAAGAAAAAAATTAAATTTTGGTCACACTTTTGGTCACTCATTTGAAGCTTCATTGGGATATTCTAAAAGATTAAATCATGGTGAAGCTGTAATTTTAGGAATGATGATGGCTTTAAAATTTAGCAATAAGAATAAATTCCTAAATATTAATGATTATAAATTGATTTCTGACCATTACAAAAATTCAAGATTACCCTCGAATATCAAAAAATATTTTAAAAGTAAAGATCTTGATAAAATTATTAAATTTATGAAAACGGATAAAAAAAATAATTCTGATAAGATAAAGTTGGTATTATTAAGGAAAATGGGACAAACAATTTTAAATCAAGAATACTCAGTAAAAAATTTAAATGGATTCTTAAAAAATGAATTAAGTGATTAAAATTTGTATAGAATGAATATATTTTTTTAATTCTTCGTTTAAAATTTTGTAAATCTTTTTATCACTATCAATTCTTTTCATTTGCTTAAGTTCCTTTGATACTAAAGAAATTTTGAGATGAAATTTACCTGCCTGGTTTCCAGCGTGATTTTTATGGAGAAAAGATTTATCTTCAACTAATATACTCTCTAAAGTAATTTGATTTTGTAATTTTTTTTTTACGATTGCAATTAAATCATTTATATTCATAAATATAATTATATTATCATGAAGAATATTTGCGACTGGAATAATTGTAAAGAAATTGGTGAATATAAAGCGCCTGTTGAAAAGGATAATAGTAAAAAATATAGGATGTTATGTTTAGAACACGTTAAAGAATTTAATAAAAATTGGAACTATTTTTCCGGTATGAATGATGATCAAGTAATTAATTTTTTAAAGTCAGATATGATTTGGCATAAACCTACTCAAAGTTTTAGTTCGTCTGATAATTTTTTTAAAGTTTTATGGAATAACACTTTAAAGGATGAAATGGATAATGATAAATTTAAAAGTGAATTCAATCATATGCGTCAATTTAAATTTGACCATAAAGATATTAAAGCCTTTAGTATATTGGGTGTTTCCGTAGGTTTAAAATGGAAAAAAGTTCAAGAAAAATTCAAAACACTTGTCAAAAAATTTCACCCTGATATGAATGCCGGAAATAAAAAATATGAAGAAAAACTTAAGTTAATTACTTTAGCTTACACGCAACTTAAAAATACATATAGGAAAAAAATTGACCCCCAATCTTAACATTCAGCCAGATATTAAAATTTCTTTAAAACAATCATTTGGGATTGATTCTGAGATGGAAGTAGACGCATTCTCTAAAAAAAGCGAATATGTTCCAGAAATAGATAAAAATTATAAATTTGATAGAGATACTACACTTGCGATTGTCTCTGGATTTGCACACAACAAAAGAGTTCTAGTGCAAGGTTATCATGGTACAGGAAAATCTACACATATAGAACAAATTGCTGCTAGATTAAATTGGCCATGTATTAGAGTAAACTTAGATAGCCACATCAGCAGAATAGATCTGATTGGTAAAGATGCAATCGTCCTTAAAGAAGGAAAACAGATTACACAATTTAATGAAGGTATTCTACCATGGTCAATTCAAAATCCAGTAGCTTTAGTTTTTGATGAGTACGATGCTGGAAGACCTGATGTAATGTTTGTAATTCAAAGAGTTCTTGAAGCCGAGGGTAACTTTACTCTCTTAGACAAGAATAAGGTCATAAAACAAAATAAATTTTTTAGATTATTTGCTACATCAAATACAGTCGGTTTAGGAGATACCACTGGACTTTATCATGGAACACAACAAATAAATCAAGGTCAAATGGATAGATGGAATATTGTAACGACACTTAATTACCTTAGTCTAGATAAAGAAATGGATATTATATTAGCGAAAAACAAATCTTTGAATAATCCTAAAGGTAAAGAAAAAGTATCAAATATGATAAAAGTTGCATCATTAACTCGAAAAGGATTTATAGCAGGCGACATAAGTACCGTAATGAGTCCAAGAACTGTATTGCATTGGGCTGAAAATGCAGAAATTTTTAAAGATGTAGGATACGCATTTAGAGTCACTTTTCTAAATAAATGTGATGAAATTGAAAAAAACACAATTGCTGAATACTATCAAAGATGTTTCGGAGAAGAACTACCAGAGTCACTCGCAAATATTCAAATTTAAATGAAAAATAATAAGACTGAAAACTTAAGAGAAAAACTTAAGCAAGCTTTAACTTCAACAGCTAGAGTGATTTCTGATGATATTCATCTTAAAACTATTGATGAAAAAAATAAAAAAGATTTAAATTTTGTTGATATTGAAAATCTTAAGTCAAAAAGAGATTTCATTAAAGCTAGAGCAGATTCTGACTCATCTGCTTTAAAAAAAAAATTTTCAAATGATGAGATTTATAAAAAGAATTTACCTTTAAATTCTTCATATAAGTCTCTTTATTCTATCGCAGAAAAAGTAAGATATGAATGCCTTGGGTCAGAAATGTTGAAGGGTATAGCAAAAAATCTTAAGGAAAATTATGATCAAATAATCCAATTAAAAAGAAAAGACCAATTAAATTCAAAAGAAGATGTTCCAGTAGTGGAAGCTTTTGAATTATATATGTTAAAGAAATTTCTAAACGTCGAATTAAATGACTTAACAAATAATATGTTAAATTTTTGGGAAAAAGACTTCGATAAAGTAATGAATAAACACATTGAATTTTTAAAAGAAAACTTAGAATATCAAAATGAATATTCCTCAAAGTTTTCAGAAATATTACAAGAAATGGATATTTTTAAAAATGAGGATAATGAAGAAACCAGGGAAGAAAACCAAGATGATGGTCAAAATAATCCTTCTAATGATGACCAAGACAACAATTCAGATGATACTAGAGATGAAAATAACAATGAGGAGACTGAAGCGAGCTTAGACTCTGAATATGACATAGATGAATATAAACTTGATGAGCAACTTATTGATAGTGAATCTGATCAAAAAAATAATGAACAAGTTATCCAAAAAAAATCAATTAATGATTTAAATACAGACTATAAAATCTTCACAACCCAGTTTGATGAAATAACAAAAGCAGAAAATTTAGAAAACTCTGATGAAGCTTCAAAATTAAGAAAAACTTTAGATCAACAATTAATAGGTTTTCAAGATGTCATTACCAAACTTGCAAATAAGCTTCAAAGACAATTGTTAGCAAAACAAAATAGGGCTTGGGAGTTTGATTTAGAGGAAGGGTTATTGGATAGTTCAAAACTACCAAGAATAATTATGGACCCTTATAATTCATTATCATTTAAAAAAGAGAAGGATTTAGATTTTAAAGATACAGTAGTAACTCTTTTAATAGATAATTCTGGATCCATGAGAGGCCGACCAATAACGATTGCTGCAATTTGTGCGGATATCTTATCAAGAACCTTGGAAAGATGTTCTGTCAAAGTTGAAATATTAGGTTTCACAACTAAAAATTGGAAAGGTGGAAAAAGTAGAGAATTTTGGAATAAAGAGGGTAAACCAAAAACACCAGGGAGATTAAATGATTTAAGACACATAATTTATAAAGGGGCTGACACACATTGGCGACAATGTAAAAATAATCTTGGTTTAATGTTAAAAGAAGGATTGTTAAAAGAAAATATTGATGGAGAAGCAATTTCTTGGGCATTTAATCGATTAAAAAAAAGAAAAGAAGAAAGAAAAATATTAATGGTAATTTCTGATGGTGCACCAGTTGATGACTCAACTCTGTCAGTCAATTCAGGAGATTTTCTTGAAAAACATTTAAAGAAAATTGTAAAATTTATCGAAGAAAAAACTGAAACTGAAATTTTAGCGATTGGAATAGGCCATGATGTATCAAGATACTATAATCGAGCGATAAAGATTACAGATGTCAATGAATTGGGAGATGTCATGATTTCTCAATTGAGTGAACTATTTAAAAGTAAAAAAAATTTACATTAAAGATTGAACAAATCTTTATTTTTCCACTTTATTGTCACTTCAGCTCCACTTCTTGTTTGAGAATTCCAACAATTAACAGTGGCAAAATTTTTTTCTAGTAAAGTCTTTCCTATAAATAATCCTAGACCTAATCCACTATTTTTATCAGTTGATTTGAGATAAGGTTCTCCAATTTTGGATAAAATGTCACTTGGATATCCATCACCATCATCTTCAATGATAATTTCAGTAAAGTTATTATCGCTTTTCAAATTAATAAAAACTTTGCTTTTACTAAACTTATTTGCATTACCTATAAAATTTCTTAAGCCATAAACAATTTCAATCGATTTATAAATTTTTTTTGAATTGAGATCTTGTTCTAAATTAAGACTAAATTCTTTTTTACTTGTTTCCTTAAAAGATGAAATAATTTGTCTTAAATATTCTCTCATTGATAAGTCCTCATCAATAAATTCATCCTCCTGATCAGGATTTAAGGATAATTTTTTTAGTATTTCATTACATCTTTCAACCTGACTTGCTAAGAGTTCAATATCTTGGGAAACATCTTTTTGATCTTTTAATTGTTTTGATAATTCCTGAGTGATTACCTTTATTGTTGATAAGGGCGTCCCTAATGAATGTGCGGCAGCAGCTGCTTGTCCACCCAAAGATAACATCTCATGTTCTTTAGCCATTATTTCCTCCATTTTATTCAAAGCATCTTTTCTTAACTTACTCTCTGCTCCGAATATAATTGCAAAATAATTTAAAAAAAGTAGAGCTATTATTAAGGCTAAAGGTATCGCATAGATATAATAGTTACTAACATGAAAATGATCATTCAAAGGTTCGGGTAGATCTTTTGAAATAAAAGTTAACCCCAAAATAGATAGGGTAGTTAATAATACTAACAATGAATTAGTTCTAAAGCTTAAATTTGAAGAGGCAAAAACACTAGGTATTATTAAAAAAATGATAAATGGATTTTTAACACCTCCAGTCAAATAAATGAGTCCACTTAATTGAATAATATCAATTAGTAGATGAATGAACGCCGACCTATCTGTTAATTGCGTTTTTTTGTAAACAAAGATTAAATATAAATTACCAATTACTCCAATAGAAATAAATAAATTTGCGAAAATAAAGTTGAAGTCAAAATCAAAATAAAAATAAACAAGATATACTGATATCAATTGGCCTATAATACCAATCCACCTTAAATTTATGTAAATTGACTTTTTTAAAGAATACTGTTTAGAAGTTTCAAAAAACTTCATTTTTAAACATCTAAATTTTGTACATTTATTGCGTTAGATACTATAAAGTCTTTCCTTAAAGAAACATCATTTCCCATGAGTGTATGAATCAAGACTTGATCTTTTTTTAAATCTTTTGAATACTGAACTTGCAATAAGTTTCTTGTATCTGGATTTAATGTTGTACTCCATAATTCCTCTGGATTCATTTCTCCCAAACCTTTAAATCTTTGAATGTTTAATTTTGACTTTTCAGACTCCATAAATCTATCAAATTCTTTTGATCCCTTTTTGATTTTTTTTAAATCTTTATTGTTATTAATAATATATTGTTCAAGCTCTTTTTCGTCTTTGATATAAATTCCTTTTGATCCTTTATTAATTTTAAATAATGGTGGCTGTGCTAAATAAACATGCCCATTTTCAATAAGTTTATTAAATGGTTTGTTATTAAAAAAGGTTAATAATAAAGCTCTTATGTGTGATCCGTCAACATCTGCATCCGTCATAATTATAACTTTACCATATCTCAAATCTTTTAAATCTATTTCTTGAGATTTCGGATCTAATCCTAAAGCATTTATCAATGTCAAAATTTCATTTGACGAAATCATCTTTGATAAAGCTTTTGTCCTATGATCTGAACCATTATTACTATTGCCATTTTTCTTGCCATCGTTTGCGTCTACGTATGTATTGAGGATTTTTCCTCTCAAAGGCAATACAGCTTGATTAGCTCTGTTTCTGCCTTGTTTCGCTGATCCACCAGCTGAGTCTCCCTCCACAATAAATAGTTCTGTTCCTTCTTGTTTACCAATTTGACAATCGGCTAACTTTCCAGGAAGCCCGCTTAACTCAAGTGCACCTTTCCTTCTAACACTTTCTCTTGCTTTTCGAGCAACATCTCTGGCTAAAGCAGCCTGAATAATTTTTGCTAAAATAATTTTAGCAATGGATGGATTTTGATCAAACCATATAGAAAGTTTTTCGTTAACGATATTTTCAACTATCATTCGCACCTCAGAGGATACGAGCTTATCTTTAGTTTGAGATGAAAATTTAGGATCAGGGATTTTTGCTGACAATACACAAGTCAACCCTTCCTTAATATCATCACCTGATATAGTAAATTTATTTTTTTTCAAGAGGTTATGCTCATTCGCATATTTATTAACAACTCTTGTTAAGGCACTTCTAAAACCAAGCAAGTGTGTTCCACCATCTTTTTGATGAATATTGTTAGTATATGGGAATACATCTTCGCTATAGGAAGCATTCCATTTGAGAGAGCACTCTATTTCTACATTTTGTTTTTTACCCTCTATATAAATAGGCTTTTTAAATAAATCATTACCGTTTTTATTCTGCAATTTTTCCCTTTTTTCATCCAAAAAATTTACAAACTCTATTACACCACCATCAAATTTAAAGATGGTCTTCTTTTCCTTTTTATTTGTAAAGTCTGAGAATGTAATTTTTATTCCTTTATTTAAGAAAGCTAATTCTCTCATTCTTTTTATAAGTGTATTTGAATTAAATTTGATAGATGAAAAAATTTCCTTTGAGGGTAAAAACGTTATCTGAGTTCCAGTCTCTTTTGATTTCCCAATTTTCTTCAGTGGCGATTTAGCATCTCCCTCTTTAAACTCAATGAAATATTTTTGGCCGTCTCTATGGATTTCTAATTGCAATTTTGCTGAGAGAGCATTAACAACAGATACACCAACGCCGTGCAGACCTCCTGATACTTTGTATGAGTCATGATCAAATTTACCTCCAGCATGAAGTTGGGTCATAATCACCTCTGCTGCAGATTTCTTTTCTCCTTTATGAATATCTATTGGAATGCCTCTACCATCATCTTTTACAGTAATTGTGCCATCAGAATTCATCATTACATCAATATTTTTACAATAACCTGCTAATGCTTCATCAATTGAGTTATCAACAACTTCATAGACCATGTGATGTAGACCTGTACCATCGTCCGTATCACCAATATACATCCCAGGTCTTTTTCTTACAGCCTCTAGACCTTTAAGAACTTTAATCGAGTCTGCCTGGTATTTATTTAAAGTCGTCATTTTTTATTTTACGGAAAAATTAATTATATCATTTTTTGCAGTAAATTGCTCTTTTTATAATTTTACCAATTAGTCAAAAATGTCAAATTGATCGCATAAAATAATGATTATTTGTGGCGGAGAGAATGGGATTCGAACCCATGAAAGAGTTACCCCTTTACACGCTTTCCAAGCGTGCGCCTTCAACCACTCGGCCACCTCTCCACTTATATTTCATTTTTTTCTAACAACTAAATTATTTTGAAAATACTCAATTTTCAAATAATCAGAATATAGAGACAAAAATTTATCAATACCTACGTATGATTGTAAAATTCTATTATCATCGTGTTGTAAAAAATCATCAAAAAACATTAGTCCATTAACTTTTAAAATTTTAAATGCTTCAATTGCATCAGACAGAATATCTTCCCCATTATGAGATCCATCAATATAAATAAAGTCAAAATGAACATTTTCTTTTAACAATTTTCTCATTGAAATAACTGAGTCATTTTTTATTTTCTTAAAATTAAATCCTGAAAGATTCTGATCAAAAGCTTTTTCTATTAAATCAAAATTAGTTGAAAGTGTTTTGCTATTTGGATTAGGCATATCCCATATATCTAAAAAAAAGGCATTTACAAGTTTGTATTCAGATAAAACGTAAAAAGAAGATAACCCCTCATAACAACCTACCTCCAAATAATCAAATTTTGAGCTCTTATCTTTCGGCAAAAAAAAAGTAAAAATTTCAAAATTGTTTAAAAACCATTTTTGTGAGAAGTTTTTGTGATCTAATTTTTCCTCAAATATTTTTTTTTTAGAAGCATAGTCCTTTTTACATCTTTTTTTTAATGCTTTAGATTTATAATAGTGTAAAAAATATTTTAATTTTAAAAAAAACATATTAATCAATATATTCAAAAATATTAAAAAATGAAATGATACTTGTAACAGGATGCACTGGATATATAGGTTTTCACGTTTGTGAATTTTTAGAATTGAAAAGATTGCCATATTTTGGAATTGATAACTTTTCTAGATCTCATTCAAAAAATGTTATTAATAAAAAAAAGTTTTTAAAAACTGATATAAACTCAAAAATCATTTCATCTTTAGTCTCTTCAAAAAAAATTCATACTGTAATACATGCTGCAGCTTTGAGCTTTCCACCAGAGTCAGAAAAAAATCGAAAAATTTATTTTGAGAATAATATTAAAAAAACAAAAACTTTTATTGACGTATGTGTTAAAAATAATATTAAGAAATTTATTTTTTTATCGAGTTCTAATGTATATAATTTTAATCCAAATAATATTAAGGCAGCATCTGAAAGTCAAAAAAATAAGCCCACAAATTATTATGGTAAGACGAAATCTATAATTGAGAAATATTTGAAAAATAAATTTGAAATCTGTTACATACTAAGATTATTTAATATAGCTGGTTATATAAATAAAAAAGAATTTTTTGAATTCAAAAATAAATTTAGAAGAATTATGCCTGTAATAACTGAAGCCTCTAAAAAAAAATTGCTATTTAAAATAAATCTTGTGAAAAGTAAAAGAAAGTTAATTTATCCAGGAAGAGACTTTGTTCATATAAAAGACTTTTTAAGTATTATTTTTAAAATTTTAAAAAGAAACAACATTGGTTCATATATTATGAATGTAGGAAGCGGAGAACTTATCTATTTAGATAAAATAATCAAAATCTTTGAAAAAAAGATGAATAAAAAAATTTCTTACAAGAAAAAATTTTATGAGTTGGGTAATTATAACTATACTTTGAGTAACAATTATAAATTAAGAAAAATATTAGATTTCGATTTTAAATTTAACATCAATGAAATTGTTAAAAGCTGTATTAAAAAAAAGGTTATATAATCCAATTTCTATAAAAACCTTTGTTTTTTATCAAATATTGCGGAAAATATTGTTCACTGAACTCTAATTTAGAAAATTTGATATTTCTTCCAAATAAATCTTTATTGTCTTTTACTCTTTTTTTTATTGTTTCTAAATCACTATTTTCAAGAGTATCTAATTCAGAATGCGTCCATGCTTTAATCTTTTTCTGAATATCTTCCTCAGACATTAAATATGAAAAATGCCAACCAGCTTTATTGAACACTTTTATTTTCTTAAATTTATCAAATCTTAAAAAACTATATTTCAAATTTTTTTTAGCGATAAGTCTTAACCAACTAAATGATTTCAAATTTTTAAATTTTGAAACACGACTACCTTCCCAAACATCTTTATATTGTTCTGACAACAAGTTTAATTTGTAATAAAAACAATATTGTTCACAAATTACTATATTATTACCAATACTCGGTAAATCATTTATGACTTCAGGATTAATAATTTCATCAGCGTCTGAATATATTATTAAATCATCTGGTTGAGTATCTTTTAATCCATTCATTAGAAAATTTCTTTGATAATCTTGCCTTTCCCAAATTCCTAGACTTTCTGGAAAGTTATCAATTTTTAAATAAATAATTTTGTGACTAAAATTTTTGAATTTTTTATGATCAAAAAGATATCCTTTAATTTTTCCTCTATGATCATAATAAGACTCGCAAATTACAAAGTAGTCTACATACTTATCTAATATGTTAAATCTTATTTCAGTTAATAAATTTTCATTAAAAAATATAGAGCAATCGTAAATTTTCATTTAGCACCTTTGATCTTTAAAACTCCTATAAATGCCTCTTGAGGGATCTCAACTCTTCCAAATTGTTTGGATCTTGCTTTTCCCTTTTTTTGTTTTTCTAAAAGTTTTCTTTTTCTATCTGTTGCTCCACCACCATGTATCTTTGTCAGAACATCTTTCTTAAAACCTTTAATTGTTTCTCTTGCGATAATTTTGCCACCAATCGCAGCTTGTACTGGGATCATAAAATTATGTCGAGGTATCAAATCTTTTAATTTTTCACAAACTTCTCTTCCAGTTTTTTGAGCAAAATCTTTATGTATCATCATGGCAAGTGCATCGACTGGTTCACTATTAACTAAAATGCCAAGTTTTACTAAATCTCCCTCTCTATGCTCTAAAATTTCATAATCAAAACTTGCATAACCACTTGTCATAGATTTAATTCTGTCATTAAAATCAAAAACTACTTCATTTAATGGAAGTTCATAATTTAATACAGCTCTATTACCTGAATATGAAAGATCAGTTTGAATTCCTCTTTTATCCTGACATAATTTTATTATTGAACCCAGGAATTCATCTGGAGTTATTATGGTAGCTTTAATCCAAGGCTCCTCAATTGAATTAATAATTGTTGGATCAGGAAGAGTTGATGGATTTTGTAAATCCATTATTTTCCCATTATTTAAGTTAACTTTATAAACTACTCCAGGTGTAGTTGTTAATAAGTTAACATCAAACTCTCTTTCTAATCTTTCTGTAATGATTTCAAGATGTAAGAGACCTAAAAATCCACATCTAAATCCTAATCCTAGAGCTGATGATGACTCTGCTTCATATGAAAAACTTGCATCATTTAATTGTAATTTGGCTAGCCCATCTTTTAATTTTTGATACTCAGAACTATCAACTGGAAACAACCCACAGAAAACTACAGGTTTACTTGGTTTAAAACCAGGCAATGCATTCACAGGTGGTTTTGATGCATCACAGATAGTGTCACCAACTTTTGTTTCTGAAAGAACTTTAATTCCTGTAGTAATAAAACCTATTTCACCAGTATTTAATTCATTTATATCTTTCGCTTTTGGTGTAAAAACTCCAACTTTTTCAACTATATAATCTTGATTAGTAGAGAGCATTTTAATTTTCATATTTTTTGTAAGTTTACCATTAATTACTCTAACTAAAATCACGACACCTAAATAAGTGTCATACCAACTATCAACTAATAAACATTTTAAATCTTTATCAGTATCACCTTTTGGGCTCGGTAATTGATTGATAATTTGCTCCAGAATATCATTTATACCTTCTCCTGTCTTTCCTGAACAAGGAATAGCATTTTCAGTATCAATTCCAATAACATCTTCAATTTGTTTCTTTGTTCTATCTAAATCAGAAGCAGGTAAATCTATTTTGTTTAAAACAGGAATGATTTCATGATTAATATCTAGAGCTTGATAGACATTAGCTAATGTTTGAGCTTCGACACCCTGAGTACTATCTACAATTAATATTGATCCTTCACAGGCATACAAAGATCTACTAACCTCATAACTAAAATCTACATGACCAGGAGTATCTATAATGTTTAAAATATAATTTTTTCCGTTTTTTGCTTTATAGTTTAACTTTACTGTCTGTGCTTTTATTGTGATGCCTCTTTCTCTTTCTATATCCATAGAGTCAAGCACTTGTGATTTCATTTCTCTCTCTGTCAAGCCACCACATTGATGAATTATTCTATCAGCTATTGTAGATTTCCCATGATCAATATGAGCAATGATTGCAAAATTTCTTATATTATTGATTGTACTCATTTTAGTTTTAAGATCGAATTTTAGCACCAGTTTTATTTTCTACTGTTTCTATGATTGAATTATTAATTCTCTCTAAATCCTTATCATCCAAAGTTTTTTCTGATGACTGAATTGTTATACTGATAGCTATAGACTTTTGGTTATCTGGAATATTTTCACCTTCATAAACATCAAAAACTTTTATATTGCTAATCAGATTTGGATTCACATTAGAAATTACGCTTATCAACTCTTGTGCTTCTACATTTTTATCAACTAAAAATGCAAAATCTCTTTCTGATTTTTGAAAATCCGATACAGAAAACTTCAATTTTTGATCTTTCAATGTTTTTCTTGAAAGTTTTAAATTTTCTAAAAAGATTTCAAAACCTATTAAATTTTCAGTTTTAATATCAATTTTTTTTAAAATATTAGGATGAATTTCACCAAAATAAGCTGCAACTTTATCTTTTTTATGATCTAAGAAAATTCTCCCAGACTTCCCTGGATGATAATAATTAGGTGTTTTGCTATCAATAAAAAATTGATCAGAATTATAACCTGCTTCGCTCAAAGTTTGCACCACATCTCTTTTTGCATCAAATAAATCAATATTTCTCTCTTTATCGATCCACGAAAGTCTTGATTTTTTACCGACTGACAAACCACAAGCTACTGTCTTTTGCTCACCTGGGTTTGAACCAGTAAAAACAGGGCCTATCTCAAATATAGATAAATCTTTAGAGCCTCTATCCAAATTTTTACTCATATACATAATTAAATTTGAAAATATGGAATTTCTTAAAACTCCCAATTCAGAGCTTATAGGGTTTACAATTTTTATTTCTTTACCAGCTTCTCTAAAGTGATTGTTATAACTTTGATCTGTAAATGACCATGTTATTGCCTCTAAATAACCCTTTGAAGCAATTGCTCTTTGTAAGAAATGGAATAATCTTTGAGTTTGAGTTAAAGTGGATTTAGATCTATCTTTAATTGGGTCAATTGTTTTTATTTTATCATAACCACCTATTCTCACCAACTCTTCAATAATATCTATTTGCTGTGAAATATCTGGTCTCCAGGAAGGAACTATCAACTTTAAAGAATTTTTTTCTTTTTTAATAATGAAACCAAGATCAGTCAAAATTCTTTGCATTTCCTTTTCGGAAATTTTAAATCCAACTATATTTTCAAAAGAATTTACATCAAAGTTTATAATTTTGGTTTTATAAGACTCAATTTTTTGAATATCGATTTTACTAACTTCGCCACCACAAATTTCTTGAATTAGTGATGCTGCTTTCTTTAAACCAGTTTCGATGGATAATGGGTCAATTCCTCTTTCAAATCTAAATTTTGCATCTGTATCTAAATTCAATTTTTTTGCCGTATTTCTAATTGATCTTGGATCAAAATAAGCAGACTCTAATAATATATTTTTTGTATCAAATTCTGTGCTTGATCTTGTGCCTCCAATAATTCCACCTAACCCTAAAACTCCTTTGTTATCACTGATAACACACATGCCTTTTTCTAGCTTATAAATTTTATTGTCCAGTGCTGTAAATTCTTCTCCTGATTTTGAGTTTCTTACGATTATCCCTTTTTCAATTTTATCAGCATCATATGCGTGTAATGGTCGATTAATATCTAGCATTACATAATTTGTTATATCAACAATAGCTGAAATAGGTTTTTGACCAACTGAAATTAATTTATCTTTGAGCCATTGAGGACTATCGGTATTTTTTACATTTTTAATTAAACAACTTCCAAAAGAACTACACCCTTGTCCTTTCTCCTTATTAATCTTTATTTTTAAAGTTTGTTTTGTTTTAAATTTAATTTTTTTTTCTTTAGATACTATTAACCTTCCAAAGCCTGAAGCTGCAAGATCTCTAGCTATTCCCTTTACACCAAGACAGTCTGGTCGATTAGGTGTAATAGATAAATCAATAAGATTTGATTTTGATTTTGAAAAATAACTTTTACCAATATTTTTTTCATATTTTTGAGATAATTCGGTAATGCCATCACTCTCATCAGATAAATTTAACTCAGACTCAGAGCAAAGCATTCCGTAAGAGATTACACCTCTGATTTTTGCTATTTCTAATTTTGTGTTATTCTTTGGGATAATTGTACCTGGAGGTGCATATATAGTAATAAGTCCTTCTCTCGCATTGGTGGCACCACACACAACTTTTTTAAGCTCTTTCTCACCTACATTTACGTCACAAACTTTAAGTCGATCTGCGTTTGGATGTTTTTCTGTCTTGATAATTTTTGCAACTTTAAATAATTGATTATCAGATGAAAGGCTTTCCACACTTTCTACCTCTAGCCCTATATTGGTAAGTTGTTCTAAAAGATTTTTTTCTTTCAGATTAGTTTTTAGATGATCTTTTAACCAATCAAATGTGATTTTCATCTACTTAGGCCTCTATAGTTCGTAGGTACGTCTAAAGGATCAAATCCAAAATGATTTAACCATCTATAATCACAATCAAAAAAAGCTCTTAGATCATTAATTCCATATTTCAACATCGCTAATCTATCAATTCCTATTCCAAACGCATAACCTTGAAACTTCGTTGGATCAACCTTAACATTTTTTAAAACATTTGGATGAACCATCCCACAACCTAGTATTTCTAGCCACTGATCACCTTCCCCTATAATAATTTTTCCATCTTTGATTTCATATCCAATATCAACTTCGGCAGATGGTTCTGTGAAAGGGAAATGACTTGGCCTAAATCTCATCTTTATTTTTTTAACCTCAAAAAATTCTTTTATAAAATAATTTAAACAACCTTTTAAGTGACCCATATTTATATTTTTGTCTATATGAAGACCTTCAACTTGGTGAAACATTGGTGAATGTGTTTGGTCACTATCCGATCTGTATGTTCTGCCAGGTGCAATTATTTTAAAAGGTGGTTTGTCTTTTAACATTGTTCTAATTTGAACAGGAGACGTATGAGTGCGCAGCAACCTTTCTTTTTTTTCATCAAGATAAAATGTATCATGCATATCTCTTGCTGGATGATTGTCTGGAGTATTTAAAGCAGTAAAATTGTTATATTCATTTTCAACATCTGGTCCTTCCTCTACACTAAAGCCTATTTCAGAAAATATAGAAGATATTTCATCAATTGTTTGTGATACAGGATGGATTTTACCCCTTACAAATGATCGCTCTGGTAATGTAACATCAATTTTTTCTTTTTCCAATTTTTCATTAATATTTGCTTTTTCTATCTCGTTTATTTTTAAATTTATAAGATCATGAAGTTCATCCTTAATGATATTCAAATCAGATGCGAATTTTTTTCTTTCTGAGACATCAATATTACCTATTTTTTTAAATTGAGATGAGACCAACCCATTTTTACCAAATAAATCAGATTTAATTTGATTAAGTTCTGCTAGATCTAATTTATCTTTTAATTTTGATGTAAATTCATCTCTTATTTTTTTTAGATCAGACATTTTTACAGATTATTTCTTCAGCGAAATAAAACAATAGTGAAGATTAATTTAAAGCAGATTGTGCTTTTTGGACAATAGTTTTAAAGGCTTCTGGGCTATCATAGGCTATCTCAGCTAAAATTTTTCTATCAATCTTAATTCCACATTTATTTAAACCATAAATAAACTTAGAATATGTCAAACCTTCAGCTCTTACACCCGCATTGATTCTTTGTATCCACAGTGATTTGAAATCTCTTTTTTTATTTCTTCGATCTCTATATGCATATTGCATAGCTTTTTCCATAGCTTGCTTTGCAACTCTGATAGTATTTTTTCTTCTTCCCCACTGACCTTTTACAGCTTTTAAAACTTTTTTATGTTTAGCTCTACTTGTTACACCTCTTTTAACTCTTGCCATTTTAACCCCTTAAGCTGTAAGGCATATACGATTTAACAATTTTACCATCTTGTTTTGACATCGCAGTAGTGCCCCTAAGCTTTCTTATTTGAGAATTAGTTCTTTTTATCATGCCATGCCTCTTTCCAGCTTGAGCCATCATAACTTTCCCTCTAGCTGAAATTTTAAATCTTTTTTTTGCTGAGCTTTTTGTTTTTAATTTTGGCATAATTGGACGAGGTTATACAAAGAATGTAGAAAATTTACAACCTATATTAAAGCCTATAAAGGTTGAATTACCATAATCATTTGTTTTCCATCAAACTTGGGGTGCAATTCGACTTTACCAATATCTTTCATATCCTCTTTAATTTTGGCCATCAATTCATTTCCTAAATGAGAGTGTTGAAGTTCACGTCCTTTAAATCTAATGGTAAACTTTACCTTATCACCTTTGGCAATAAATTTTTTAGCATTTTTTACTTTAAACTCATAATCATGGGTTTCAGTTACTGGTCTCATTTTAATTTCTTTTAAAGCAATTATTTTTTGTTTCTTTTTTGCAAGGTTTGCTTTTTTTTGCGCATCATATTTATATTTACCCATGTCCATTATTTTACAAACTGGAGGATTGGCGTTTGGGGCAATTTCGATTAAATCTAAACTTTGATTTTTTGCCATTGAGATTGCTTCATTAGTATTTAAAACACCTAAGTTTTCTCCATCACTTGCAATAACTTGAACTTCGGGTGAGGAGATTCTGTTATTTGATCGAGGTCCACGATCCTTGGTTCGTCTTTGAAAATAGTTTTGCTTAAAATCTGCCACTTAAATATTTGAAGGTGCTTTGTTTAAAGCAGAAAATTTTTTTAGAAATGAGTTTAGTTCCATATTTTCTTGTTTATTTGAGTCCAATCTTCTAATAGTTACTGAGTTACTGTCAACTTCTTTTTTACCACAAATTATTAAAAGAGGTATTTTTGCCAATGAATGATCTCTTATTTTATAATTTAAATTATGATTTTTTAAATCAACCTTTGATGTGATACCAACTTCTCTTATCTTATCTGAAACTTTTTTTGCGTATTCTTCGAAGTCTTCGGAAATAGGTATAACAACTGTTTGTAACGGAGATATCCAAAATGGAAATTTTCCAGCGTAGTTTTCAATCAGAATACCTATAAATCTCTCAAGTGAACCAAATAATGCACGATGTAACATAACAGGAACTTTCTTAGTACCATCTTTATCTACATATGATGCATCTAATCTACCTGGTAAATTTAAGTCAACTTGGACTGTTCCACATTGCCAATCTCTTCCTATTGCATCTCTTAAAACAAATTCTATTTTTGGACCATAAAATGCTCCCTCACCTTTATTTATACTATACTCAAGTTTAGAAGCTTTGACTGCCTTTAACAAAGATGCTTCAGCCTTGTCCCAAATCTCATCCTCACCAACTCTTACATCTGGCCTATCAGCATATTTAAGAATTACATTTTCAAAACCTAGATCTTTATAAATTTCTAATATCAAATTTGTAACATTTAAACATTCACTTGTGATTTGATCTTCGGAGCAAAAAATATGAGCATCATCTTGAGTGAATGCTCTTACTCTTAATAACCCATGTAAAGCACCAGATGGTTCATATCTATGAACTTTTCCGAACTCAGTAATTCTTAGAGGTAAATCTCGATAACTTTTAAGACCTTGATTAAAAACTTGTATGTGTCCAGGGCAATTCATTGGTTTAATTGCAAAAACTTTTTCATCGGGGGTTTCTGAGGTATACATGTTTTCTCCGTATTTTTCCCAATGACCTGATTTTTCCCACAATAATCTGTCTAATACCTCTGGTGTATTCACCTCTTTGTATCCAGCTAGGTCTTGTTTAGCTCTCATGTAGTTAATTAATTTTTGAAATAACGTCCAACCTTTCTCATGCCAAAAAACAGATCCCGGACTTTCTTCTCTAAAATGAAACAAATCCATTTCTTTGCCCAATTTACGATGATCTCTTTTTTCTGCCTCTTCAATTCTTTTTAAATAATCGTCTAAATCTTTCTGAGAGGCCCAACTTGTTCCGTAGATCCTTTGAAGCATTTCATTTTTTGAGTCACCTCGCCAATATGCGCCTGAAACTTTTGTAAGTTTAAAGGCTTTGCCAATTTTACTAGATGATACTAAATGAGGTCCTCTGCATAAATCATACCAAGTATCACCATGATGATAGACTGAAAGTTCTTCAGTTTCCGGAATACTCTCAATGATTTCTGCCTTATATTTTTCTCCAATTTTTTTAAAATGCTTAATTGCTTTATCTCTTTCCCATACTTCTCGTCTTGTTTTTAAATCTTTGTCAATTATTTTTGACATCCTTTCTTCAATTTTTTTGAGATCGTCATCTGTAAAGGGCTCCTTTCTGGCAAAGTCATAATAAAATCCATTTTCTATAACTGGTCCAATAGTAACTTGGGTGCCTGGATATAATTCTTGAACTGCCATAGCCATGATATGTGCAGCGTCATGTCTAATAACTTCTAAACCCTCTGGGTCTTTTGCTGTAAAAATTTTAACGGAACAATCTTTATCGATCGAAAAATATAAATCTTTTAATTCTCCATTCACACTCATTATCAAGGCTTGTTTTGCTAGTGATTTGCTAATTTTTTCAGCAATCTCTAGGCCTGTCACTTTTTTAGGAAAATCTAAATTGTTTCCGTCTGGTAAAGTAATTATGGGCATTTAATTTAGTAATCTCTTATACTCTGAATAAGTAGAAAAACACATTTTTTCAACATTAAATTTTTTTATAATGTTTTTTCTCCCCTCCTTACCCATTAATTTTACGGAAGTTTCATCCATTGTCATTGCTTGAATGATTTTTTTACTCAAGGAGCTTGTGTCACCAGACTCAAATAACAACCCAGTTTTATCGTTTAAAATTGTCTCATTTGATCCTCCAATATTACTAGCAATAATCATTTTTTCCATAGATTGTGCCTCTACCGCAACTCTTCCAAAAGCTTCAGGTTCAATTGATGCCGAAACTATAATGTCAGAAACCTTATAAGCTAAAGCCATATCCTTACAATGATCTATGAATTTTACTTGATTGGTCAGATTATATTTTTCAGTTAATTTAATAAGTTTTTCTTTATAAGAATCTCTTCCCTGATCACTGCCTAATATTACAGCATGAAATGCTTCGTATCCTAATTCAATTTTAACTAAATTTATTGCCTCAATAAATAATTCTTGACCCTTCCATGACGTAAGTCGACCTGGCATAAGAATTATTTTTTTTTCATCAGTAATATTCCACTGATTTAAAAGTTTTTTTTCATCAGTTTCAATTTTGGTTGTTGGATCAAAATAATCTACATTTATGCCCCTAAAAATTACTAAAAATTTTTTTTTAGAATTTAAAAATTCCTGATAATTCTCTTGAATATGTGAAAAGATAAAGTTTGATCCTGCTATTACCAAATCTGACCTTACCATTACTGAATTATAAAATTTTTTTAATCTACCTCTAAAATTATAAGTCCCATGAAATGTAGTAACAAACTTTCTTCTAGTTAATTTTGTTGCAAATAAACACGACCAAGCTGGTGCTCGACTTCTTGCGTGAACAATTGAAATATTAAAAATCAAAATTATTGCTATTAAAATAATTGAATTTATCAAAATCAATAATGGATTTTTACTATGGACAGGAAGCCTTATTAATTTAACTTTTTTTTTATCAATAAACTTAGTTAACTCTCCACCACTTGTAACAATGTAAGATTTACAATTATTTTCTGGTAAAAAGTGTGCAATATCATAACAACCAGTTTCTGCACCTCCGTAACCTAATTTTGGGATTACTTGCAAAACATTTAAATTAGATGACATTTAATATAATTATATAATAATAGACAAAACTAATAAACTTTTATGACAAATTTTAATTACTTAAAAATTTCCACTACCAGAAAAATAAGATATCTGAAACTACATCAAAAAAATGCCACCTACATCGTTTTTTTGCATGGTTTTATGTCAGATTTAGAAGGTAAAAAACCTCAAGCATTTTTAAAATTTGCAAAAAAAAATAAATTAGGTTTTCTTGCTTTAGAATATTCAGGTCATGGGAAATCATCAGGAAAATTTATTAAGGGTAATATTTCAAAATGGACTAGGGATACTACTTTAGTAATTGAAAAAGTTGTCAAAAAAAACGATATTATATTTATCGGATCAAGTATGGGGGCTTGGATTTCTTTAAATCAGTTTAGTCTTATCAAAAACAAAATTAAAGGTTTTTTAGGAATAGGTTCAGCGCCAGAATTTCTTGATAAACTAATGTGGAATAAATTTACTAATAAAATGAAGATTGAAATCAAAAAAAAAGGTTTCATAAATTTAAAACATGGTGATTATGAATACCCAATTACTTACCAATTGATTAAAGATGGAAGAAAAAATAAAATTTTAAATAAAAAAATAAATCAAAATATAAATGTAACAATGGTTCACGGGAGTAAAGATAAATCTGTACCTGTAATTTACTCAAAAAAAGTTTTGAAAATTTTTCAATCTAAGAAAAAGAAATTAGTAATTGTGAAAAATGGAGATCATAGTTTATCTTCACCAAAATGGCTCAAGATATTGAAAAAAGAGTTAAAATTAATAATTAACTAACTTTTTTTATTTTTGTTTTTGTAGATATTGGATTTTTAAGCTTATCTATCATTTCTTTTGGACAAACCTGTACAAAATTCTTTAACTCGTTTTCAAACTCATCAATTATTTTTTTTGATAAACTGGACTGTGTTTCATTACTATGTTCGAGTACCAATTCTTTTAAAAATTTTGACCAATACTCAGTTTCAACATTTTGCCATACAACTGAGTCCGGATTAACTTTTTTTTCAAATTCCTTTGATTTATCGTAAATAAAAGCCATTCCCCCTGTCATGCCGGCTGCAAAATTATCTCCGACATCTCCAAGAATTACTGCTGTACCACCAGTCATATATTCACAACCATTTGAATCACAGCCTTCGATAACAGTTATGGCACCAGAATTTCTTACCGCAAATCTATCCCCAGCTTGACCAGCTGCAAAAAGTTTACCTGACGTTGCCCCATAAAGAACTGTGTTCCCAATAATAGTATTCTCATTCGAAATTAAATTGCTTTCATCTGGTAGTTTTATTGAAATGGTTGCTCCCGACAAACCTTTCCCAACATAATCATTTGCATCGCCTTTTAAATTTAGTTTAAGTCCTTTTGCAGTAAATGCACCAAAAGATTGCCCAGCTGAACCTTTAAAATCTAGAGTTAAAAAATTTTCCTCTAATTTTTCATAACCATATTTTTTATATAAGTGATGTGAAATTCTAGTACCTACAGCTCTATTTGTATTTTTAATTAAAAACTCATTATTTATTTTTTCTGAGTTATCTAAAGCCTTTTCTATTTGAGGCCAAATTTCTTGATCCAGTGTATCAGGAACTTGATTAATTTCTGATATCTCACAATACCTCCTATTGTTGCCGGGGTCTGCTTGGACGAATAATGGATTAAGATCTAAATCATCTAGATTAGGCGAGGCTTTACTTACCTGCATTAATAAATCAGTTCGACCGATAACCTCATTTAAAGATTTAAAACCAAGTGAAGCTAAAATTTCTCTTACCTCTGTAGCAATAAATGTAAATAAACTTACAACTTTATCAGGAGTTCCAGTAAATTTTTCTCTTAATTTTTCATCTTGCGTACATACTCCTACAGGACAAGTATTAGAGTGACATTGCCTTACCATAATACAACCCATCGCTACTAGAGCGGTAGTAGCTACACCATACTCCTCTGCACCCATCATAGCTGCGATAACAACATCTCTTCCAGTTTTAATACCCCCATCAGTTCTTAAAGTAACTTTATGTCTTAGATTATTTAATGTTAAAACTTGATTAGCCTCAGTTAGTCCCATCTCCCAAGGTATACCTACGTATTTTACACTCGTTTGAGGTGTAGCCCCGGTTCCTCCATTATGTCCTGAAATTAAAATTATATCAGCTTTTGCTTTTGCAACACCAGCTGCAATAGTACCAACGCCAGAAGATGCAACTAATTTTACTCCAATTCTTGCCTTAGGATTGATTTGTTTTAAATCATAAATAAGCTGCGCTAAATCTTCAATTGAATAAATATCATGATGCGGAGGTGGGGAAATTAATGTTACACCTGGTGTTGAATGTCTTAGCTTGGCAATCTCATCTGTTACTTTAAATCCTGGTAATTGGCCGCCTTCACCAGGTTTTGCACCTTGAGCAATTTTGATCTCAATTTCATTACAATTGTTTAAATAATTTACTGTTACACCAAATCTTGCTGACGCAATTTGTTTTACTCTTGAATTTGCACTATCACCAGAGTCCAGTATCTTAAATCTATTTGCATCTTCACCACCTTCACCGCTACAGGATGCACCTTTAATTCTATTCATCCCAATAGCTAATGTTTCGTGTGCCTCCTTAGACAATGCTCCGTGAGACATACTTCCACTACCAAATCTTTTTAATATTTTTTCTATTGGTTCAACCTCAGAAATTTGAATAGATGGTCCTAATTTTTTTTTTCTAAAATCTATCAAATCCCTTAGGTTAATTGGTGGCAAGTTATATATTCCCTCAGCATATTTTTTATAAGCTGTATACGAGTTTGATCCTACAGCACTTTGTAATAAATGGATTAATCTGCCCTGGTATTGGTGTGTTTCTCCATTTTTTCTGTATCTATAAATCCCACCAATAGGTAAAACTGTATCAGTGCTTTCAAATGCTTCCTTATGTATTGCACGTATTTTTTTTTCGATTCCTGACAATCCAATACCAGAAATTTTTGAAGTCACTCCTGGAAAATAATCATCAACTATTGATCTGCTTAAACCAACAGTTTCAAAATTACATCCACCCCTATAAGAACTTAAGACAGATATACCCATTTTTGACATGATTTTTAATAATCCTGCATTCACTGATTTGATATACCTTTCAACACATTCATCAAAACTATACTGGCCAAATAACTTTTTCTCATGTCTTTGGTATAAACTATCAAAAGCTATATATGGATTGACTGTTGTTGCTCCAACACCTATTAATGTTGCAAAAGAGTGGGTGTCCAAAGCTTCGCCAGATTGAACATTAATTGAAACATATCCTCTTAATTTTTTATCAATTAAAAAAGTATTAATCGCACCAACGCATAATAACATTGGCATGGGCATCCTTGTATCTGAAATAGATTTATCGCTTAAAATTAATTGTGTTACGCCCTGTCTAACAGCAACTTCCGACTCTTTTTGGATCCTTTTAATAGAATCAAATAAACTTTGATCATTCGAAAAAGTACAATCTATAGAGACAGAGTTTTTTCCAAAAAAATTAATAAATTTATTAAATTGTGAATTCGATAATATTGGACTATTCAAAACATAAATATTTTCTTTAGTTAATGTATCAAAATCTAAAATATTCCCAAGATTACCAAATCTAGTTTTCAAACTCATAACTTTATTTTCTCTTAGAGAGTCAATCGGTGGATTTGTCACTTGGCTAAAGTTTTGTCTAAAAAAATGATAAAGTGGTCTGTATTTGTCTGATAGAACTGCTAAAGGTGTATCATCACCCATAGAACCCGTCGCTTCTTTTGCATCTTCAGCCATTGGATGTAAGATTAACTCTAAGTCCTCTAAACTAATTCCAAAAGTGTGTTGTCGTCTCCTTAGATCTTCACCATCAAAATTATGTTTCTCATTAGAAATGGATAATTTTTCATCTAAATCTATTATCTGAGAATTGAAATGCTTATATTCTTTTGCCAAATAGTCTTTAATTTGATTATTCGTAAACACTTTGCCTTTTTCAATTCTAACACCAATTATCTCCCCTGGGCCAAGTCTTCCTTTTGATAGTATTCTTTTCTCGTTTAATTCAATCATTCCAGTTTCAGATCCGGCAAAGAGAAACTTATCTTTTGTTATTGCGTATCTTAAAGGCCTTAAACCATTACGATCATTTGCTGCAATGACCCATTCATTATCTGTTGCAGCAATTGCGGCAGGACCATCCCAAGGTTCCATAGTACTATTTAAAAAATTGAACAGTTGTTGATGGCTTTTTGGAAGAGTTTTATTTCTTTTTGACCAAGCATCAGGGATCATCATTAATTTTGCTAAAGGTGCAGGTTGGCCAGATTTATTTAATAACTCAAAAACATTATCTAGTGCCGCAGAGTCAGAAACTCCTTTTTGTATAACTGGCTTTAAATTTTCTACATTTTCAAAAAGAGGGCTACTCATCTCTTGTTCATGAACTCTCATCCAGTTTTTGTTTCCTTTGTAAGTATTAATTTCACCATTATGGGCAACTGCTCTAAATGGTTGTGCCAAACTCCAGCTTGGAGCAGTATTAGTTGAAAATCTCTGATGAAAAATTGCAAATCTTGAAATAAATCTTTCGTCTTTTAAATCTAAGAAAAAATCTGAGATAGCCTCAGCTAAAAACATGCCCTTATAGATAATTGATTTAGAACTTATTGAGCAAATATAAAAATTATTTAATGATAAATTGAATGCTTTATTCTCAATTTTTTTTCTTGTTTCATAAATTTTTCTTTCTAGATCTTTATCAAGCAAATTTTTATCATTCGATTTAAAAAGCACTTGAATTATCTCTGGCATAGTTTGGAAAGCTTTTTCTCCTAAAACTTTTGGATTAACTGGCACCTGTCTCCATCCATAGATACTAAAATCGTTTTTGGTTAACTCACTTTCTACAATCGTCTTACAACTTTCTTGTGAGGAGTAATCATTTCTTGGTAAAAAAATCATTCCAACACAAATTTCAGAGCCATCATGTGTGTGACCTGTAACCTCTATTTTTTCAACGAAGAAATCTTTGGGAATTTCTAGATGTATTCCTGCCCCATCACCTGTTTTTCCATCAGCATCAACAGCTCCTCGATGCCAAACAGCCTTTAAAGCTTCAATTCCATATTCTACAACCTCTCTTGATTTTTTTCCCTCTGTTGATGCAATTAACCCTACTCCACATGCATCATGTTCCATTGCTTTAGAATAAACATTGTTTTTAGTAAGTAATTCTAAATTTTTTTTATATGTACTCATTATGCAACTTTAGATTTTTTTAATTCAATATTTTCAAGATAAGATTTGATTGATAAAGCAGCATCTCTACCATCTTTAATTGCCCAAACAACTAAAGATGCGCCTCTTACAATATCTCCGGCAGCAAAGACACCTTTAATATTAGTTTCCATAGTATCAAAGTCAGTTTTAATTGTTCCCCATTTTGTAACTTGTAATTCTTGTGCTTCAAATAATAATGGCAAGTTTTCTGGATCAAATCCTAAAGCTTTTATTACCATATCTGCTTTAATTTCAAATTCAGATCCTTTTTTAATTTCTGGTCTTCTTCTCCCTGAATCATCTGGATCTCCAAGTTGAATTTGATCTACAATTAATTTTTCAATTTTATTTTTTCCTCTAAATTCTTTTGGACTAGATAACCAAACAAATTCAACACCCTCTTCTTCTGCATTAGCTACTTCTCTTGCAGATCCAGGCATATTATCTTTATCTCTTCTATATAAACATTTAACTGAATTAGCTTTTTGTCTTACTGATGTTCGAACACAATCCATAGCGGTATCTCCACCTCCAATAACAACTACATCTTTACCCTCGGCGTTTAATATACCTTTATCGAACAAATCATCTTTGTCTCCCAACCCCTTTTTATTTGATGCAGTTAAAAACTCCATAGCAGGAAAAATATTATCTAAATCATTACCTGGTAGATTAATTTCTCTTGGTTTATAAACTCCAGTAGCAATTAAAATTGCATCATGTTTTTTTCTCAATTGCTCTAAAGTTGCATCCTTACCAACCTCAAAATTTTGTTCAAATTTAATTCCACCATCTTTCAACAATTTTGTTCTCCTCTCGACCACATGTTTTTCTAATTTAAAATTTGGAATTCCATAAATTAACAAACCGCCTGCTCTATCATATCTGTCATAAACAGTAATTTGATATCCATTTTTCCTAAGTTGTTCAGCAGCTGCCAGTCCAGCGGGTCCAGCACCAATTATTCCAACACTTTGGTCTTTTTCGTGTTTGATTGATATAGGCTTTACCCATCCGTTTTCCCAAGCACTATCAGTAATATATTTTTCAACTGATCCAATTGTTACAGTGCCATGGCCTGACTGCTCAATAACACAATTACCCTCACATAGTCTGTCTTGAGGGCATATTCTGCCACAAACCTCAGGCATATTATTTGTACTTTGAGATAATTCATAAGCTTCCTTCAATCTGCCTTCAGCAGTCAATTTAAGCCAATCAGGGATGTTATTACTTAAAGGACAATGGACTTGGCAAAAAGGAACGCCACATTGAGAGCATCTACTTGACTGCTCTTGTGCTTTTTGAGTGATAAATTCATCATAGATTTCATTAAAATCATCTTTCCTATTATCAACTCCTCTTTTAGGTGGGGTTTGTTGACCTATTTTTACGAATTTTAGCATTTTATCAGTCATAAATTTTTATAAATTTATCGCAAAATATACATAGTTTTTATTAGTGAAAGAAATAAATAGGTCAATTATTATTACCTAATTACAATAATATTTAGCTTAAAATCTACTTAATCTGATTTTTGCATACCTAATATGATTAAATCGAATTGTTTAAAATGAATATTTTTTAAGCTACGACACATGTATGTTGCAAGATTTTATAGAAATTTTAATCCTTTCTGCTGTTCAAGGAATTTCTGAATTTTTACCAATAAGTTCGTCAGCTCATTTAATATTGGTATCAAATTTTTATAATTTAGAAACAAGTTCTTTATTAATAGACATAAGTCTACATTTAGGCTCATTAATTGCAGTAATTTTTTATTTTAGAAAAGAGCTATTTGATCTAAGAAATAATAATAGGTTATTAAGTTTAATAATTATTGGCTCCTTGCCTTTAATATTTTTTGGATACATTTTGTATTCCACTGAATTTATTCATCTTTTAAGAAACACAAAAGTAATTGCATCAACAACAATATTTTTTGGATTCATACTTTTCTTTGCTGATCAAAGAAAAATTGATCGTAACATTTCTACAGATTTAAATATTAAATCAGTTTTATTAATTGGTTTATTTCAAATATTAGCGTTGATACCAGGGGTAAGTAGGGCTGGAATAACAATTACAGCAGCAAGATTTTTGAATTTCAATAGAACAGATGCTAGTAAAATTTCTTTTTTACTATCTATACCTGCATTAGCAGGGGCAAGCTTCCTAGGTTTAAGAGAGGCTTTTGAACAATCAATAGAAATTAATTATTTATTATTAATTGCTACTTTTTTATCATTTATGTTTTCATTTTTTACAATTAGATATTTTCTTAAATTTATAAGTAAAATTTCTTTTAATGTATTTGTAATTTATCGGATAATTCTTGGCTTAATTTTATTTTATATAATATATAGTTAACTTGGTTTCCTTATTAATGGAACCAATTGAGATAATAAAACTCCACTTAATATAAAAAAACAACCAAGTAAATTATTAATGCCTAATATTTGATTTAAAAGAAACCAGGCAGCAATTGTTGCAAACACACCCTCCAAAGAAAAAATTATTGCTGCTGGTGCTGGAGTTATATTTCTTTGAGCATAAATTTGTAAAACAAATGCAAAACCACCTGATAAAATACCAGCATATAAAATCGAGTCTATTTCATTTAATATATTAGCAATTACAAATTCTTCAGAAAATAAACCTATTATAAATGAGAATAGAGCAACTAGCAGAGTTTGAATTGCACCAATAGTCAATGGTAGATTGTACTTTTTGACAATCATACCAGTAAAAATAATATGTGTACTCCAAAATAAAGCTCCTAATACGACAAGGGTATCACCTAATCTTACAGTTGCATCTTGAAAATTTGTTAATAAATATCCACCAATTAAACATAAAATTACTGATGGCCATACACTCCAGTGTAAAAAATCTTTTTTAAAGATGAAAATAATTATTGGGACCATTGGAACATAAAAAATTGTAAAAAAAGCAGCATTTGCTACATCAGTGTAAAGCAACGCAACCTGTTGTAATGCTGAGCCCAAAAATAATGATAGTCCGATTAAAAAGGACAGGATAACGAATGTTTTTGTATCAAATTTAAATTCTTTTTTTAGTTTTTTTGCTTCAAACATTAATGCTAAAGGAACAATTGCTAAAAAACCCACAAAAAATCTTACTGAATTAAAAGTGAATGGGCCAATGTCGTCCATGCCTGTATCTTGTGCAATAAATGTAGTCCCCCAAATGAAAGTGCATAATAGTGCACTAAATAATGAGAGAGTTTTTGACATATTTTTACACAGCTAATTTGTAAGCAAAATTTTTTCCAAGATTGTCTTTCAAATCGTTGTTAAATCGAGCTGCTTCAGCTCCATCAATTATTCTGTGATCATATGATAAAGATAAAGGTAACATAGTTCGTGTAATAAATTTTCCATCAATAAAAATTTGTTTTTTTTGAGATTTGCCAACTCCCAAAATTGCAACTTCAGGATAATTAATTATAGGTGTAAAAAAAGAACCGCCAATACCTCCTAGACTTGTTATTGTCATGGAACCACCAAATAATTCTTTTTTATCAATTTTAAGATTCCTGCACTGATCACTTAATTTTTTAAGTTCGTTGCCAATTAATGAAATATTCTTATTATCAGCATTTCTTAGTTTTGGCACCATAAGTCCATGCTTCGTATCTACTGCTATTCCAATATGGTAATACTTTTTTAAGGTCATTTTTCCTTTATCAATTTCATCTATAGATGAATTAAAATTTGGAAATTTTTTAAGTGATGCAGTTAATGCTTTGACGATAAAAGCTAAAGGAGTAATTTTTTTTTTTTCTCCGGTGTAAATATCTGTAAGAGATGTTCTAAACTCCTCTAATTCAGTTATATCTGCTTCATCATGATTGGTCACATGGGGAATATTAGTCCAAGAATTCATAAGATATTTAGACGAGAGTCTCTTCACTCTTGGAATATCCTTTATTTCTGTTTTTCCAAATTCAGAGTGAGGATATTCTAGTTCTATCGTTTCATCTTTTTTGAATTCTTTTTCAGAATTTCTCTCAGGTTTATTTGCGACAAATGACTTTACATCACTTTCAGTTACTCTTCCTAGTCTTTCACTACCTTCAACTTTACTAATATCAACACCAAGTTCTCTTGCAAATTTTCTGACTTTTGGTGAGGCTGCAGTTTTTTTAGAAAAATCTTTTACGATAACATTTTTTGATCCAACTTCTCTTCTAATTTCTATTTTTTTTTCCTTAGTATTTTCTTTTTTAATTGTTTTTATTTCTTCAGTTTTTAATTGAGTTTCTACTTGATTGTCTTTTAATTCAATTTCTAATATTTTATCACCTTCAGAAACCTTATCCCCAACATTTAAATTTAATTCTGTAACTATTCCATTATGTAATGAGGGTATTTCAACACTCGATTTATCACTTTCAATTGTTATTAAAGGATCATTTTTTTTAATCTCTTGACCCTTTTTGACTATAATTTCAATAACCTCTACATCTTTAAATTCACCAATATTTGGAACTTTTATATCTTTTTTGGGCATTCTATAATTTTGTTGGCATAGGTTTATCAATATCAATCTTATACTTTTTGATTGCTTCTTTTGCATATTTTGATGCAATAAGCTGTTCCTTAGCTAAAATACTCAAACCATATGTTGTGATATGTTCCTTATCAACTTCAAAAAATTTTCTTAACTTCTTTCTTGTATCACTTCGACCAAATCCATCTGTTCCTAATGAATAAAAACTTTTATTTACGTATGGTCTAATCTGGTCAGAATTCATTCTCATATAATCAGAAGCTGCTAAAATTGGTCCTTCAGTATTACCCAAACATTTTTCTACATAGCTTTTTTTAGGCTCTTTATCAGGATTTAGAAGATTGTATCTCTCTACCTCAAGGCCGTCCCTTCTTAATTCATTAAAGCTAGTGACACTCCAAATCTCACTATCGATTTGGTACTCATTTTGTAATATTTCGGCACCAGCTATCATTTCTCTTAGGATTGTGCCAGATCCAAGAAATTGAATTTTAGTTTTTTTATACTTGTTAAACTCCTTTATTTTATACATTCCTTTTAAAATACCATCCTCACATGATTTATCTTTTGGCATTTCTGGATGAGGATAATTTTCATTCATGGTCGTAATATAATAGAAAATGTTTTCTTTTTTCTCATGCATTCTTCTTAAACCTTCTCGAAAAATGACTGCAAGCTCGTAGTGAAATGTTGGATCGTATGATCTGCAATTAGGAATGGTTGAAGCCATCAAATGACTATGACCATCTTGATGTTGTAAACCTTCCCCAGCAAGAGTTGTTCTTCCAGCGGTTGCTCCGATCAAAAACCCTCTGGACTGGCTATCAGCACCCGCCCAAGCAAAATCACCAATTCTCTGAAAGCCAAACATTGAGTAAAAAAGATAAATTGGGATCATTTCTATATCATGGTTTGTGTATGAAGTTCCTGCAGCGATCCAAGATGACATCGCTCCAGCCTCGTTAATTCCTTCCTCTAAAACTTGACCACTCTTTTCCTCTTTATACGAACTTAATTGAGCAGAGTCTTCTGGCTCATATTTTTGACCTTCATGAGCATAAATTCCTATTTTTTGGAAAAAACCCTCCATTCCGAATGTTCTAGCCTCATCAGGTATGATTGGAACCAGTCTTGGTGCAACATTTTTATCTCTCAAAAGGTTTGTTAACATTCTGACCAATGCCATTGTGGTCGACATTTCTTTTTCACCTGTAGAAACTTTCATATTATCGAAAATATCTTTTGGTGGTGCTTTAACAGGTTTGGCGTAAGTTGTTCTTTCAGGAATAAAACCACCCAGTTGAATTCGTCTTTCATTTATGTATTTAATCTCTGGAGAATTTTGATCAGGCTTGTAGTATTCAATATTCTTAACTTGTTGATCTGTTAATGGAACATCAAACCTATCTCTGTAATACATTAAGTCGTCGATATCTAACTTCTTAGTCTGGTGAGTTGTATTTACACTCTCACCACTTTTGCCCATTCCATAACCCTTAATAGTTTTTGCAATTACAACTGTAGGACTTCCAACATTTTTAGATGCTTTATCATAAGCTGCAAAAACTTTATGAGGGTCGTGACCACCCCTGTTTAATCGCCAAATATCTTTGTCTGAAAGACTGGAAACCAATTCTTTGGTCTCTAAATATTTTCCAAAAAATTTTTCTCTCACATACGCACCATCTCTTGCTTTCATTGCTTGATACTCGCCATCGACAGTCTCATTCATTGTTTTAACTAAATGACCTGTTTTATCATTGGCAAGCAATGGATCCCAATAAGAGCCCCAAATAACTTTTATAACATTCCATCCTGCGCCTCTAAAAATTCCTTCTAATTCCTGAATTATTTTTCCGTTTCCACGAACTGGTCCGTCTAGTCTTTGAAGATTACAATTTACAACAAATATTAAGTTATCTAATTTTTCTCTTGCGGCTAAACCAATCGCGCCTAAAGATTCCGGTTCATCCATTTCTCCATCACCTAAAAATGCCCAAACTTTTCTACCTTCATCTTTGATGAGACCTCTATTAATTAAGTACTTCATGAATCTTGCTTGATAAATTGCAAGCATTGGACCTAATCCCATGGACACTGTTGGAAATTGCCAAAAATTCGGCATTAGCCAAGGATGAGGGTATGAGGAAAGACCACCAGGGTTTACTTCTTGTCTGAAACTATCTAATTGTTTTTCGTTAAGTCTACCTTCTAGATAAGCTCTAGCGTACATACCTGGAGCGCTATGACCTTGAAAATAGATTAAATCTCCACCAAATTTATTATTTTTAGCTCTCCAAAAATGATTCATACCAACATCGTAAAGAGTTGCAGCAGATGCAAAAGTTCCAATATGCCCTCCAAGTTCTGGGAATTTTTTATTTGCTCTAACTACCATTGCGGCAGCATTCCATCTAATCAAAGATCTAATTCTTCTCTCTATATTTTGATCTCCATTAGATTTTTTTTCCTCGTTAACTGGTATAGTGTTTATATAAGGAGTATTTTGCGTATAGGGTATATTGGCACCCTCCATATAAGCTTTGTTAATAAGTTCTTTAATTAAATAATGTGCCCTCTGATTTCCGTCTTTTTCTATTACTGCTGACAAAGACTCTAGCCATTCACTTGTTTCTAGTGGATCGATATCCCCTTCTTTAACTACTTGGATTATTTTTGGTTTTTCGGTCTCAATTATTTTTTGTGGAATATTTTGGTCCTGATGTTTTCTTAAAGTACTCTCAGCTTCTTGAATTAAATTTTCAGTTTCTTTTGGAACACTTTCTTTTTGAGATAATGATTGATTTGAAGAAATATTTATTAATAGATCTCCCTTTGAAACCTTATCTCCAACTTTAACATTTACAGACTCGACTTTGCCAGAAAATATTGATGGTATTTCAACACTCGATTTATCACTTTCAATAGTAACAACAGGATCATTTTTTTTAATTTCTTGACCCTCTTTTACTAAAAGCTCTATAACTTCCACGTTCTCAAAATCACCTATGTCAGGAACTAACAATTTTTCAGTCATTTTTAAAAGTTGTATACATAAAAAAAATTTACTTAATCTTTAATTTTAACACATTCTATCCAATTTTTTGACACTCTTTATTGAAATACTCAAATAATGATTAAAAAGTTATTAAATATATTTATTCAACCAAAATTCAACACATATAAAGATGCTAATGTGTGGATCCAAAAAATCTTGTTAGAGGAAAAATACGGAAAAATTAATTCCTAAATTTTTTCTACACATAGCGCAATTCCCATACCGCCACCTATGCAAAGTGCGGCACAACCTCTTTCTTTATTCTGTTTTTTCATTTCATGTATAAGTGTCACAAGTATCCTTGCTCCAGATGCACCTATTGGGTGACCTAAAGCAATAGCCCCACCATTTACATTAACTTTGTTTTCATCAATACCCAATTCACTGATAACTGCTATAGCTTGAGCGGCAAAAGCCTCATTAATTTCAAATAAATCGATTTCATTTAAATTCCAATTTACTTTTTTTGATGCTTGGCGGATAGCTTCTATAGGACCAAGACCCATTAAAGACGGATCCAAACCAACAGATGCCCAGGAAATAATTTTGGCCAATGGTTTAAGTGAATTGTGTTGAGCTTCCTTAAATGTAGTTAGTAATAAAGCTGCTGCCCCATCATTTATACCAGATGAGTTTCCGGGTGTTACAGTCCCACCATCTTTAAAAGCTGTTTTTAATTTTTCTAAATCAGATAATTTTAAATCTTTTCTTGGGTGTTCATCTTTTTTTAAAATAATACCTTTGTGATTTATCTGAACTATTTCATCATCAAATTTATTATTTTCAATTGCAATTTCTGTTTTTTTTTGGGATTGAAGAGCAAATTCATCTTGTTGTTTTCTAGAAATATTAAACTTTTTTGCAACATTTTCAGCTGTAACTCCCATGTGGTAATTTTTAAAAGCATCAGTTAAACCATCGTGAATCATAGTATTGATTAATTGATCTTTTGAAATTTCTTTTTTCTCTGAATAAAAATAAGAGTAAGGTGTCATCGACATATTCTCTTGACCCCCACAAATTACATTATTTGCATCTCCTAATTTAATTTGTTGATAACCTGAAATAATGGCCCTTAGTCCTGATCCACAAACTTGGTTTACTAAATAAGCAGGTTTGGATACAGGGATCCCAGCATTTACTGCTGCTTGTCTCGCAGGGTTCTGTCCTCCAGCAGCAGTCAAAACCTGGCCCATTATTACTTCATCAATTTGATTATTAGATATTTTACTTCTTTTCAAAACCTCATTTATCACGATAGTACCAAGTTGATCTCCTTTCAAATCTTTTAATGATCCCTTATAAGTGCCTATAGGAGTCCTAACTGCACTACAAATGACCACGTCATCAGGTTTGTTGTTCATAAATTTTAATTTTATCTTATCATTAAAATACACTAAATATTGATATACTATAAACAAATATATTTATAAATGCGCCTGTAGCTCAATTGGATAGAGCGCTTGGCTACGGACCAGGAGGTTCTGGGTTCGACTCCTAGCAGGCGCACCATAAAAAAGGAAAATTATGTTAAAATGGTTAGAAAAAATATCTCTTCAAATGTCGGTAATATATTTTTTTGTTTCTATTTTTGTAATTATATTAATCTTAACTTTTATATTATAAAAAATTATGTCTAATCAATTTGAACAAATCAGTCTCAAACCAGGTTTTATGAAACATAACGGAGGCCTTTTATTTAGAAATATCTCTGAAAATGAATACGAATTTAAATCAACGATTAATAATAATCATTTAAATGCTGCAGGAATTACTCATGGGGGTTATTTGTCTGCACTGATAGATGCTGGTGCCGGCACAGCAGCACATAGATCAGCTGATAATGCACCCTGCGTAACAATTTCTTTAGATATAAAGTTTATTGGATCATCAAAAGTTAATGATGAAATCCACGGGAAAGTTAAAATATTAAAAAAAACAAAAACTCTTGTATTTTTATTTTGTGAGTTAAATTGTAATGGCAAGATAATTACGTCAGCATCAGGAATTTGGAAAATTTTAAAAATCAAAACAACTGACTAAGCATTCAGCACATAATCTTTATAATTAATTTAATTATGTTAAGTTAAATTATTATTTAAAAAAATGAGAACTTTTTATCCATCGATTCGGTCATGTTTTAGTCTATTTTTGTTCTTTAACAACAACTACATCTGGTAGATAAAAATTAAGATATACCAAAGATAGAAATGACAAAAAATAAAATTACAGCTGTCCTTGGCCCAACAAATACAGGTAAAACTCATCTTGCTATTGAGACTATGCTGTCGTTTGACACTGGAATGATAGGTTTCCCTTTGAGATTGTTAGCTAGAGAAGTTTACGACAAGGTAATTAAAAAGGTAAGTTTAGATAAAGTTGCATTAATTACTGGTGAAGAAAAAATAATTCCTACAAATGCAAAGTATTATCTGTGTACTGTTGAATCTATGCCTATTGATAAAGAATTAGATTTTGTAGGCGTGGATGAAATTCAAATGTGCGCAGACCATGAGCGAGGTCATATTTTTACAGACAGATTATTGAACTTAAGAGGAATAAAATTAACAATGTTAATGGGATCAAATACTATAAGACCAATTATTTCTAATCTTGATGATGACATCGAATTTATAAATCGAACTAGACTTTCAAAACTTTCTTATGTTGGTCATAAAAAAATTTCAAGAATTCAAAGAAAAACTGCAATTATAGCATTTTCTGCAGAGGAAGTTTACGCCATCGCTGAACTTATAAGAAGACAAAAAGGAGGAGCTTCTATTGTTATGGGATCTCTAAGCCCAAAGACAAGGAATGCACAAGTAGAGCTGTATCAATCCGGAGATGTTGATTTTCTAGTAGCAACTGATGCTATTGGTATGGGAATTAATATGGATCTTGATCACGTTTATTTTTCCAATTTAAAAAAATTTGATGGAAAAAAATTAAGAAAGCTAAATTTAGCAGAAATTGGCCAAATAGCTGGTAGAGCAGGAAGATATTTGAACAATGGAAATTTTGGTATAACAGGAGAGTGCAAAGAAATAAATGCTGATGAAGTAGATTTATTGGAAAATCATAAATTTGAGGAAATCCAATCTTTATTTTGGAGAAATTCAAATTTAAACTTTGAGAGTCCTTTTAAATTATTAAAGTCTTTAGAGGAAAAGCCTAATAGAAGATGGTTAAGAAAAATACATGAGTGCGAAGATGAAAAAGCCTTAAAATTTTTTTTAAGAGATAAAAATTTAGAAAATATTAAATTTGATAAAGATAAATTAAGTCTTTTATGGGAATGTTGCCAAATACCTGATTTTGTTAAAAAAACCTATGGCAATCACTATGAAGTGATTGAAAATGTTTTTAAATATTTAACAAGTGAAAAGGGTAAAATTACAGATGATTATATGCGACTTCAACTCGTCAAACTTGATAAATTAGATGGAAATGTAGATTCTTTATCAAATAGAATTGCAAATGTAAGAACTTGGTCATATGTTTCAAATAAAAATAATTGGATAGAAAATCAAAACTATTGGATAGAAAAAACAAAACACTTAGAGGATAAGTTATCAGATAGATTACATGAGGAGCTTACAAAAACTTTTATTGACAAAAGGGCAAGTGTCCTAGCAAGAGGCTTAAAGCAAGATATGGAATTTGATACTAAAATTTTAGAAAATAACGAAGTAATGATTGATGATCAATTTATTGGAAAGATAAATGGACTTAAATTAGAACTAGATTTAAAAAAGGGTGCTTTAGAAACAGATATCAAATCGCTTAAAAAAGCAGCAAGACAGACAGTTGGTCCAGAACTTCAAAAAAGAATAGATACAATAATCGAGACAGGTTTAATAGAACTAAACGAGGATTTTAAAATTTATTGGAGAAAGTCTCCAATAGCAAAATTGCAACCAGGTAGAGATTATTTAAATCCAAATATTGTTCTTATAGTTGATGATATTCTGGAAACAGATCAATTAAAGAAATTAGATAATTATTTGGTGAAATGGCTAAAAAATAAAATACAAAATGTTTTAAGCAGTTTAATTGATTTGAGAAATCTTAAGGAAAAAAATTCATCAATTAAAGCTCTTGCATATCAATTGTATGAGAACAATGGAGTTCTTCAAAGAAATCAAGTTACAGATTATCTAAAAATATTAGGACAAAATGAGAGAAAATTTTTGAGAGATCAAGGAGTAAAGTTTGGAAGATATCATGTATTTTTACACAAATTAATCAAACCAGAGGCTGTGTCCTTAAGAACTTTACTTTGGAAAAATTATCATCAAAAATATTTTAATTTAAAACCTCCTGTGTTTGGTTTAAATTTTTTAGAAAACGACAAAATTAAAAACAGAAATTTTATGTTACTTTGTGGATTTGAGAAATTTGACAATTTTTATGTAAGGATTGATATTTTAGAAAGATTATTTGTTCAAATTATTAATTCAAATACAGAAAAGAATGAAATTAAGTTAATTCCTGAAATGTTGAATTTACTTGGATGTAATAAGGACAACTTTAAAAAGCTTTTAAAAATTATGGGTTATAAAGTTTTTGAAAAAAATAATGATATATTTTTTAAATACAATCCAAGAAAAAGCTCAAAAAAAGTAAATAAAAAATTCATTAAAGAAAGTCCTTTTAAAGTGTTAAAAAATTTAAATTTAAACCAGTAAGTAATGTTTTTTAAAGAAAAAAAAGGAGATACTAAAACTAGTGATTTAGCAAGAGTTGCGGCATTATTGATTCATGCTGCAAAAATTGATGAGAACTTCTCAAAAGAAGAAGAGGTTATAATAAGTAAGGCACTTTTGAAAATAGGTGCAGACCAAGATAATTTAGAAAATATTTTAAAAGAAGGTAAAGAAATAGAGGAAAACTCTAACCAAATTTTGGATTTTACAAGGGAAGTTAAAAATATGGATGATAAAAAAAAAATTGAAATTATAGAAACCCTTTGGAGAATAATTTACTCAAATAAAGAAGCAGATATGTTTGAAACTAATTTGATGAGACGACTTGCAGGCTTATTGTATATTGACAATAAGATCATGGGAGATATCAAAGAAAAAATTAAAAAAGAAAATCAATAATGACATATATAGTTAATGACAAATGCATTAAATGTAAGTTAATGGATTGTGTTGAAGTTTGCCCTGTAGATTGTTTCTATGAGGGAAAAAATATGCTTGTAATTAAACCTGATGAGTGTATAGATTGTGGCGTTTGTGAGCCTGAGTGTCCTGTTGATGCAATAAAAGCTGATACAGAGCTAGGGTCTGATAAATGGCTTGAGATCAATAAACAATATTCCGAAATCTGGCCAAATATAACAGTTAAGAAAGATCCTCCATCGGATCACGAAAAATATAAAGATGAGCAAAATAAGTTTGAAAAGTATTTTAAAGAAAACCTTTAAAAAAAATAAAGCTACTAAATCAAAAAAAAAGGCAAAAACCAAAAAGATTGTTAAATTAAAAAAAGTAAAAAAGAAGATAAATAAATTACCAAAAAAATTAATTAAGACTAAAAAAATACCTTTAAAAAAATCTATAAAATCTGAAGTAAAAACTACAGAACAGAAAAGTGATGGTTTAAGAATTACAAAAAATAATGAGGCTAAACCAGAAATTAAAAAAGTAAAAAAACAAGAAACAGAAAAAAGAGAATATAAAATCAAAGATTACGTCGTATACCCAAAACATGGTGTTGGGCAAATTACTGAATTCAAAAAAATAAATATTGGAGGAATAGACGTTGAAACTTACGTTATAAAATTTGAAAAAGATAAAGCAAATGGAATGGTGCCTGTTAATAAACAATTACACTTAAGACCATTAGCTACTATTAATCAGGTAAATAAATGCATCTCAATATTAAAAAGTAAGCCTAAAATAAAAAGATCTATGTGGAGTAGGAGAGCACAGGAATATGAAGCAAAGATTTCATCAGGTAAGATTTATGAGTTAGCTGAAGTAGTAAGAGACCTTAATAAGGGGGATGATTTGATGGTTGACCAATCTTATAGCGAAAGACAATTGTTTGAAAAAGCATATGAAAGAATCCTCTCAGAATTTCAAATAATTCTAAATCTGTCATTAGAGGATACTCAAAAAAAATTAGATAAAGCTTTAAAAAGAAACTTAAATACTCAACCTAAACCAGAGGCAGCACCAATAAAGCAAGCTTCATCAGATTTACCTGAAGAAGAGGGAGTTTCAGAAAATGAAGAAGATATAGAGGAATAAAAAAAAACGCCTCTCACACGTAAATCGTTATGAGAAGCGTTTTTAATAAAGAATACTAAGTAATTATCTTCTTCTTCTTTTTTTAGCTTTTTTCTTAGCTTTTTTCTTAGCCTTCTTTGCTTTTTTTCTTCTCTTAGGCATCTTTAGCTCCCTTTTTTAAGTTAAACGAATCAATTGATTCGCTATTAATCTATTTTTATTTTTTTATGTGCCTTATGTCAAATCTTAAATTTTAAAGAAAATTTTAAAAATAAAATTAAAATAAAAATTTTTTTTAAAAAAAATTTAAATTGTAAAAAAGTTAGTGTTTATGCGCTTAATAATCAAATATTTTGTAAAAAATTAATAAAGTTTTTCTAAATGTTCTTTATATTTTTCTAAAATTTTTTTTCTTTTTAGTTTTAAAGTTGGTGTTAACATTCCATTTTCAATTGTAAATTCTTCATTAATCAATTTTATTTTTTTTACTCTTTCAACAAGAGATAAGTTTTTATTTAGATCATCTATATATAATTCAATTTCTTTTTTATTTTTTTCACTATCACTTACAATTAAAGCAACTAAATAAGTTTTTTTGTCTCCATAAACAAAACTTTGTTTAATTTTGTCGTCAAGACACAATAAATTTTCAATTTTCGAGGGTGAAATGTTATCACCACCAGAATTTACAATAATTTCTTTTTTTCTGTCAGTAATTTTCAAATTTCCCTCTTTTGTAATTTCACCTATATCTCCTGTGTGTAACCAACCATTTTTAAGTATATCGTCTGTTTCTTTTTTCATGTTCCAGTAACCAAGCATTACATTTTCGCCTTTGACCAGAATTTCACCATCCTGTGCAATCTTCACCTCATTAGTTTTAAAAGGAGGTCCAACTGTATCAATCTTGATTTTTTCAGGTATATTGCAACTTACTACTGGGGATGCTTCTGTTAGGCCATAACCTTGTAAAGTTGGCAATCCGATAGAATTCAAAAATTCACCAATTTTTTGATCTAATGCGCCCCCACCAGAAACAAAAGCCTTTAAATTTCCCCCAAACTGATTTTTGATTTTTTGTCTTACTAATTTTTCACATAAATAATTTAGTATTTTTTCTCTGAAGCTCATATTCTCATTATTTAGTTTTTTTATTCCGAGCAAAATCGTCGAGGATATTAATTTTTTCTTGAGACCTGTTTGTTTTGAAAAATTAATCGAAATCTTGCTATACAAATTTTGATAAAATCTTGGCACAGCAGTCATTATAGTTGGTTTAGCAACTGACATATTAGTTAATAATTTTTCTAAACTTTCAGCATAATAAATTTTTGCTCCTAATGTGATTTGTACAAATTGAACAGCATGTTCATATGAATGAGATAAAGGTAGCCAAGTCAAAAAAACAGGTTCACTATCTTTAACAAGCGAATTCAAAATTTCTTGTGCACCCTCACAATTAGATAAAATACCCCCATGACTCAGCATTACACCTTTAGGATTACCAGTTGTTCCTGATGTGTAAATGATACAAGCTAGATCTTTTCTTTCAATATTTTTGTTAAAGCTTAAATGATCTAAAATTTTTTCTTTAGAAAATCTTTCAAAGATATTTTCTATACTATCAATTTGTTTATCTATATTTTCTATTGATAAAACTTTTATTTTATCTGAAATGAATTTATCTATTTTTTTTAATTGAGTATAATTTGAGACAATACAAATTTTTGGATTACAATCATTAATGATATATTCATAATCTTTTTCAGAGTAAGTTGTAAATAAAGGAACTGTCACCCCACCAGCGTTCATTATGGCTATATCAGAAATAAACCATTCAGGTCGATTTTCAGATAATAAAATGCACCTATCTCCTTTAGATAAATTTTTTCTTAAATATTCAGATAAAATTTGAATATTTCTTTCAACTTGTTCCCAAGTAAGAAAATCTTTCTTATTATCCTTTAACCACTTTAAAAATGGTTTATTAGAAGTAGAGTTTAACTCCTTATACTTCGTGAAAAAAAGTTCTACTAAACTTTTAATTTTACTTAATTCCATAATTTGGTGGGCGAAGAGAGAATCGAACTCTCACTTCTTGCGAAACACGATTTTGAGTCGTGCGCGTCTACCAGTTCCGCCATTCGCCCTAGTTATTTAATAATTTATTAAATAGTATAAGAACTAAAATTATATTAAAACCAAAAAATGTTTAAAAGTCTTTGCAAAAAATGTTTAGATTTAGCAGCTCACAAAAGTTCTAAATATTATTTGGCAATAGTCTCTTTTGTTGAAAGTTCATTTTTTCCTATTCCGCCAGATGTAATGGTTATTCCAATGGTAATATCAAAAAAAAATGATTTTATTAAAATCTTTCTTATAACTACAATTTTTTCAGTTTTAGGTGGTATGCTTGGTTACTTAATTGGTGCGTTCTTTTTTGAATTTGGAGCACACATTATGAGTTTTTATGGTTATGAGGATAAGTTATCAAAAATTAAAGAAAACTTAGTTAATAGTGATGGTTTTTATGCTTGGTTAGGAGTACTTTTTTTAGCTGGTTTTACTCCTCTTCCATATAAAGTTTTTACAATTGCAAGCGGCCTAATAGGATTCAACTTTTTAATATTTGTTTTGATAAGTTTAATTTCCCGAGGATTAAGATTTTTCATCGTATCATACCTTTCTTATAAGTTCGGTGATTTATTTAATGAATATATGGATAAACATGGGTCAAAATGGTTTACAATAATTGGAATATTAATTGTTATTATTAGCTTAATAATTTATCTGATTTTTAAATCTCATGTTTAATCTTAAAACTGAAATTTACTTGAGAATAATTTTTCTATTTTGTCTAATAGCTTTAATTTCTGCTTATTTTATAGAACATGTTCTGGGCCACCAACCATGTAATTTATGTTTGATAGAGAGAATTCCTTATGGGTTAAGTATAATTTTGATATCTCTAATGTTTATTATAAAGAAAAATGAAAATTTCTTTATTTTACTTTTAATACTAACTTTTATTTTTTCTTTTTTTATTTCATTGTATCATTTCGGCATAGAACAAGGCATTTTTCAAGAATCAACTGTTTGTGGTGTAAAAAACTTTTCTGAAAATGTAAGTAAAGAGGAATTACTAAATCAACTAAGTGAAAAGACTATAAGCTGTAAAGATGTGACATTTAGGATTTTAGGATTATCACTAACTACTATTAATATTGTAATAAGTATATTATTTATTATAACGCTAGCAAAAATTTTTACTAAATATGAAAAAAACTGATAGAAGAGTTGAAGAATTTATTAGAGTTGACCATGCAGGCGAGAGGGGTGCTGTCAAAATTTATGAAGGTCAGTTATTAGCTTTAAATACAATTGTTAAAAATGACAATTTAAAAAAAACAATTGAGGATATGAAAGAACATGAAGTTGAACATTGTCAATTTTTTGAAAACGAAATAAAAAAAAGAAATATTGAGCCAACAAAATTTTTGCCATTGTGGGATCTGCTAGGTGTAGGTTTAGGTTTTGGGTCTACTATTCTTGGGAAAAAAGCAGCTATGCTATGTACTGCCTCCGTTGAAGAAGTAATAGATAAACATTACCAAGACCAAATAAATCAACTTGGTCCAGAAGAGAAAAATCTAAAAAAGAAAATTATAAAATTCAGAGAAGATGAGCTTAATCATAAGGATATTGCTTATGAAAAAGGAGCTACCAAAAAAGGCATTTATTCAATTATGGATAAAATAATAAAAACAGGTTCAAAAATTGCAATTCGAATATCAGAAAAAGTATAAAACTTAAGCTTCTAATTCAACATCCCAATATAAATAATCCATCCAGCTTTTATGTAAATAATTTGGGGGAAAATTTTTTCCATTACGATGTAAATCTTCTGTTGAAGGTTGATAAGGATGTTGGGCCAGTTTCATGCCCGATAACTTTAATAGTTTGCCTCCTTTTTTAACGTTACAAGCAGAACATGCTGTAACGACGTTATCCCAATTAGTTTCTCCACCTTTTGATCTAGGCAATAAATGATCAAAAGTTAATTCCTCGTTGCTGCCACAATACTGGCAGGAAAATTTATCTCTCAGAAAAACATTAAATCTTGTAAAACTTGGTTTAGATTGAGGAACAATATAATCTTTTAGAGCAATTACACTAGGCAATTGCATATTAAATGAAGGACTTCTTACTACACGATCGTAATTACTTACTATAATTACACGATCTAAAAAAACTGATTTAACAGTATCCTGCCATGACCATAGTGATAGAGGATAGTAGCTCAATGGCCTATAATCAGCATTTAAAACTAGTGCAGGACATTTTTCTAGTGAAATATCTTGATCAATAAAATTATTCATATCAAATTTTAACTTAAATAAAAATTTTTTTCAATATTTAGGAATTATTAAATTTTTTTAAGATATAATTCAATGCAATACTTGAAGCATTTACAGGAATATGATGGTCACAATTTTTTATGAGATGCGTCTCAATGTCTATGTTATTTCTCATAAAAAAATCTTTTGCCTCTAACATAAAATTTGGCGATACAACTTGATCAGAATCACCATGAATTAACAAAATGCTTGGTGAGTTTTTTTTTCTCAATTTCAAATCCTTTTCATCAATAATTTTTCCAGAAAAACCCACAACACAATTAAAAGGTTCTTCAGAAGTAAGTCCTAAGTTAATTGACATCATGCAGCCTTGGCTAAAACCAGATAAACAAATTTGTTTATTTTCAAAATTAAATTCATTTTTAATTTCATCAATAAATTTTGATAATTTTTTTTCAGCCTTTATAGATTGATCCAAAATATACTCTGGATCATCTTTGCTTAAATCAAACCACTGATATCCATTTGGGTTTATACTGCATGGTTCATGACCATTAGGACAAATAAAAATAGTATTAGGTAAATGTCTTTTCCAGTTCAGTGAGAGCATACTAATATCCTTGCCATCACCACCATATCCATGAAGTAAGATGATAGCATTTTTAATCTTTTTATTAGTCTCTGGTTTGACCATTACTGAATCTAGGCAAAATGTCATAGTGTGTGAATTATGTTTTTTTATTTTAAAAACACCCTACAATACCTTCATGTTATCTGGAATAGTAGTTAAAATATTATCTATAATTTTGTTAATGGCGGTTGGGATTGTTTTAATTCTTGGTATCGGAACTTTATTTAAAGGTGGTGAAACCAGCAAAAAATATTCAAATAAATTAATGCAGTTAAGAGTTTTGCTTCAATTTATTGCAATAATTGCTTTGGTTGGTTTTGCATATTTTTTCAAAAATTAGTTGTAACTAGCCAACCATTCAACAAAATTTTTTTCCTTAAAATCTATTGACCCAACAATTCTTGCAAACTCATATCCATCCTTGTTTATCAAAATTGTGGTGGGCACTCCTCTTAGTCCAAACTTTTTCGCTAAGGTAATTGGTGAGTCGAAATATATCTTAAGATTATCTATTCCTAAATCCTCAAAAAATTTAGAGGCTTTTTCTAAATTATCCTGACCAACATTAATCGGAAATATTTTTAAATTGTTTAAATTTTTTTGAGATTGCAATTGATCAAGAGATGGCATTTCCTCTTTGCATGGGGCGCACCAAGTTGCCCAAAAATTGAGCAAAACCAAATTGCCTTCAAATTGATCAAGTTGAATTTCATTACTCTGATCATCTAAAAACGTTAATCCATCATATTTTTTAAGCTCTTTATTGATTACAAGATTTTTTATGTCTTTAATTTCTACCGCTACACAATTAGATATTAAAAAAGCAAATATTATTAAAAATCTCATGTTAAATAGGTATAATTAATTATCATGTCGAAAAATAAAAACAACCAGGCAATATGGGGCAATAGAATAAAAAAAAACACTTCATCAATTTTTCAAAAAGTGGGAAATTCTATTGATGTTGATAAGAGACTATATAAAGAGGATATAATTGGATCTATTGCACATGTTGAAATGCTATTTAAACAAAAAATTATTACCTTTAAAATAAAGAATAAGATTGTTTATGGTCTAAACAAAATCAAAAAAGAAATAAAAAACAAAAAATTTGAATTTAATAAAAAGTACGAGGATATTCATATAAATATTGAAAAAAGACTTTTTGAAATAATTGGTGAAGATGCGGGTTTTATTCACACAGCACGATCAAGAAATGATCAGGTGATTACAGACTTGAAAATTTGGATGAAATCATCAACCAAAGAAATTAATATTTTATTAGATACTGTAATTAAAAGTGTAATAAGAGCAGCAGAGAAAAATATATATACTCTTATGCCTGGATTTACTCATTTAAAGAATGCTCAGCCAGTTTCATTTGGCCACTATTTGATGGCTTATGTTGAAATGTTTAAAAGAGATCAAAAGAGATTCATAAATAATCTAGATAGTTTAAATGAAAATCCTTTAGGTGTCGCTGCTTTAACTGGAACCTCTTTTAATATTGATAGAAATTACACCACAAAAAAACTTGGATTTACAAAACCAACTAATAACTCAATAGATACAATTTCTGACAGGGATTTTGTGCTAGATTTTCTTTACTCTGTTTCAGTCTGTGCCATGCATATTTCTAGAATAGCTGAGGAACTTATCATATGGAACTCTGATGCTTTCAAGTTAATAAATTTATCAGATAAAGTTGTAACTGGTTCTTCGATAATGCCACAAAAAAAAAATCCAGATTTACTGGAATTTTTACGAGGAAAGTCTGGAATTATTTATGGTAATTTGTTTTCTATGCTTACAGTTTTAAAAAGTTTACCTTTATCTTACTACAAGGATCTTCAGGACGATAAGGAAATTGTTTTTAAATCTAATGATACACTACAAAATTGTTTAAAAATACTTGATGAGATTCTTAAAAATTTTACACCAAATAAAAAGCAAATGATAGAATTAGCTAACTCAGGATATTTGACTGCAACTGATCTTGCAGATTATCTCGTAAAAAATCACTCAATGCCATTTAGAAAAGCATACAAAGTGACTGCTAATATTGTGAACTTTGCTGAAAAAAAGAAAAAAAATCTCGATCAATTAACGCTGGCTGAACTTAAAAAAATTGAACCAAAACTATCAAATGATGTATTAAAAGTGTTTGATTTAAAGAATTCTGTAAATTCTAAGAAATCATATGGTGGAACATCTTTTGATAATATTAAAAAAATGATATTGAAATATAAAAGAAAAAAATGAAAAAAAAGATTATTTTAGCAATAATTGTATTTTCTACATTGATCGCTTGTGGAAAAAAAGGAGACCCAGTCTATAAAGAATCTCAAAGTAATTCAAAAATACCAAGCTACTTTCAAAATAAAGCTTAATGAGATTTTTAAATAGTAAACTTAAGATTGAAAATACAATCCTGCAAAATATTGCTAAAAAATATGGAACACCTGCATATTGCTACTCGTATAAACAACTTAGAGAAAATATAAATGATTTTAAAAAAAATTTTAAATCCATATCACCATTAATTTGTTTTGCTATTAAATCAAATACTAACTTAAATTTAATAAAAGAAATAAAAAAATTTGGACTTGGGGCAGATGTTGTATCAATGGGTGAATTAATGTTAGCTCTTAAGGCTGGAATTAGTCCAAAGAAGATTGTTTTTTCAGGAGTTGGTAAGACTTCCAAAGAAATTAATTTTGCAATTGATAAAAATATTTTATTAATAAATTCAGAGTCCAAAAGCGAAATCATAGAAATTGATAAAATTGCTAAAATAAAAAAAAAACAAGTTAATATTGGTATTAGATTAAATCCAAATACTGATGCGAAAACTTTGAGCCAAATATCGACAGGTAAAAAAGATAACAAATTTGGAGTTAATGATAAAACATTTTTTGAACTTGTAAGATATTGTAAGAATTCTAAAAATATTAATTTAAAATGTTTAAGTGTTCATATTGGAAGTCAAATTTTAGATCATAAACCCTATGAAAAAATGTTAAGAATATTAGATAAAATCATCAAAAAAACCCAATATAAATTTGATTTTATTGACCTTGGGGGAGGTATGGGCATCCCATACAATAATGATAAAAAACTAAATTATAAAAAATATCATTCAGCAATTAAAAAATTTTTAAAAAATAAAAAATCTCAGATTATATTTGAGCCAGGTAGATCGATAATTGGCAATACAGGAGTTTTAATATCAAAAGTAATTTACATTAAAGAGAGTTATAAAAAAAATTTTGTTATTCTGGATGCTGCTATGAATGATTTAATGAGACCCGCACTTTATGGTGCAGTACATCGCATCTTACCTTTGTTAAAAAGAGGTAAAAAATCAAAGAAAATTTATGAATTTGTTGGCCCAATTTGCGAAAGCACTGATAAGTTTACGTCCATAAAAAATTTTCAAGAACTAAAAGAGAAAGATTTTATCGCAATTTGCGATGTAGGTGCATATGGTATATCACTCAGTTCTAATTATAATCTTAGACCTAAACCTATAGAAATATTAATTAATGGATCTAAAATAAGAGTAGTTAAAAAAAGACAAAAGCACCATGAGATAATTTAGCTTTTGATAATTAATGATAAGAAATTTTCTATTTTCAATTTTCTTTTTTTCAGGAATAATTTTAATTTCAATTATTTTTTTGCCAGCGTTAATCTTACCGCAAAAATTTACACTTTTTGGTGGGAAATTAATGGGTTATTGGGCTGCTATTTGTTTAAAAATTTTCTTGTCCACAAAAATCATTGTCAAAGGTAAAGAAAATTTAATTAAAAATGAAAAATTTTTTATTGCTTCCTCTCATCAATCTATGTTTGAAACTTTTTTCCTACAAACAATTTTTAATTCTCCTGTATTTATCTTAAAAAAAGAATTACTTATGATACCTATTTTTGGCTGGTACTTAAAAAAAATAGGATCAATTTCTATCAAAAGGAATAAGGTATCGAAAGAAAACATCAATTTTTTTGAAGATATTTCTAAAATAATTGCAAATACAAATCGACCAATAATAATTTTTCCTCAAGGAACTCGAGTATTACCCCACGAACAACCTCCATTTAAAAAAGGTGCATCAAGGATTTATGAAGAATTGAAAATAAAATGCCAACCGGTTGCTATTAATTCTGGTTATGTCTGGCCAAAAAAAGGAAAAAAAGATATTAACAAAACAATTACAATTTCAATTTTGGAACCTATCAAACCTGATTATTCCAAGGAAGAATTTTTAGGGATTTTAGAGAAAACTATATATTCTGAACTTAAATTGCTAAATTAACCTTTCATAGGCATAACTACAAAAATACTATCGAAATCACCAGGATCTTTGATTAGCGCAGGTGAACCTGAATCATTTAGAAACATTTCAATATTATTTCCATCTAATTGTGAAGCAACATCTATAAGATATTTAGAATTAAAACTAATTTCTAAATCATGATCAAATTTCACTACAAGGGATTCTTTTCCATCACCGCTGTTGGTATTATTTACAGACAAATCTAGTTTATCTTTACTTAAGCTAAATTTTACACCATCTTTTTTATCAAGCGATACTGAGGCTACTCTATCCACCGAACTTTGAAAAATTTTAAGGTCAATTTCTAATTTTTTTTGATTATTTTTTGGAATTACTTGAATGTAATTAGGAAATTTTCCATCTATTAACTTAGAAATTAAAATACTATTATTTAATTCAAATTTTATCTTAGATTTCATATTTGAAATTTTTACTTCACCATCATAGTTTTCTAATAATGAACTTAATTGAAAAATAGTCTTTTTAGGTAATATAATCGGTTCAAAAATTTTTTTTTCATTTAATCTGAGTTTAGAAATGGACATACGATGACTATCAGTTGATACTGCAGTTAAGTAATTCTTATCCTCAACCTCTGTTTGATGAAAATAAATTCCACTTAAATAATGTCTGGTCTCATCATTTGACACAGAAAATTTACATTTATTTAGCAACTTTAATAGGTCTTTTGATTTAAGGCTAAATTCATTCTCATTAAAATTTTCATCTGTTAAAGGAAATTCCGAAGCGGGCATACAATTTAAATTAAAAATAGATTTTTCTGATTCTAGATGAAGTTTGCTATTGTCTGTTAAAGTTAAATTTATTTTTTTTCCTGATGAGAGTTTTCTAACAATATCATACATAGTAGACGATGTAGTGGTTGTTTTTCCTTCTTCTATGACTTCGACGTTATTTATTTGATTAATAAATATTAAGTCTAAATCTGTTGCTGTTATAGTGAGTTTTGAATTTTGTGCATCGAGCAATATGTTTGACAATATTGGAAGTGTACTTCGTTTTTCTATGACTCCTTGACAATAATTTAATGCTTGCTGTAGGTCTTGTTGGTTTACATTAAATTTCATTTTCTTTATTGCTATATAATATTTGATTTTTTAGTTTATCTATATTTGCAATCATATCTGGATCTTTTTCTTTTAATTTTTCAATAGTTTTAACTGAGTGAATTATAGTTGTGTGATCTCTATTTGAAAACTCTCTTCCAATTTCAGGAAGAGATTTTGAAGTCAAAATTTTTGTTAAATAAATTGCTGTTTGCCGTGGTCTCACTAGGTACCTAGATCTTCTTGATGAAAGCATTTCATTTTTACTAATCTTAAAAAATTTACACACAATAGTTTGAATGAGATCAATAGTTACTTTATTTTCATTTAAATTAAGTAAATCTTTTAATATAACTTTTGTCTCAGCTAAGCTTGGTATTTTGTTATAAATTCTTGAAAAGGATATAATTCTATTTATTGCACCCACCAATTCTCTTACACTCGTTGTGATTTTAATGCTTATAAAATCCTTAATTTCCTCAGGTATATTAAACTTTTCAGGATACAAATTATTTAAGTCACTTATTTTACTTTCAAGGATTTTTTTTCTGAGTGCTAAATCAGTTTTTTGAATATCCACAACTAGACCTCCTGCAAATCTTGACTTTATCCTTTCCTGAATTCTTGACAGTTTATTAGGAGATCTATCAGCAGAAATTATAATTTGAGAACCTTTGTCTAATAATGCATTAAAAGTATGAAAAAATTCTTCTTGCATTGCCTCTTTACCATTCATGAATTGTATATCATCAATTAACAAAATATCTGTATTACGAAAATACTCTTTAAATTTAACCATATCATTAGATTTGATTGATTTTACAAATTGATACATAAAACGTTCTGCTGATATAAACATAACCTTATTGTCTTTTTTCAGGTGATAACCAATTGCATTTAAAAGATGTGTCTTGCCCATTCCAACACCACCATAAAGATAAAGTGGATTATAATGTGAAATATTCTCTGAAACTTTTACAGAAGCTTCGTATGCTAATTTATTGCTGGAGCCAGTAATAAAGTTTTCAAAATTTTTGTTAGGATCTATTCGATTATATTGTAAATAAGAGTCTTTTATAAAAGAAACATTTTCTTTATTTTCTATGACATTAGTATTTTTTTCATCCTGAGTTGAAGTAGGTTTATTTTCAGTTATTTTGAATTCAATTCGAACAATTTCTTTTTTATAATTTTTTATAATTTTCAAGATTTGATCTAAGTATCTAGATGTAATCCAATCACGAATGAATCTAGTAGGTACAGATAATAAGATATAATTATTGATTTCCTCGACAAAAGTTATTTTTTTAAGCCAACTTTCGTAAATATCTAGTCCTAATTTATTTTTCATTTCAGCTTGAACTAAATTCCAATCAAGAATATCGGATTTAGAATCTTTTAAACTATTATTATTTATAGAATTGTTCATAAATGTGGAGAGTGTTCAGTTAGAACCATAATAAAATTATTGCAACAAATAATTTTCAAAAATAAAAAAAAAAATAAAATCTAGGATTGTGTAAATTTTTTTTTTTTTAAAAAAGTATTTGACAAAAAAAAATAAATAAAATTTATAATTGAATTAAATAAGTTTGTTTATTTACTAAATCTAAATATTGTGTGGAGAATTTTTAAGATCACAGATTTTGTAGATTTAAAAGTTGTATTAAGATTAACAACCTGAAGTGTTATTAAACTAGATTGATGCTATTTTTTTGGTAAACTTTGAAACGTTTCTAGAAGCGTTTTGTTTTTTTACGATGCCTGTTTTAGCTATTTTCATCAACTCAGAATTCAACTTAGGTAAGAACTTTAAAGCCTCAGACTTCTTTTTAGCCTCAATTAAAGAATTCATTTTCTTCAAAGCATTTTTATATCTACTTTTTCGAGCCTTATTAACAGCTGTTTGTTTTGAAATTCTTCTAATTCTTTTGATTGCTGATTTTGTGTTAGCCATATGCGCAGGGGTATAACTTGAGAATGAATTTTGGTCAATTAAATAATTATTATATTTGGCAGATATTACAAAAAAAAGAAGATCTATTGGAAATCATTTTTTTTTTGATAATTCCGTTGCATCCAGACCTTTTACAATTAAGTCCTTTTCTCTCATAAACATTAAAATTCTTTTGGAAATTTCCTGATTTACCTGATGTGTTTTTAAAATCTCTAATACTTGATCCTCCCTTTTTGATAGCATTAATCAAAACCTTTTTAGAATTAAATATTATTTTTTTACAATCTTCTTTATTTAATAAAGATACTTTTTTATCAGGTTTAATTTTACATAAAAATAAAATTTCACTTGCATAAATGTTTCCTATCCCCGATACAAAATTTTGATCTAATAGAAAGTTTTTTATATTTTTTGTTTTTCCTTTTAAAAAAGAATAAATATAACTTAAGTTAAATTCTGATTGAAAAGGTTCTGGTCCAAGTTTAGAGAATCTTTTATCCAAAAAATGTTCATTAACCACTATTTCAAAAAAACCAAATCTTCTTGGATCGTTGTATACAATTTTAAGATCATCAAAAAATATTTCTACGTGATTATGTTTTTTAGGCAATGTAGGTGAGCTATAAAAACTGGTATTAGTTACCAAACTTTTTTTTTGATTATAAATTAGATGAATAGTTCCTGACATACCCAGATGTAAAAGACAATAACTTTGATTTGACAGGCAAATAATCAGATATTTTGAAAATCTTTTTACTTTGATTATTTTTTTGCCTTCAAGGAATCTTGGAAAATTAAGTGGGATTTTAGTTCTTAAATTTCTATTTCTAACTATTACTTTTTTGACCTTTTTTTGTTTAATCTTTTTGTCTAAAGATTGACGTACAATTTCTACTTCTGGTAATTCTGGCATTTAATACTATATTGATTATATATTTTTGAATTATGCAACAATATCTACAAAATAAAAAAGGATTAGTCCAAAATGTGTTTAATCAAGTGTACGATCGTTATGATCTAATGAATGATTTTATGTCATTAGGGATTCATCGATTGTGGAAAAAAAGTCTATTAAATATGATGAATCCATCCAGTAATCAAAATTTAATTGATGTTGCTTGTGGTACTGGAGACATAGCTAAACTATTTGTTAAACATGTAAATAAATTATCTCGTATTGCATGTGTCGATCCAAATAAAGGGATGATAAGTAAAGGGAAAGAAAAGTTATCTAAGTTTAAAAATATAAATTGGATTATATCTCCAGCCGAAAAAATTCCTTTATCTGATAATTTATTCGACTTTTATACTATAAGTTTTGGTTTAAGAAACACTACCAATATAGATAAGGCTCTTTCTGAGGCTTATAGAGTTTTGAAACCAGGGGGTCGTTTTTTATGCTTAGAGTTTTCAAAAATTCAGAATACAAATTTAGAAACCCTTTATAAAAATTACTCTAAGCTAATACCTTCTATTGGCAAGTTTGTTGTTGGTGAAAAGCAGCCGTATGAATATCTAATTAAAAGTATTGAAGATTTTTTAAACCAGGAGGAATTAATTGACGCAATGGTTAAAAACAATTTTGAAAAATGTACCTATAGAAATTTATCAGGCGGAATAGTTTCTATTCATAGTGGATGGAAATTTTGATGGTAAAAAAATTAATTATTCTCTTTAAACTTGGAAGAAAAGTAGCTTGTTCTGATATTTTAAATATTGTATCAAAATTTAAGGAACCACCTTTATCTATAAAGATTTTATTTAAGATATTATCATTTTCCTTTTCACCAAAAAAACAAATAGATGCAAATAAAGACGAGGGAGAGAGACTATCTGACTCTTTAGAGTCAATGGGAACAACTTTTATTAAACTTGGTCAATTTTTAGCAACCAGACCTGATATAATTGGTGAAGAACTTTCCAAAAAACTTGAAAACCTTCAAGATAAATTGCCACCATTTTCTCTGTTACAAGCTAAAGAAATAATTAAAAATGATCTAGGTAACGAAAGTTATGACTCTATAATAAATTTAAGTGAACCAGTTGCTGCTGCTTCAATTGCTCAAGTCCACAAAGCTCAAATTAATGACAATGGAGTTCTTAAGGACGTTGCAATTAAAATTCTAAGACCAAACATAAAAAAAATATTCAATGAGGAGATTGATGCAATAATGCTTTTTGCTTTCTTAATAGAATCATTTATTAAAAAGACAAAAAGGCTCAAGCTGGTAGAAGTAGTATTTTTATTAAAAGAAATCACAAATCTAGAGATGGATTTAAGATTTGAAGCAGCTGCTGCAAATGAATATGCTGAAAATACAAAGAATGATGTTGGATTTAGAGTTCCTAAAATTTATTGGAATTATACAAGCGAAAATGTAATGACTCTAGATTGGGTGGATGGAATATCTATTAGAGAAACAGAAGAACTAAAAAATAAAGAATTTAATACTGAAAAAATTGCAGAAGATATTATTCAAAATTTTTTAAGACATGCTGTAAGAGATGGTTTTTTTCATGCAGATATGCACCAAGGCAATATTTTCATAGATAATGATGGTCAAATTGTTCCTATTGATTTTGGAATTATGGGTAGATTAGATAAAATGAGTAAAAGATTTTTAGCTGAAATTTTATTTGGTTTTATTCAAAGAGATTATCGTAAAGTTGCTGAAGTACATTTGATTGCAGGTCTTGTGCCAAAAGAAGTTCCAATAGATGATTTGGCTCAAGCCCTAAGATCCATCGGTGAACCAATTTTTGGTCAAGCAGTTAAAGATATTTCTGGAGGAAAATTATTAAAGCAACTATTTGATGTCACAGAAAAATTTAACATGCAAACTCAACCTCAGCTTCTAATGTTACAGAAAACAATGGTTGTTGTTGAAGGTGTAGCTAGAAAATTAAATCCAAACACAAATATTTGGACCACTTCAAAACCAGTTCTTGAAAGTTGGCTAAAAGAAACAAAAGATCCAATGACAAAACTAAATGAGACACTTCAAAATACATCTGAAGTAATAAAAAGATTACCGGAATTTCCTGAAATTATGGATAAAGCTAATCAAGCTCTTACTTATCTTGCTAGTGGACAAATCCCACAAAACTCAAATTCCTATACGGCCTTAAACACTCAAAAATCAGAAATGACTGCTTTTAGAAACCAATCTATTATTGGTTTATTAATCCTTGTAATTTTTGGTCTTTTAATATTTTAATTCAGTCGATGAAAGATTTATCAAACAAAAAAGTTCTTTTTATAATATGTGGTGGAATTTCTGCTTACAAAAGTCTTGAAACGATAAGAATGTTTAGAAAAAATAATGCTGAAATAAAAACAATACTAACTAAAAGTGCAAAGGAGTTTGTAACCCCATTATCTGTAGCCTCATTATCTCAAGGAAAAGTTTATGCTGATTTATTTAGCCTAGAGAATGAGACAGAAATGGACCATATTTCTTTATCAAGATGGGCCGATGTAATCATCGTCGCTCCAGCAACTGCCAACACCATTTCCAAATTAAGCCAGGGTAACTCAGACGACTTAGCATCCACAGTTATATTAGCTTCAAATAAACAAGTTTTTTTAGCTCCAGCAATGAATGTTAGAATGTGGGAACATCAGTCTACACAAAATAATCTAAAAACATTGAAAGGTTTTGGCTACAAAATTATTGGGCCTGAAATAGGTGATATGGCTTGTGGTGAATATGGTGAGGGTAAAATGTCTGAACCTTTAGTTATTTATGAGGAAATTCAAAATTTTTTATTAAGTAAAATTAAAAATAATAAACTCAAAGCACTAGTAACCGCGGGTCCTACTAATGAATATATAGATCCTGTAAGATTTATTACAAATAAATCTAGCGGTAAACAGGGTTACGAGATAGCAAAATCGCTCTATAAAAGAGGTTTTGATACCACTTTAATATCTGGACCTACAAACCTAAAAATAGATGAAAATATTAAATTAATCAAAGTTGAGACTGCTGAAGAAATGTTTAAGGCCACTCAAAAAAATCTTCCGACTGATATAGCTGTATTTGCTGCTGCTGTTGCTGATTTCAAAGCTAGCTATGAACATAAAGAAAAGATTAAAAAAGTTGATAATTTAACATTAAACTTGGAAAGGAATATCGATATTTTGAACTATGTTTCTAATCATAACTCTATGAGACCAAAAATGGTTATAGGTTTTGCTGCTGAAACAACAAGTTTAGAGAAAAATGCTGTGCAAAAATTAAAAGATAAAAATTGCGACTGGATAATAGCTAATGACGTCTCAAAAGATGAAAGTGGTTTTGATAATGAAAATAATGAAGTTACAATTTTCTATAAAAATGAAAAAATGAAAAAGGAGAAACTTTCATTAAAAAAGAAGTCAGAGATTTCAGAGGAAATTGTAGATAGAATAGTTGCTCAAATAAATTAATGGTTAAAGTTCTAATCAAAAAACTTGACCCAGCTGTACAATTACCCGAATATAAAACCAGTGGCGCATCAGGTGTAGACTTAGTCGCATTTATAAAAGAACCCATTAATCTAGAACCTAAAACATCTGTTTTAATTCCCACAGGATTATCTGTTGCTTTCCCAGAAGATTACGAGATTCAAATAAGACCAAGATCAGGTTTAGCAGCCAAAAATAATATTAGTGTGTTAAACACTCCAGGAACAATTGATAGTGATTATAGAGGAGAAATAAAGGTTATCATCTATAATCATGGTAATGAAAATTTTTCAATTAATAATGGTGATAGAATTGCTCAAATGATCCTAGCACCTGTGGTCAAGATGGAATTAGAAGAAAAAAATGATTTACCTAAGTCTATCAGAGGTAAAGGTGGATTTGGTTCAACAGGTAAATGAATATCAATTTAGATAAAAATCAAATAGAGAGATTTTCAAGACAAATAGTTTTAAAAAATATTGGAAGCTTAGGTCAAAAAAAAATTATTGGAGCTAAAGTTTTAATTATTGGAATGGGGGGTTTAGGTTGTCCTGCGGCTGAGTTTTTAGCAAGAGCAGGCGTAGGTGTTTTGGGCATTGTTGACCCTGATATTGTTAATTTATCAAATATTCACAGGCAAAGTCTTTACAACATCGAAGACTTAAAAAAATCCAAAGTAAAGTCTGCCCAAAAAAAATTAAAAAAGATAAACTCAAAAATAAAAGTTAACGCGTATAAAATAAGATTAAATATTAACAATTATCAAAAAATTATAAAAAATTATGACTACATAATTGATGGATCAGATAATTTTGAAACAAAGTTTTTAATTAATGATGTTTCAAGAAAATATAAAAAATTTCTTGTAACTGGAGCAATAAGTAAATTTGATGGTCATATTTTTAGTTTTAATTTTAAAAATAAAAAAACACCTTGTATAAGATCTTTTTATCAAGAATATGAGATTTCAGACGATATATTAAATTGTGAATATGAAGGCATCTTGGGGACAGTAGCTGGTATAATAGGAATTATGCAAGCGAATGAAATTTTAAAAAAGATTTTATCTATCGGTAAAAATTTGAATGGTCAAGTTTTGGTTATAGATCTATTAAATCTGAATTTTAGAAAAATTAAATTTAAAAAGTTAAAAGATGTTAAAAAAAAAATTTAAACTTTTTCTTATAACTTTATTTTTATTATCTTTTACCTCATTAAGTTGTGCTCAAGAAACTTTCTTGTCTTTAAAGAAAAGTAAGGTGAATGTAAGGTATGGACCGAGTTTTGAATCTCCTATAAAGTTTATTTATAAAAAAGTGAATTTGCCTCTTAAGCAAATTGATAAAAAAGAGAACTGGCGAAGAGTAATTGATTTTAAAAACAACAGCGGATGGATACATTGGTCTCAATTAAAAAAAATAAATTCAATCATTCCCACAAAAGATAAAATTTTATTCGAAAATCCAACAAATTTCTCTGAACCATTGGCTAAAATTAAAAGGGGAAGAGTTCTAATAGTTCAAAAATGCAATGGAATTTGGTGCAAAATAAATACGGATGATTTTGAAGGTTGGATAAAGATTGACAATATTTGGGGTTTATTAGATTAAGAGTTTTTTGATTTACTCGCCCACCACTTATCTAAAATAAAATACCATATAGAATTAGCTATTGGTTCTACTATTGCATCTGTAAGTGCTATCATAAAGCTGACATCAGCAACAAACATTAAAACGGTTATAGCTATAGCAAAATGACCAATTGTATAAATAATGGTTCTTAAAATTGAACCTCTATTATTTGTGTAAATCTGTCCAGCAGCTTTGAATATGCCGGTTGTTAATTCCATTATTTTTTAAACGGGCTATCAAGCACACAAGCAACTAGGTGCACTCTAGCCTGTTCTCCACCATTAAAAAAATTATGATATTTTGTATTATTTGTTATCCATACCTTACCATCAGCTGGAAGGTGTTTTGCTACATTTTCAATTACCATTGAACAGCCCTTATTAGTTATGATGGGTACATGCAGTCTACATTCAGGATCTTTATGCCAGCTTAATGTCGATCTTGGCTCTTTTAATAATAATCTAACTCTACCTAGTTTAAACCTTTTACTTAAAGTGTCGTAAACTTCTTTAAAATAAGTATTTTCAAACTCAGGAACCAATTGAGTATATTTTGACTCATCTATATCAACATCTCGAGAAACTTCTTTTCCAGTTTCATCGGCAATTGTCCAATATTTTCCTCTTATTTTATTTCCCTCAATAGAGCTTCTATCGTTTGGAATTTGGTTTAATGGTATTGCTCCAAAGTGGGTAATCCCGGGAGAATTGAATTTTTTAGCTTTTAAAACTTTATCCAAATCATTTCTTAACTTTGATATATCAAAATTAAGATTAGGAACTTCGTAGAAGTCCTCAAAATTTGCTGTTCCCATATCTTTTTGTCCTGTTTTATAAAATTAGTTTAATTTCAAATCAAATCGATCAGAATTCATAACTTTTACCCATGCTGTGATAAAATCTTTAACAAATTTATCTCCCGAATCTTCACATGCATAAACTTCAGCTAGTGCTCTTAGTTGAGAATTTGAACCAAAAATTAAATCAACTCTTGTCGCCATCCATTTAGTTTTTTGAGTTTTTCTATCTTTACCAACAAATGTTTGTTCAGATTTATCTTCTTCTTTCCAAGTAGTGTTCATATCTAAAAGATTTATGAAATAATCGTTAGTAAGAGAACCAGGTCTGTTAGTAAAAACACCATGTTTTGAGCCATCAAAATTTGTGTTTAACACTCTCAAACCACCTACAAGTGCAGTCATTTCTGGAGCCGTTAAACCCATCAATTGAGCCTTATCAACAAGTTTTTCCTCTGCAGAAACATTTGAAGCTCCACCATTCAAGTAGTTTCTAAAACCATCTGCTTGTGGTTCTAGAAGACTAAATGAGTTAATATCAGTCTGATCTTGCCTTGCGTCTCCCCTTCCAGCTGAAAATGGAACTTGAACTTTGTAGCCAGCTTTTTTTGCAGCCATTTCGATACCAACACCACCAGCTAGCACAATTAAGTCTGCCATTGAAACACTTTTCTTTTTACTATCGAATTTGCTTTTAATTTTTTCTAAAGCTTTAATTACAGTTGATAATTTTTTTGGATTGTTCACTTTCCAATTTTTTTGTGGTTCCAACATTATTCTTGCACCATTAGCACCACCTCTTTTATCAGAGCCTCTGAACGTAGATGCTGAAGCCCATGCAGTAGAAACTAAATCTGGAATTGATATTTTTGATTTAGAAATTTTACTTTTTAAATCTTTAATATCCTTTGATTTAAGTTTATATTTAGGCTTATCAATTGGATCCTGCCAAATTAGTTGTTCTTTTGGAACCTCGTTACCAAGATAGCAAACTCTTGGCCCCATATCTCTGTGGGTTAATTTAAACCATGCTCTCGCAAAAGCATCGTGAAATTCTTTTGGATTTTGGTGAAAATGTTTTGTGATAGGTCCATAGCTAGGGTCAACTTTCATCGATATGTCGGTTGTTTGCATCATTGGTGGATGAAGCACACCTTTTTGATGTGCATCGGGAACCATTTTAATCTCTTGCCCATTTTTCTTCGGAGTCCATTGGTGAGCACCAGCTGGGCTTTTTGTAAGTTCCCACTCATGTCCATATAAACAATCTAGATACCCCATATCCCATTTAGTCGGATTTTGAGTCCAAGCGCCCTCAATACCACTACTTATTGTATCAACACCTTTTCCAGATTTATATCCACTATTCCACCCAGTTGACTGGTCTTGAAGTCTTGAAGCCTCAGGATCTGGTCCTTTAAATGACTCTGATGCTGCACCATGAGATTTTCCAAACGTATGTCCTCCAGCAACTAATGCTGCTGTCTCATAGTCATTCATAGCCATTCTACCAAATGTCTCTCTAATATCATGTGCTGCTAGTTTTGGATCTGGATTAGCGTCAGGACCTTGCGGATTTACATAGATTAAACCCATATGTGAAGCTCCTAATGGCTGTTCCAAATCTCTCTTTCCACTATATCTTTCCACACCTAACATTTCTTTTTCTGAGCCCCAATAAATATCATCTTCTGGTTCCCAAATATCAGTTCTGCCAGCTCCAAAACCAAAAGTTTTAAAACCCATTGAGTCTAAAGCTACATTTCCAACAAGTATAAATAAATCTGCCCATGAAATTTTTCTTCCATATTTCTTTTTAATAGGCCATAAAAGTAATCTAGCTTTATCTAAGTTAACGTTATCTGGCCAAGAATTAAGTGGCGCAAATCTTTGATTACCTGTTCCTGCTCCACCTCTACCATCACCAGTTCTGTAAGTTCCTGCAGCATGCCAAGCTAATCTAATAAATAATGGACCATAATGACCATAATCTGCTGGCCACCACTCTTGGGAGTCTGTCATTAACTTTTTTAAATCTTTTTTTAATGCTTTGTAATTTAGTTTTTTAAATTCTTTTGCATAATTAAATTTTTTATCCATAGGGTTAGATAAATTTGAATGCTGACTAAGAATTTTAAGATTTAAACTATTTGGCCAAAAGTCTCTTACTGTTTGACCTCTTCCTGCAGAAAACTTTGCAGGTGTTCCTGCGCCGGTAAAAGGACATTTGCTCATTTGATTGGCTTTAAAAGACTTGTTTTTGAAATTTTCAGTACTCATAATTTTTGTATTTCCCCCATGGTTATTAGAATTATCAATTTATAATAATTCTAAACTAAATGTCAACAGTTTAGAATGATTATAATATAAATTTAGAAAGAAAAATTTTTTAATTTTGATTTTGAGTATCACTCGCAACTCTTACTAAAACTTCTACAGAACTAATTTTTTTTCCTGTAATATTATTTTTGATATTAACTTTTCCAATTTCATTATCATTACAATCTATAAGTAAATTTGTGTCCTCATCATAAAAATGATGATGTTTAGTAATATTCGTATCAAAATAACTTTTATCGCTACTAATCGTAATTTCTTTTAAATATCCTTTATCTTTAAAAGCATGAACTGTGTTGTAAATTGTAGCTAAAGATATTTTTTCATTAAAATTTTCTGAAATATTTTTTGCTAAATCATTAATTGTAAAGTGAAATGTTTTGTCTCTATTAAATAAGACTTCACAAATTTTAAGTCTTTGTTTAGTGGGTCTAAGACCAGAATTTCTTAATTTACTAACAAATTCGCTATTTTTTAACATCGTTAATTATAATAATTCTAAACTTTATGTATATTATAATGGTTTAAAATCAAGTATTAAGGTGATCTATTTTATGAAAAAAAACTCCTATTCTTATGAAGAACTTATAAGTTGCGGAAACGGAGGTCTTTTTGGTCCTGGAAATGCAAAATTACCGCTTCCACCAATGTTAATGTTTGATAGAATTACAGAAATTAATGACAAGGATGGTGCTTTTAAAAAAGGTTTTTTAAAGGCTGAATTAGATATTAAGAAAGACCTTTGGTTTTTTGATTGTCATTTCAAAGAAGATCCTGTGATGCCGGGATGTCTTGGTCTTGATGCTATGTGGCAACTCGTAGGATTTTATTTAGGCTGGATTGGAAATCCAGGGAAAGGCAGAGCTTTGGGTGTTGGTACAGTAAAATTTACAGGAGAAGTTTTACAGAATGTTAAATTAGTCAAATATGAAATCGATATGAAAAAAATTATGTCTCCTGGTGGTACAACAGTTGGTTTGGCTAATGGTATATTATTAGCAGATGAAAAAAAAATTTATTCAGCAGATAATTTAAAAGTGGGGTTATTCAAATAATGAGAAGAGTTGTAATAACTGGTTTAGGAGTAGTTTCTTGTTTAGGAAATAATCAAGAAGAAGTTCATCAATCTTTATTAAATTCAAAGTCAGGAATCTCATTTGCTGAGGAATATAAAGAGCATAATTTAAAAAGTCATGTGCATGGCAAGCCAAACATCAAACTTGAAGATCATATAGATAGAAAAACAATTAGATTTATGGGTTCAGGCTCAGCTTATAACTATATTGCGATGAAAGAGGCAATTAAGGACTCGGGTTTAGAGGAAAAAGAAATAAGCAACTTTAGTACTGGTATAGTCATGGGATCTGGAGGACCTTCAATTGAAAATGTAATTTTAGCAGCAGATAAAACAAGAGCAAAAACCCCAAAATTAATGGGTCCTTTTATAGTTCCAAGAACCATGGCAAGTACTGCGTCTGCTACTTTGGCAGTTCCATTTAAAATCAAAGGGACTAATTATACAATGAGTTCCGCATGTGCAACTAGTGGTCACTGCATTGGAAATTCAATGGAACTAATTCAAATGGGTAAACAGGATATTGTTTTTGCTGGTGGGAGTGAAGAAATACATTGGGCTATGACAGCTATGTTTGATGCCATGACTGCTCTATCGTCGAAATATAATGATACACCTCAATCAGCATCAAGAGCGTATGACAAAACTAGAGATGGTTTTGTAATAGCTGGTGGAGCAGGTGTGTTAGTTTTAGAAGAATATCAGCATGCAAAAGCTAGAGGTGCCAAAATTTATGCTGAATTGACAGGTTATGGTGCCACCTCAGATGGATATGACATGGTAGCTCCATCTGGAGAAGGAGCTGTCAGATGTATGAAAATGGCAATGGCAACCACTAAAAACAAAATTGATTATATTAATACTCATGGAACTTCTACACCAGTAGGTGACATAACTGAACTAAAAGCTATTGAGGAAACTTTTGGGGAAGAAATTCCAAAAATAAGTTCAACAAAGTCTTTATCCGGTCACCCTTTAGGTGCTGCGTCAGTTCATGAGGCTATATATTGCTTAATTATGATGAAAAATAATTTTATTGCTGGATCAGCAAATATTTCTGAAATGGACGAGGATGCTAAAAAATTTCCAATAGTTTCAAAAACTGAAACTAATTCCACTTTAAACACAGTAATGTCTAATAGTTTTGGTTTTGGTGGAACTAACGCTGCTTTAATTTTTGAAAAAATATAATTATGAGTTTAATGAAAGGTAAAAAAGGATTGATAATGGGTGTTGCAAATGAGAGATCTATCGCTTGGGGGATTTCTCAAAAACTATCTGAAGCAGGAGCTGAACTAGCATTTACGTATTTAGGAGATGCTTTAAAAAAAAGAGTAGTTCCTTTGGCCGAGAAATTAAACTCAAATATAACTTTTAGTTGTGATGTTGAAAAAAAAGAAGACGTAATAAAATTATTTGAGGATATAAAATCAAAATGGAGTGAAATAGATTTTGTGGTTCACGCAGTTGCTTTTTCAGATAAGTCAGAACTATCAGGTGAATATTTAAATACCTCTAGAGAAAACTTTTTAAGAAGTATGTTAATATCATGCTTCTCTTTTACTGAAGTCGCAAAAGAAGCATCAAAAGTGATGAAAAAAGGTGGCAGCTTACTGACTTTAACTTACGAGTCCACTAAAGCTATTCCAAATTATAATGTTATGGGCGTCTGTAAATCAGCGCTAGAGGCCAGTGTCAAATATTTAGCAAGAGATTTAGGTGCAAAAGGGGTGAGAGTAAATGCAATAAGTGCAGGACCAATTAAAACATTGGCTGCTTCTGCTATTGGAGATGCAAAATTTTTATATAAATGGAATGAAGACCACTCTTTCCTTAAAAGAAATGTTGATATCCATGATGTGGGTAATTCAGCCTTATATCTTTTAAGCGAGCTCGCAAACGGTGTTACTGGTGAAATTCACTATGTAGACGCTGGTTATAACAAAGTTGGAATGCCAGACCCAAAAAATATTTCTTAAAAAACCTAACCCTTAAAAATAGAGGCTATTTTAAATTTGTTTTTTGTTGGATAAATCTTTTGAACCATAAGTTGATAAAACAAAGTTCTCATTTTTAAAAAATTTTTTTTGATTTTATTCCTATTAAAAACCATATAATGATATGAGAGGATACAATATAATTTATTTAATTTTACAAAATCATAAATATCTTTTTCAAAATGAAATTCGCCTCCTTCAATATCTACTTTTAAAATTTGAATTTTAGAGCCTGAATTATTTATCTGAATTTTAATTATTTCCTGTAAAAATTTTTTTAAGTTTATTTCAGATTTTTTAGAATTTTGTTTATTCTTGTAATTGATAGTACTACTCTCAGATTTTCCAAATTCGTTTGTATTAGAATAAAGATAGGCAATAGTCTCTTTTTTTGATAATCCAAAATTATATATTTCTGGCTTATATTTAAACTCATTAAGTTGTATGTTTTTTTTTAATACTTCAAATGCTATTTTGTCAGGTTCAAATGCAAATACTCTCATACCAAGTTTAGCTGCAACTAAAGTGTAAGGGCCAATCCATGCTCCAATATCTATAAAAATTTTATCTTTTTGAGCTTTTTCAATTACAAAATCTAAATCTTTATTTTCCCAATTATGAAAATTGTCCCAAAATTCTTGGTAATCATCATAATGAACTATAAAATTTAAACCTTTGAAATTTATTTCCATTAGATTTAATTAAACTTTCAGATATATTAACAGTTAATATTATCCAATCATTCAGCTACTTGCTTCATAGAAAGTTTTACTTTTCCTCTATCGAAACCAATAACTTTAACTTTTACCTCATCACCTTCTTTAACTACATCAGTAACTTTAGCTACTCTTTTATCTGCAAGTTCTGAAATATGAACAAGACCATCTTGTTTTCCTAAAAAATTAACAAATGCGCCAAACTCCATAATTTTCATAACTTTGCCTGAATAAATTTTATTTAGTTCAGCTTTAGCAGTGATGTCTTTAATCATTTGCATCGCAATGTTTCTAGACTCTTCGTCTGGAGCTGCAACAGTCACGACTCCTTCATCGTTCACATCTACTTTAGCACCTGATTTTTCAACGATCTCCCTAATTGTTGCTCCACCTTTTCCAATTACTGCTGCGATATCTTTTTTATCAACTGTGATTTTTTCCATTTTTGGAGTATGTTTTCCAACATCAGATCTTGATGCTGATAATGCTTTATTCATTTCACCTAAAATATGAACTCTTCCCTCTTTTGCTTGACTTAATGCCTGCTCCATAATTTCAAAAGTAATACCAGTAATTTTGATATCCATTTGTAGCGAAGTAATTCCATCTTTTGTTCCAGCAACTTTAAAATCCATGTCACCTAAATGATCCTCATCACCTAAAATATCTGATAACACGCTAAAATCATCACCCTCTTTAATTAGACCCATTGCTATACCTGCAACAGGTTCTTTTATTGGCACTCCCGCATCCATTAGTGCAAGTGATGTTCCACAAACTGTAGCCATTGATGATGAACCATTAGATTCTGTAATTTCTGATACCACTCTAAAAGTGTAAGGAAATGACTCTTTTGAGGGTAATGAAGAATGAATTGCTCTCCATGCTAATTTACCATGACCTATCTCTCTTCTACCAGTTCCTATTCTACCAGTCTCACCAACAGAAAAAGGTGGAAAATTATAATGAAGCATAAACCTTTCTCTTTGTAATCCATCCAGGCTCTCAATTCTCTGTTCATCATCAGATGTGCCTAAAGTGGCAGTTACTATTGCTTGCGTCTCGCCTCTTGTAAACAAAGCAGAGCCATGTGTTCTCGGCAAAATACCAACCTCACATGAAATTGGCCTAACATCAGATAAACCTCTGCCATCAATCCTATTTTTATTTTTTAAAATATCTGTTCTTACAATTGTTTTTTCAAGATTTTTTAGTTCAGAATTTACATCAAGATCTGTGTAGTTTTCATCTTCTTCATAAAGTTTTTTTGCTTTATCAGTAATTTCTGAAATTTGATTTGATCTGTCTTGTTTGTCTCTTGTAGCAAATGCTTTTTTAAGATCTTCTGTAAAAGCTTCCTCTAGTTTTTTCTTTACATCAGATAAATCTTTCTTTTCAACAGTCCACTCAGGTTTTCCACATTCTTCAGCAAGTTCCTCTATCATTTTAATCACTGGAACAAATCCTTCATGACCAAATTTCACCGCATTTAACATCTCTTCCTCTTTTAAACCACTCGCTTCAGACTCAACCATAAGCACAGCATCTTTTGTACCAGCAACAACTAAATCTAATTTTGATTTTTCTAGTTCAGTTTTTGATGGATTCAAAACATATTTACCATCGATATACCCAACTCTAGAAGCTCCGACAGGGCCCATGAATGGCATTCCTGATATAGCTAAAGCTGCGGAGGATGCAATAATTGATAAAATATCTGCTTCATTTTCTTTATCATAAGAAATTACAGTTGGTAACAACTGAACTTCATTTTTAAATTCATCAGGAAACAATGGTCTGATAGGTCTATCAATTAATCTTGAGATTAATGTCTCACTCTCAGTTGGTCTTGCTTCTCTTTTAAAATATCCACCAGGAATTTTACCTGCTGCATAATATTTTTCCTGATAATTTACAGATAATGGAAAGTAATCCATATCTGGATTAACTTTTTTTGCTCCAACAACAGTTGCTAAAACAACTGTCTCCCCACATGTTGCGATGATTGCTCCGTCTGCCTGTCTTGCTACTTTACCTGTTTCTAAACTTATCTTTTTACCTGCTACTTCAACTTCCTTCTTGTATACTTTAAACATTTCATTTCCATTTCATTTCGTTCGTTTCGTTCCATTCCGTTCCATCTATCTTGATTCTTATTTTCTCAAATTCAATTTCGACAGGACATTCTTGTAAGAGTCTATCTTATTTCTTTTAAGATAATCTAACAATTTTTTTCTTCTATTGACTGCTCTCAATAATCCAACAGATGAATGTTTATCTTTTTTGAATTGTTTTATATGTTTTGAAAGCGTTTCAATTTTTTCTGTTAACAAAGCAATTTGGATTTCTGACGATCCAGTGTCTTTTTCATGCATTGCTAACTCTTGAGCTTTTTTGTTCATACTTCTTTTTTCCTATTTATTTGTTTGTTTAATTAAATTCTCTATTTTTTCAGCATACTCAAAAGACTCATCTTTTTTAAAAAGTAGTTTTGGTAAAAATTTCATCACTACTTTTTGAGATAAATTTTTCCTAATGAGAAATGAGTATTCTTTTAAAATATTAACAGTCTCTTCTGCATTTTTTCCTCCTAGAGGAAGCACATATGCTTTGGCTATTTTCAAATCTTGACTCATTCTTACTTCAGTAACTGTTATAGTATTTGTTTCTAAATTTGGAACTTTAGCCTCATTTCTTATAAAAATCATGCTTAAAGATTGTTTGATCATTTCACCTACTCTTAACTGTCTCTGTGAAATTGGTTTTCCTATTCTATCTGCCATTATATTGTCCTCTCTTTAGATGTAACACTAAAAGCTTCTATTGTATCATTTTTTTTAAAATCCATGTAATCTTTGAGTGCAATTCCACACTCTTGACCATTGTTAACTTGTTTTACTTGATTTTTTTCTCTAAACAAACTTCCAACTTTTCCTGTAAAAACAATTGACCCATCTCTAATTACTCTTACATCTGAATTGCTGTTAATTTCTCCCTCAGTTATTTTAGAGCCAGCAACTTTACCAGCGCCTGAAACTTTGAAAATTTCTAAAATTTGTGCAGTTCCAATCACTTTTTCTTCCACATCGGGTGTTAGTAATCCGGACATTCTTTTTTTTACAAAATCTAAAACTTCATAAATGATGTTGTATGATGAAATATTTATTTTTTCATTTTCAGCAAGTCTTTTGGCTTCCTTGCTAGGCTTTACATTAAACGCTATCAAAACTGCGTTCGAAGCTTTTGCTAAAGTCACATCTGTCTCCGTGACCATTCCAATATCGGCCAAAATTATTTTAGGTTTCACCTCATCATGCTTAATTTGACTTATAGCATTTTTTATTGCCTCAGAGGATCCGTGAACATCAGACTTGATTATAAGATTTAATTCTTCAGTAGACTTATTAGAAAAAGCAGATTCTTGAGTTGCAAATGTCAGAGGATTTTTGGTATCTATACTTTCTTGAGCTCTATTTTCGCTTAGAGTTTTAGCCTCTTTCTCGTTATCTAGGACTATAAAATCGTCTCCAGCTTTCGCTGCACCATTTATTCCAAGTATTTCTACCGGAGTAGATGGGGATGCTTCATCAATATTTTTTCCCTTATCATTTATAATAGCTCGAACTTTACCCCATTTTAGACCACTAACAAAAAAATCTCCTTTTTTTAAGGTCCCGGTGGTAATAATTATTGTTGCAACCGGACCTCTTCCAATGTCAATTTTGGACTCTAAAACAACCCCCGTAGCTTTTGATTCAAAATCAGTTTTAAGATCTAGAATTTCAGCTTGAAGAATGATTGCTTCAATAAGTTTATTTAGGTTTGATTTGGTTTTTGCTGATATTTCTACCATCAAAGTATCTCCTGATAAATCTTCAGCTATTAACTCATGTTCAAGTAATTGATTCTTAATTTTTTGTGGATCAGCCTCTGGTAAATCACATTTATTAATTGCTACAACTATTGGTACATTAGCAGCCTTTGCATGCTTTATTGACTCAATTGTTTGTGGTTTAACACCATCATCTGCCGCAACAACTAGAACAACAATATCTGTTAATTTTGATCCTCTTGCTCTCATTTCAGTAAATGCCGCATGACCTGGTGTATCAATAAATGTTAATTTGTTTGATTGATTATCTATTTGATAAGCACCAATATGTTGAGTTATTCCACCAAACTCTCCAGATACCACATTTGCACTTCTTAAAACGTCTAGAACCGAAGTTTTACCATGATCTACATGGCCCATAACAGTTATTATTGGTGGTCTATTTTTTAAGTTTGCAGTCCTTGAAGCTTTTATTTTTTGAATTATCTCCTCTGCCTTTTCCTCTCGAATGGGGTTGTGACCAAATTCTTTAACTAAATACTCCGCAGTATCAGCGGCTAGGTTTTGATTAATTGTTACAGTAACTCCCATTCCAAACATATGTTTAATGATATTACTAGATTGTTCTGCCATTCTATTTGCAAGTTCTCTTACAGTGATAACTTCTGGAATATTTACATCTCTTTTGACAGGCTTTAAACTTTCTTGAACTTCTTCTTTAGTTAAACTTCTATTTTCTTTTTGTCTCGCTCTTTTTACAGATGCTAAACTTCTTTCTCTTGCTTCAATTTGATCACTTAATGCTCGAGAAACTGTTAATTTTAATTCTCTTTTTTTGGTCCCAGATTTTGAGGATTTTTTATTTTTGTTTTCATTTTCCTCCTTAAGTCTTTTGGTAGCTCTTTGTTCAGCTAATTTACGTCTTTCAAAATCACTTGTTAAAAGTGTTGATTTAGGAGTATAATTTGGTTTTCCAAAAGTACCTTTGTTGCTAGTAAAATTATTTTTGATCTTTGATGGGTTCGATTTAAATGAACCACCTTTACTAGTAAATTTACCGGTTTGTTTTTCGATTATTACAGAATTCTTTCCAAGATTTTTTGCTTTATCTATATTTTTGATAGACTTTTTGGCAATGCCACCTGATATTGTTAATTTTGTTTTTTTTTCCATTACGCATCTCTCAATCTTTATAAACAATATTTCTTGCAGACATAATCAGTCCATCTGCTTCTTCTTTAGATAAAGCAAAGTCTTCTAAATAACCTTGAATTTTTACTCTTTCACCTTTTACCACATCGTATCCACCAGTTAACTCATCTGATGCTAGATCTGCAAAATCTTGAAGTGTAAGAATTTTTTGATCACCTAAAGTAACTAGCATTCCGGGAGTTAGTCCCTTCAAATTTATTAGTCCATCATCTAGGCCTAATTCTTTAATCCTTTGAGAAATATCTTCTTGATCTTTTTGATGAAACTCTTTTGCTCTCTCTATAAGAGCTTTTGCAGTTTCTTCCTCTATGCCCTCAATTTTTAAAAGATTTTCTGCCGAACTATCTTTTATATCGTCAATAGTAGAATAACCTTCAGCCACAAGAAGTTGTCCAAGTGTTTCATCTAACTCTAAATTCTTAACAAAATTTTCTGTTTTCTCCTTAAACTCTAATTGTCTTCTCTCTGAGTCCTCTGCATCTGTCATGATATTTATTTCAAAATTCAACAATTTTGTAGCAAGCCTTACGTTTTGCCCTCTTCTTCCGATAGCTTTACTTAAATTTTCCTCAGTAAGAATAACATCTAATTTTTTTCTTTCTAAATCTACATTTACCCTTTGTACTTCAGCTGGGGATAAAGCATTAGATACTAATATTGCGGGATCCTCAGACCAATTTACAATATCAATTTTTTCACCTTGTAATTCATTAACAACTGCTTGAACTCTCGATCCTCTCATTCCCACACACGCTCCAACTGGATCTAATGATGTATCAACTGCTTTAACACAAATTTTTGCTCTACTTCCTGGATCTCTAGAAGACGATTTGATTTCAATCAGACCATCGTAAATTTCAGGAACTTCTTGTACGAAAAGTTTTTCCATAAACTTCGGGTGAGCTCTTGATAAAAAAATTTGTTGACCACGAGGCTCTCGTCTTACATCAAAACAATAAGCTTTAATTCTATCTCCAGCTTTTATATTCTCTCTTGGTATAATTTCATTTTTTTGAATTATTGCCTCTGTTCTTCCAAGGTCTACGATTACATTACCAAACTCTAATCTTTTCACTATTCCACTTAATATCGTGTCTTTTTTATCAATGAAATCATTAAATTGTCTTTCTCGCTCTGCCTCTCTAACATTAAAATTAATTACTTGTTTAGCTGTTTGGGCAGCTATTCTTCCGAAATCAAATGAAGGAAGTGGTTGTAAAACTTCATCTCCGATTACTTTGTCCTTATTAATTTCATTCAATATAATTGCATCTTCTAATTTGATCTCGGTGTTTGTATTTTCTGGATTTTCTGTAACAATCAATTTTCTAAAAATCTCAATATCGCCGTTATCTCTATTAATCATTACCTTAATCTCATTATCCTGACCAAATTTAGATTTTGCTGCTTTAGCAATCCCTGTTTCCATTGAACTAATAATAAGCTCTTTATCAATAGATTTTTCTAAAGCTACTGCCTCTGCAATTCTTAATAGTTCAAGTTTATCTGCTCTTTTATTTAACATAATTTTGCTCAATCCAAAAAAAAATGGGCCAAAGCCCATTTTGATAATTCAACAATGTAATTGCATATATAAAAGTTTTTTTTAATTTTTCAATAAAAACTATTTTGAGAAAACGTCTGATTTGTTAGTATTTTCCCAGGAAAAAGCGCCTTCTTTTTCTGGTTCCCTTCCAAAATGCCCATATGCAGATGTTTTTTCATAAATAGGTTTGTTAAGCCCCAACATCTCTCTTATTCCTCTTGGGCTAAGGTCAAAACTTTCTTTAATCTTATCTTCAACAAATTTATTTTTGTCTAAATCATTATCAAAAAGATTTACATAAATAGATAATGGTTTTGAAACACCAATTGCATAAGCCAATTGGATCAAACATTTGTCGGCAATTTTCGATGCAACAACATTTTTAGCAATATATCTGGCTGCATAAGCTGCAGACCTGTCAACTTTTGTTGGATCTTTTCCTGAAAAAGCTCCCCCACCATGTGGAGCAGCACCCCCATAAGTATCTACAATAATTTTTCTACCTGTTAGGCCACAATCTCCATCAGGACCTCCTATTACAAAATTTCCAGTTGGATTTACATAGAATTCATCTTCATTAAAACCCTCCAAGAAATTTTTTGGTATAGATTTTATCAAATATGGTCTTAATAATTCTCTAACCTGTTCTTGGTTAACATTTGCAGTATGCTGAGAAGATATTACAACTGATTTTACTTTCGCTGGTTTACCATTTTCGTATTCAAAAGTTACTTGGCTTTTAGAGTCTGGTTCAATATTTTTTAATCTACCTGATTTTCTATCCTCTGCCATTAACCTTAAAATTTTATGAGAAAAATGAATTGGTGCTGGCATTAAAACGTCGGTTTCATTACATGCATAGCCAAACATAATACCTTGATCTCCAGCTCCCTCATCTTTATTTCCTGAAGAGTCTACACCCATAGCAATGTCGCTTGACTGTGAATGAAGATGGCTTTCTATTTTCGTAGCTTCTTTCCAAGTAAAACCATCTTGATCATATCCAATGTCTTTAATGCACTCTCTTACCCTATTAATTAAATCATCTTTTTTAATTTCAGGTCCTCTGACCTCACCAGCTAATACAACTTTATTGGTAGTAGTGAGAGTTTCACATGCCACTCTAGAATATGGATCGTTAGATAGATAAGTGTCTACCACCATATCAGATATCCTATCCGACACCTTATCAGGATGTCCCTCTGACACGGACTCACTTGTAAACAGAAAATTTTTTAAATTACTCATTTTTGATCCTATTAAATGAAAAAGTTAATAAAATATACAACAAAATTAATAAGAAAAATATTTTATTTCCATATTTAGAAAACAATGTTGGTTTTAATTCTTTTATGATCTCTAAATCAATATAACCTGAAACTCCATAATCTATTTTATTCTCTATAAAACCTAATGGATTTATAATTGCTGCCATTCCATTGTTTGATGATCTGATGACATATTTTCCATTTTCAATTGCTCTAAATTTACTATGTATGAAATGTTGTTTAGGTCCAATCGATTTACCAAACCATCCATCTTCTGAAATATTTAGAATAAAGTCAAAGTCAAAATTTCTAGTTAAATTTCCACTATAAATAATTTCATAGCAAATCAACGGCAAAAAAATAAGTTTTTTGTTACCATTTTTGAGCTGAATAATATCTCTGTTATCACCTTTATTAAATGACCCAATATTGCTTGTAATTGTTTTCAAACCAAATTTGTTAAGAATATTTTCTACAGGAACAAATTCACCAAAAGGTACAAGATTAATCTTATTATAACTGTCAATTAAATTTAATTGACTATCAAATATTGAAAATGAATTGTAATAACTGTAATCATCATTAATAGTTTTTCTGCTTGTTATTCCTAAACCAATTAAGTGATTATCATTAAAATATTTTTCAAATATATCACTGTATAAATCTAATTGATCTTCATAAGTGTTAGGTATTATTCCCTCTGGCCATACAAAAAAAATCTTTTTTTCTTTATTTGGTGAACTATTTGAAATTAGCTCGTTAATCACGGTCTCTGCATTAATATCTTTATAGTATCTATCCAAACTTATATTTGCTCCAATTACTCTTACTGTAAAAGAAAGTTTTTTTTCTTTACTATTATAAAAATTTTTTTTTAAAATTTCCCCGTATGCATAAAAAGTAATAGGCAATAACAATAAAAAGATACACACAGCCACTTCTTTTTTGGATTTTCTTAATATGAAAAGGGCAGGAGCTGTAAAAAAACTTACTACTATAAGATTTAATGAATAAGTTCCTATTATTGACAAAATGCTCAGGAAACTATTAATTTCAGAAAAACTATAAATTACCAAGTTCCATGGAAATCCTGTTAAAATTGTTCCTCTAATAAACTCTATTAATCCAAACGAAAGAGAGAATAGGAAAAAAGCACTTAATATATTTTTCGGTTTGTATAGATAAAAAATAGCAATACATAATGCATAAAATAAACCTAAAAACGCTGGTATGACAATTAAAGATATGGGAATTAAAAAATTAAAACTTTGATCAAAACTTAACGATATAGTTAACCAATACAAGCTGGACAAAAAATAACTAAAACCAAACAACCATCCATAATAAAAGAATTTTTTTATTCCTTGATTTAACCTCTTAAATAAAAAAATAAAAAAAATACTAAATGTAAAAAAATTTAAAAAAAAAAAATTATAAGGAGGTAGACTTAAGGAAGTTAAGCTTCCTAAAAAAATTATCAATAAAGTCTCAAATATAAAATTTTTTTTCAATTTAAAATCGAAGTTTTTTCAATAGATTTAAAAATTTTTTTTTCTTCATTTAACATCTGTTTATACTCTTTATTTTTTTGATGATCATGACCCAATAAATGTAAAAAACCATGTATAAAAATTTTTATTGTTTTTATTTTAAATTCATAATTTTCTAAATTTTTTGGCTTATTCATATAATTAAAACTTATAATTATGTCACCAAGATAATTTTCTTTTAATTTTTTTTGTTTTTTATTAAATGGAAAAGAAAGTACATCAGTATGTTTATTCTTATTTCTAAATTTTTTATTTAAAATTTTAATTTTTTTATTATTTGAGAGAAGTAACGTAAAATAGATTTTTTTATCGACAAATTTATATTTTTTTGGAAAATGTTTACAAATCTTATTAAAAAATAATTCTTTATTTTTTATTTTTTTTGACCAAGAATTTTCCTCTGAAAGCACATTAACTTTGATCATTATTGTTGTACGCTTTCACAATTTTTGAAACTAATGGATGCCTCACAACATCTGAGTGATCAAAGTCTATAACTGCAATCTCATTCAAATGGGACAATATCTTTTTTGATCTTTCTAAACCTGACATTTTTTTATTAGGTAAATCTATTTGAGTGGGGTCACCATTTACAACAATTTTTGAATTTTCTCCTATTCTAGTAAGGAACATTTTAATTTGTGTATCAGTAGCATTTTGAGCCTCATCTAAAATTGCAAAAGAATTTTTTAAAGTTCTTCCTCTCATAAAGGCAAGGGGTGCAATTTCAATGTCGCCAATTTCAATCATTCTTTGAATTTTTTCAAAATGAAACAGATCATACAATGAATCATACAAAGGACGTAGATATGGATCAACTTTCTCTTTCATATCTCCTGGTAGGAATCCTAGTCTCTCACCTGCCTCAACCGCAGGTCTAGAAAGTATAATCCTCTCTATTTTTTTTTCTAACAACATTGTTAAACCTACAGCAACAGCAAGAAAGGTTTTTCCTGTACCGGCAGGTCCAGCAGATATTATTATTTCATTTTGTCTCAACGCTCTAACATACTCTTTTTGTTTTTCTGACCTTGGAATTATAGATTTTTTTGGAGTTTTGATTATATCAGTAACGTTGGTATTTTTTACTTTTTCATTTATCATAAATTGATCAACTGAGGATAAAATATCTTTTTGTTCTATACTACCATTATTTTTAAATTGATTTGCAAGAAATTGAATTGCATTCTTTAAAATTTCATTTTTTTCTGAAGTTGATTTGATTAAGATTGAATTTCCTCTGGAATAAATACTTGAATTAGTTATTTTTTCTAACTCTTTCAAGTTTTGGTTAAATTCACCAACTACTCCCATTAGGAGGTCATTTTCGTGAAAAATTACACTAATTGAATTATTTTCTGAATAAACAAATTTTAGAGATGAATTAATATCTTTTTTAATAGTATTACTCAAATTTAAGCCACTCTTTGTTCTGAATTTTCTAAGCTTTTACCAAACAATGTATTTTGGTTACTGCTATTTATTTTTACTTTTATAACGTTTCCCATATCTAAATCATTACCATCAAAAATAACTGAAGTCATATATTCTGATCGACCAAAAAACTTTGTGCCACCATCTATTTTATTTTCAACTAAAACATTTATTTCTTTACCCTCAAGCGATTTATTCATATTAATTTGATTGGTAAATAATTGTTTTTGAACTTTTTCTAATCTTCCAAGAGAAATCTTTTTATCAATTAACTCAAAATTTTCTGCAGTTGTTCCTGGTCTTGGACTAAATATGAAAGAAAAAGAATTTATAAATTCAATTTTTTTAATTAAATCACATGTTTCATTAAAGTCCTTCTCATCCTCGCCCGGATACGCAATTATAAAATCACTCGAAAACTTTATTTTTGGGTTAATTTTTTGAAGTTTTTCGTAAGTATTAACATAATCACTTATTTGATGTTTTCTATTCATTGATTTTAGGATCTTATCAGATCCACTTTGAACGGGCAGGTGAACTAAAGGCATTAACTTCTTTGAAACACCATATACATTGATAAGATCTTCTGTCATATCCCTTGGGTGAGAAGTTGTATATCTAATTCTTTTGATTCCATCCAACTTTTCTATTTCTAAAATTAAATCTGACAATCTGTAATTTTCGTATTTATAAGCATTAACATTTTGACCTAGTAGTGTTATTTCACGAACTCCATTTTCTGACAAATTCTCTGCTTCTTCTAATATTTTTTTGAATGGTCTTGAATATTCTGGACCTCTTGTAAATGGTACTACACAGAAATGGCAAAATTTATCACAACCCTCTTGAATAGTTAAAAATGATGAAATTTTTTTTGATGAGTTCTTAATATTATCTAAATAATCAAATTTTGTAATGGCATCAAATTCAGTTTCATCTATTTTTTTTTGTTTGGATAAGAATTCTTCAATTTTGTCATTTATTTTGTGATAGGCTTGCGGTCCAATCACGATATCAATGTATGGTTCTCTTTTAATCATTTCCTCATTTTCAGCCTGAGCAACACATCCAGCAACTATAACGATAGGTTTTTTTCGTGATCTAAAATTTTTTTTAACCCGTCCAATCTCATGATAAACTTTTTCTTTAGCTTTGTCCCGAATATGGCACGTGTTGAGTAGATAACAATTAGACTCATCTAGATTTTCAGTTTTTACAAAACCTATTTCTCTCACAGTATCAAATATTCTGTTAGTGTCATATTCGTTCATTTGACAACCGAAAGTTTTGATAAATATTTTTTTATTCATCTTTTGAGTTTACTTTGACACCATATAACTCAAGTTTATGGTCTACTAACTTATAACCATATTTTTTTGCAACTTTTTTTTGCAACTCTTCAATCTCTTCATCCACAAATTCAATTATTTCACCAGATTTTATATCAATCAAATGATCATGATGACTCTCTATCATTGCTTCATATCTAGCCTTACCACCTTTAAAATCATGTTTGGTTAAAATTCCTGCTTCTTCGAAAAGCTTCACTGTTCTATAAACTGTGGCTATACTTATTTTTGGATCAACTTTAGATACACGACTATATAACTCATCAACATCTGGATGATCAGACTCACCATAAGCGGCTTTTGACTCAGAAATTACCTTAGCAATAATTCGCCTCTGTTCAGTTAATTTTACCCCTTTAGATAAACATTGTTGTTCAATTGTATCTGACATAATTGATTTTAACTCAAATAAATAGGATTTATCAAATTTTTTTCAACTTTCAATTTATCGCAAAGTTTTGGGATATTTTCGTATTTAACCTCATTTTTTTCACTAAAATCCTCAAAACTAAAACAATAATAATCAATTTTATGGGTTAAATGAAAAGCTTTAACAACTGATAAAGAATTTCTTATCCCCGCAAAACTTCCAGGACCTCGATTAACATAAATTTTAGAGACTTTGTCTAAATTTAATTTTTTTTTATTTAGAAAATCATTAATTAAAATTGATAATTTTTCATAATTTATTTTGGAATTTTCATGTGTAATGCTGTAATTAATATCATTATTAATGATCATTAAAAAAATTTTATCTTTAGCAGCATCTATAATTAGCTTATTCATCTTACAATTTATATTTCTAGTTAATTCTATTTCACAAGAGAATAATATCAAATCTTATTCTAGAGATAGTGGTGTTTTATCATTGATGTATCATCGCTTTAATGAAAATAAATATCCATCAACAAATATAAGAATGGATATGTTTGATGAACAAATGAAAATTATTAAAAATCAAGGGTATGAATTCTATGACCCTAAAAATTTTTTAAATGAATTAAATAAAGTAAAAAAGAACAAGAAAATTTTAATTACAATTGATGATGGATTTAAGTCATTTTATAATGAGGCCTGGCCATTTCTTAAAAAAAATAAAATTCCATTCATCTTATTTGTATCTACTAAACCTGTAGGTAAAAAAGGGTATATGACTTGGGATGAAATAAAAGAAATTGATGACTCCGATATAGGCTATATAGGACACCATTCACATACACATGAATATTTAATTGATATGACAGAAAAAGAGTTCATAAACGATATAGAAACAGCAACTGAAATTTTTAAAAATAAATTGGGTTATGTGCCATCAATATTTTCATATCCTTTTGGTGAATATTCTCTTTTTATGAAAAATTATATATCAAAAAATTTTGAAATTGCTTTTGGACAACACTCTGGAATAATTGATAAGAATAAAGATAAATTTGAATTACCAAGATTTCCGATAAATGAAAAATACGGAGATTTAAAACGATTTAACTCACTAATAAATTATAATCCTCTAGAATACAAATCTCTTAAACCAATAGAAAAAAAATTAGAAAATAAAGATAATCCACCAAAATTAATTGTAGAATTTTTTGATGATCAAAAAAATATTAAAAATATTAATTGTTATTCAAATGATGGTGGTTCATGGGGTCAACCAAATTTAGTATTTGAAAAAAATATTCTTTATATCAATTTCGAATCAAAATTTTTACCAAGACGTGGAAGAATAAATTGTTCCTTAAATGATGATGGCAAGTGGCGTTGGTTTGGAACTCAATTTGTTATAATGGAAAATTAAATTAAACTTTCAAGCTCTTTACTAGAAGGAAGTAGCTTGGCGTCATCAAAATCTTTTAGATTATTTTGGTTTATAATTTTTTGTAAAACCTCTACATATTGATTTCCAGTTTCTGCATAGTTTTTTAAAAATTGCGAAAGGATTAAACTATCTAAAGGTTGATCATTATCTCTTAAATGTGCCCTGGCTAATCTAAAATTTTTATAGGATCGATGAGTATTTAAATTTCTTTGATATGCTCTAACTGATGCCTGTAATACATTAAATTTCATTACTTTATGACCCTTATTCTCATCAGCCTCTTTTGGTTTTAAACCCTCGCCAGACCATGTCCATTGCCCAAAAAGTGCATTTCCTTCTTGAGCAAATCTTGATGTTCCCCATCCTGTTTCTTTTGCAGCTTGAGCAAGTGCTAAAGAAACCGGTATTTCGTCCATCCTTATTTTAAGTGTTGATAAATCTTTTGATGTAACCCCATATTGTTTATACTTTTTTTCAAGCCATTTTTTCTCTAATTTAGTATTGTTGCTCTTATTAATAATTTTAAATAAAGTTTTCCTATCTAATCTAATATTATTATTTTCTTTTAAAACTAATGGTAAAACGATTTGAATAAAAAACTCTTTTCTTTTCTTAGTGCTTTCGATCATTTTGATTTCACCAGGAAGTAAAGTTAGGGCGACAGGCTTAACTAACTTTGTTTGCCTTACATCATCAAGTTTATAATCAGTGTCTTGAAATAATTGTTTAATTGTAGATGCATTTAATCTAACTGTATCAGTTTCAAGATCGTTAAGACTGAAAATATCAATTAACAAGTCTTTTTCATTTAAATCCTCCGTATCAGGCTCGACACCCTCTTTTTTATTAAGTGTGTAAGCTAGTATAGCTTTAGAATTGTTTTGAAATTCCTTATTTTCTAAAAATTGCTTACTCGCAAAATTGAGTATTGATGGGATATGATAGAATGTAAATACAACAAAAATACTAGTTAAAAATATTCTTGGGATAGCTCCAATTCTTCTATCATCAAAAAACTTGAATATCTTTAAGTTTTTTCTTCTCATTCTTACAAAATAAAATTTTGACTTAAAAAACATCAACTGATTGAATAATTTAAAGTTTTTTAATTTTAATTTAAGCATTTAAAGAGCCTCAACCTTTTTAACTTCTGGAAGATAATGACAAAGTAGATTTTGTACGCCTTGTTTTAGTGTCATAGTTGAACTTGGACAACCCGAGCAACTTCCCTGTAGTTGTACCTTAACTATACCGTCTTTAAACTCTTTAAATTTTATATCTCCCCCATCTTTTGCAACCGCAGGTCTTATTTTTTCATCTAATATTTTGATTATCTTTTTTTCAATATCTTTTAAATTTTCATTATTTTCTATTAGAGTATTTTCAACTACACATTCTTTCCCACTTGAGTAAAAATCATTTATTAGAGAAATTACTATATGTTTAATCTCATCCCATGATGTATCATCATATTTATTTATTGAGATAAAATCTTTACCTAGAAAAATGCCTTCAACTCCATTAATGGATAACAAATTTTTAACTAACTCATTATTAGTTTGATCTTTTTGCGTAATTTCAAATGACCCTTTATTTGAAACATTCTTACCGGGTAAGAATTTCAAAGAATTTGGATTTGGAGTTATTTCGGTCTGCACAAACATGATTTATATATAATCAATAATTGTAAAAATGGAACTTGTTAATAGAAAAATCTTAAAAACCAACAAGTTCTTGGATTTTTTTTACCTTTTCAGAGGCTATTTTTTCCGCTTTCTGGGTTCCCTCTAACAATATCTTATCTAAATATTTTTTTTCACTTAATAACTTTTTAATTTCCGAAGATATTGGACAAATTTTATCAACCATAATTTGTGATAAATTTTCTTTAAATTCTGAAAAATTTTTTCCAGAAAATTTATTTATTGTATCTTCTAAATTTGTATCCAACAAACTAGAATAAATACCCATTAAATTTTTTGCTTCAGGTCTTTTTTCTAAATCTGCAATTGTAGATGGTAATGGTGATGTATCAGTCTTTGCCTTTTTGATTTTATTTATTATTTGATCTTTATCATCAGTCAAATTTATTCTGCTCTGATCTGATAATTCAGATTTACTCATTTTTTTTGTGCCATCCCTCAAGCTCATTATTCTCGAAAACTCTTTTTGAATTAATGGCTCAGGAATTTTAAAAAAATCGTCAGCATTGAAATCATTATTAAATTTTTGAGCAATATCTCGACAAAGTTCTAAGTGTTGTTTTTGATCATCCCCGACAGGTACATGCGTGGTGTCATATAATAAAATATCTGCTGCCATCAAAACAGGATAAGAGTAAAGACCGATACTTGCTTTTTCTTTATCTTTTCCAGCTTTCTCCTTAAATTGTGTCATTCTATTAAGCCATCCCATCCTGGCCACACAACTTAATATCCAAGCTGTCTCTGAATGGGCACTCACTTTTGATTGATTAAAGATTATGCTTTTTTCAGGATCTATACCACTAGCAATAAAAGTTGCTACAGTTTCATAAATATTATCTTTTAATTTTTTTGGATCTTGAGCAACTGTAATAGCATGAAGATCAACAACACAGAACACACACTCATTTTGATCTTCATTATTAAGTTTTACAAAATTTTTAATTGCTCCCAAATAATTTCCAAGATGAAGATTTCCAGTAGGTTGAACACCTGAAAATATTTTTTTTCCCATATTTAATACTTTAGTTTAATATCACCATATTTGAAAGCTTTGATAAATAATGAAAAACTCAAATAAAATATAAGACTTAAAAAAGCTGAAAGTATCAAATAAAAAGATTTAAAATTATATTCATAAATCAATTTATTTTGAAAAAACAAAATTAAATAATTAAAAAATATTCCCATTAATATAGATGCCAGAAGTATTTTTATTAATTTGGCAAAAAATAATTCATTAAAATAAAATAAATTTTTATTTTTTAGGTAAACAAATAATATTATTGCATTAAACCATGATGAAATTGTCGTAGCTATAGGAATGATTATAAAACCAATTTCTCTAAAAAAATAAACACTTATTAATATATTTAAAATTACTGAAAATAATGAAATATAAAATGGTGTTTTGGTATCCTGATTTGCGAAAAAAAAAGTCGAAAATACTTTAATTAAAGCAAAAGCAGGTAATCCTAATCCAAAATAGTAAAGTGCCTTTGCCGAGTTAGTTACTGACAACTCATCAAAAGAGCCATAACCAAATAATGCAGAAATAATTTGTTCTGATCCTACGATTAAAGCAACTGCAGCTGGTAGACTTAAAAACATACTAAGCTCAAGAGCTTTATTTTGTAGTAAAAGAATTTTATTTTTCTTTTTTAAAAAAACATGTTTTGAAAGTTGTGGCAGAACAACCACGCCTATCGCAATTCCTGCGATTGCAAGGTTTATTTGATAAATCCTATCAGCATAATATAGATAAGATACGGCACTAGTTTGGAAAGATGCAATTATAGTGCCTACAAGAATATTAATTTGTGTCACACCAGATGAAAAAATACTAGGTAAAAGTTTTTTAAAAAAAAATTTAACCTTACTATCAATTTTGAAATTAAACTTAAGATTTATAGAATAAAATTTTTTTGCAAATTGATATAAAAAAACAAGTTGTAATAATCCTGCAATAGAAACTCCATATGATAAATAATAAACTAGTTCGTCGTTAAGAAATTTTCCAAAAAATAAAATTCCAATCAAGACTATATTAAGGATTATTGGAGCTGCAGAGGCTGCAGCAAACTTATTGTGAGAATTTAGAATTGCAGCAAAAAAAGAAGATAGACTCACAAACACTAAAAATGGCATAGTTATCCTTGTAAGATTGACAGCTAGCTGGATTTTTTCTGAATTATCAACAAAACCTGGCGCTATTAACCTTACAAAAACTGGCATGAAAATTTCTATAATTAAAACTAAAAACAATAGTCCTAAAAATAATAAATTGAAAATTTCGTTAGCAAATTTTTGTGATCCAGTTTTTTTTTTTACTAATTCTGAAGTGTAACTTGGTATAAAAGCTGCATTAAAAGTTCCCTCTGCAAATAATCTCCTAAAAGTATTAGGTATTCTGAATGCTACAAAAAATACATCTGCTAAAAAACTTGTTCCAAGAAAGATCGCTATCAAAACATCTCTTAAATAACCAAGTAATCTACTGATAATAGTATAAAAACCAAAAGTCCCTGTTGACTTAACTAAATTCATAAATCATATTAGTCTTAATTTTACCCCATTTGTACACCTAATTAGCATAAATGAAAAAAACAAAAATTGATCATTACACAGATAAAGAAGCTTTAGATTTTCACAAAGATAAAAAGCCAGGCAAGATTGAAATATCTTCCTCAAAAAATATGACGACAAAAAGAGATCTGGCTTTAGCATACTCGCCTGGTGTAGCTGCTCCTGTGAGAGCAATCAGTGATAATCCTGAGGCTGCGTTTGATTATACAAGTAAAGGAAACCTTGTTGCAGTAATTAGTAATGGCTCAGCAATTTTAGGTATGGGAAATTTAGGTGCGTTAGCATCTAAACCGGTGATGGAAGGTAAGGCTGTTTTGTTTAAAAGATTTGCTGATATTGACTCTATTGATTTAGAGATAGACTCCGAAAATCCAGATGAAATCATAAATAGTATAAAAAATTTTGCTCCAAGTTTTGGAGGTATTAATCTTGAGGATATTGCTGCTCCGGATTGTTTTATTATTGAAGAAAAGCTAAAAGAAATACTTGATATACCTGTATTTCATGATGATCAGCATGGAACTGCGATTATCACAACTGCAGCACTTATTAATGCTTTGGACATTAGTAAAAAAAAAATTGATAGAGTTAAAATAGTTGTCAATGGTGCCGGAGCTTCGGCTATGGCTTGTGCTAATTTATTTAAAAAGACTGGTGTACCACAAAAAAATATTACAATGGTAGACAGAACAGGAGTCATTTACAGAGGTCGAGATAATTTGAACCAATGGAAATCAAGCCATGCAATTGAAACAAAAGATAGAACTCTAGATGATGCTATTACTAATGCAGATGTTTTTTTAGGCTTATCTGCGAAAGGAGCGTTAACTAAAGACATGGTTAAAAAAATGGCAAAAAATCCAATTATATTTGCATGTGCTAACCCTGACCCAGAAATTACACCTGAGGAAATTGAAGAGGTTAGAGATGATGCAATTATAGCGACAGGAAGGTCAGATTATCCTAATCAAGTAAACAATTTAATAGGGTTTCCATATATTTTTAGAGGTGCATTAGATGTACGATCAAAAACAATTAATGAGGAGATGAAAATCGCAGCTGCACATGCAATAGCAAAATTAGCTAAAGAAGATGTTCCGGATGAAGTCATTGCAGCAATGGGAGGTGAGAGGCCTCACTATGGAAAAGATTACATAATTCCATCAACATTCGATCCAAGATTAATTAGTGTAATACCGGCTGCAGTTGCTAAAGCTGCTATTGATGCTGGAGTTGCAAGAAAAAAAATTGATAATTTTGATGTTTATAAAGATCAACTTAAGCAACGATTAGATCCAACTGTAACAATTATGCAAGGTGTTAATAGCTATATAAAGAAAAAACAAAAAAAAGTTGTTTTTGCTGATGGTGAGGATGAAAATACACTTAAAGCTGCTATAGCTTTTAAAAACTCTGCCCTAGGAATACCCATCCTAATTGGAAAAGAGGAACTAATTAAAAATCAAATAAAAAAAATTGGTTATAATGAAAATTTTGATATTGAAATTGTAAACTCAAAAGACACAGCCAAAAGAGAAAAATATGTAAAATATTTATTTAAAAAACTTCAAAGAGAAAAGGGAATGTTAGAATGGGATTGTGATAGACTTGTAAGAAACGATAGAGTTATTTGGGCTTCATGCATGGTTGCGTGTCAGGATGCAGATGCGATGATAACTGGGAACACAAGGAGATACTCATCTTCACTAGAAAAAATTATTAAAGTCGTTGATCCAAGACCTGGGGAAATTATGTTCGGGTTAAACCTGGTTGTAAATAGAGGTAAAACAATCTTTATCTGCGATACATCGGTCATAGAGTATCCAGACGCAAAACAATTGGCTGAAATGGCAAAATCAGCAGCGAGGGTTGCTAAATTATTTGGTTTTGATCCAAAAGTTGCTTTTTTATCTCACTCTACTTTTGGGGAGCCAGCTACAGATAGAACAAAAAGACTAAGTGATGCTGTTGAAATTTTAAAAAATGATAAAGTTGATTTTAAATTTGATGGTGAAATGCAGCCAGATGTTGCTTTGGAGGAAATGTATAAAGAACTTTATCCATTTTCAGAAATAGTTGGTAACTCAAATGTATTAATTATGCCCAGCCAACATAGTGCAGCTATTTCCTATAAAATGATTAAGTCAATGAGTAGAGCAAAGGTAATTGGACCTTTATTAATTGGTTTGGGTTTACCTATTGAAATAGCACCTTTGAGATCTTCAACTTCAGATATTTTAAATTTAGCCTCTATTGCAGCTTACTCAGCTGATGTAATTGATTATAAAAAAAATTAGTTAGTTTTAATTCTTAAATTATCTACTAGTAAAATACTAGCAATCACATCTTCGACATCTAAAATCTCTTTTGCCTCAGTAATAACCAAATCCTTTTCATCTTTAGTTTGTGAAATTCCATAAATATAGATTTTCTTTTTATAAGTATCTATTTGGTAATTAGTTGCCTTAATTTCTTTGTTCAAAATTAATGCAGTCCTTAATTGCGAAGTGATTAATAGATCCTTGGCAGATTGTTTAAAATTAAATGCCTCTTTTATTTTAATATCGTTTCTAACAGATCTCACACCATCAGTTTCCCAAGCAATTTTGGTTAATTTTAATTTTTCTTCTGGTTCATCAACTTTTCCAGTTAGAAATATTCTACCATCCAAAACTTTTGATTTTACTGATAAAAGGTAATTTTTATTTAGGAGTAAAATTCTAGCAGTTAAGTTTTTTTGCATCAAAGAATCATCTATCTGTGTCCCTAAAGATCTTGGATCGATAGCCACACTTACACCTGTTCCAAAAATTCCTGAAGACGATACACCTGCACATCCACTTAAAATAAAACCAACAAAAAGTACAATAAGTATTTTATTTTTCATTTTTAATTTTCAAACAATAATCATAGATAATTTTTTTTGAAATACTATTTTTGTGAATAATTAAATCAGTTATTTCTTTTATACTTAGTTTATTTATCATCGCTCTAATCAATCTTTTATCTGATTCATCCAAAGTTTGTGAAGCTTTTTTGTTATGAATCTTTTCCGAAATAACAATGGTCAATTCACCTTTTAAATTACTCTTTAATGGTTCTAAATCTTCAACTTTAGATCTCTTATATTCCTCATAAAACTTTGTCATTTCTCTACAAATCAGGATTTTTCTTCCAATAAAATTTTTTTTAATTAGAGGAATATTCTTATTAATTTTCTTTGGCGAAATGAAAAATACGATTGAACTGTTTAATTTTGATAAATTTTCCAAATCCTCTTTTAAAATTTTATCCTTTTCAGGAAAAAATCCATAAAAGAAAAACTTCTCTGAAAATCCTGATATAGATACTGCTGATATAACTGCTGAAGCACCGGGTATAGGAATAATATTTATATTATTCTTTATGCACTCATTAACTAATATAGAACCTGGATCAGAAATACCTGGGGTGCCAGCATCTGAAATTAAAGAAATAAATGATCCTTGATTAATTAACTTTATAATTTTAACAACATTTCTTTTCTCATTGAATTTATGATTGGCAATTAAATTTGATTTGATTTGGTATTTTTCTAATAAATTTTTAGATATTCTAGTATCTTCACACAAAATATAATCTGACCTTTTAAGAGTTTCTATAGCTCTAAGACTTATATCGTTTAAATTTCCAATTGGAGTTGAGACTAAATATAGACTTTTTTTGAACACTCTATTAGCAGATTTTAAATTTTCAATCATATTTATAATTAAAATATTATAGTATCATTAAAATGAACAAAATTTTTAGAATTATTTTTACATTAATAATTATCTATTTAACAAATCACTCATTTGCATTTTCACAAAATGAAAAAATTAAAATTGGGTTACTTGCACCTTTATCTGGTGAATATAAAGAATTAGGACAATCAATAATTAAATCAACCCGGATGGCTTTGAGTGATATTGGAACAGACAATATTGAAATTTATCCAATGGACACAGGTATTGATCCTAATCAAACTCTACAATCAGCTACTAAGTTAAAGAATGAAGGAATAAAAATTTTTATCGGTCCAATTTTTTTTAAAAGCTTAATGTATTTGGATGAAATACAAGATGTTATTTTTCTATCTTTGACAAATAAAACAAATGATCTACCGAAAAATGTGATAAGCAGCGGAGTAAATTCTTTATCCCAGTTAAATGCAATTAAAGATTTTTTGGAATTAAGCGAAGTAAAAAAAACAATTTTTTTAACACCTGACCTTGATTATAAAAATGAAATTAAAAAGGCAATTAAACAATCGAAAATCAAAATTTTTAAACAATACACTTATGAAACCGAACCAACTAAACTTACAAAGCAAATTGAAAAAATAACAAATTATGATGTGAGAAAACAAAACTTGGCTGATGAAATTTTAAGAGTTGAAAACTCAGATTTAGTGGATAAGGAGGAACAAATTAAGAAATTGGAAAAACGATATACAATTGGAAATGTAAATTTTGACTCAGTTATTATTTCTGATTTTGATGAAAATCTTAAAAGTGTAATTACTTCACTAATTTACACTGATGTATCGCCAAGAAATAAATTATTTATAACTCTTAATCAATGGTTTGATGAAAGTTTACTTTTAGAGGAAAATATCCAGCCTTTATATTATCCATCAATCAATAAACAAAATCTAGAGACATTTAATAAAAAATTTGTAGATACCTACAATTCTAAACCAAATCATTTAAGCTTATTAAGTTATGATCTTTTAGGATTGATTTATTATTTATCTTTAAAATCTGATTTTTCAGACATAAACAATATTTTTAAAAAAGAAAATTCGTTTAAAGGTAAAATTGGTATTTTTGATGTTAAAAATAACAAAATAAATCATAGATTAAACTTTTACAAAATTGATGGGGGAGAGATTAAAGAAATTTTCTAAGCTTTTTGAAAGCATCTGATCTGTGGTCTAATTTATACTTTTGAAATGGCTTCATCTCGCCAAAAGTTTTTGTTTTATTTTTAGGAATAAATATTGGATCGTATCCAAACCCATTTTTGCCCTTAGGTTTTTTGGAAATATACCCCTCAACTTTTCCAACAACACAAGCTATTTTTTTATTTAAATCACTTATGGATAAGGCGCAAACAAACCTGGCATTAATTTTTTTATTTCTCCAATTTTTATCTTTTTTATCTAATGCCTTATAAACTTTTTGAATTGCCTTATTAAAATTTAATTTTTTTCCAGCCCATCGTGCTGAAAAGATTCCTGGTTTTTTATTTAAAATGTCAATTTCTAAACCAGAGTCATCCGCTAAGCAGATTAGATTTGTTTTTTTTGAAAAGTATTGAGATTTAATCAGGGAATTTTCTTTAAAAGTCTTTCCTGTTTCTCTTGGGCTCTTTAAATTAAACTTTGAGGTAGGAAATGTTTTAATATTAACTGGTAATAAATCTCTTATTTCCTTTAATTTTCCTTTGTTATTTGTGCCTATAAGGAGTTGTTTAATTTTTTTTTTTAGCATCTGGAAATTTAATTTTTTCTTACCATATATGTCCATATGGAAAAAGATCAAAACCAAGAAAATACAGACAAAGCATCAGAGAAAGATCAAAAAGATTTGAATCAAGATCAAAAAACTGAAAATTTAGAAACAAATGATAAAGAACAAAACCAAGAACATGATCAAGATCAAGAAAAAACCCCAGAAGAGAAAATTTTAGAGTTAGAAGATAAGCTTGCAAGATCATTTGCTGAAATGGAAAACCAAAGAAGAAGGTTCGAAAAAGAAAAAGAAGATGCTTTTGAATATGGAGGGTTTTCTTTTGCAAGAGAAGCTTTAAATTTAATAGATAATCTTGAAAGATCAAAACAAATTTTATTAAACGATGAAAATTTAAAAGATACTAAGGCATTAAAAAAAACACTCGAACATTTTGACATTATCAATAAAGATTTAATTTCAATTTTTTCAAAAAATAAAATCAAGCCTATTGAATGTCTCAATAAAAAATTAGATCCAAACTTTCACCAAGCAATGATTGAAATAGAAGATGATCAAAAAGAACCCGGAACAATTGTTCAAGAAATACAAAAAGGATTCACAATTAAAGATAGATTGTTGAGACCAGCTCTAGTTGGCGTAGCAAAAAAAAGTGAAAAAAAAGAGGAAAAAAATGAGGAAAATAAAGAAAATTCAGGAGATAAATAATATTTAAATGAACTTGTAGAATTCAATTTCAACCCTATATGAGGAGAACAAATAACTGATATGAGCAAAATAATTGGAATAGATTTAGGAACAACAAACTCTTGTGTAGCTATTATGGAAGGGAGCCAGGCAAAAGTTTTGGAAAATGCAGAGGGTGCAAGAACTACACCTTCAGTAGTCGCTTTTACTGAAGAAAAAGAAAAATTAATAGGACAGCCTGCCAAGAGACAAGCGGTAACAAATCCTGAAAATACAATTTTTGCAGTTAAAAGATTGATTGGTAGAAATTTTGAAGACCCAACTGTTAAAAAAGATATTGAAGCTGCACCTTTTAAAATTGTAAATTCTGAAAAGGGTGACGCGTGGATTGAAGCCAAGGGTGAAAAATATTCACCTTCACAAATTTCTGCTTTTATTCTCCAAAAAATGAAAGAGACTGCTGAAAAATACTTAGGTCAAGCTGTTACAAAAGCGGTAATAACTGTACCTGCGTATTTTAATGATGCACAAAGACAAGCTACCAAGGATGCTGGAAAAATAGCTGGATTAGAAGTTTTAAGAATTATCAATGAACCAACTGCAGCTTCACTAGCTTATGGTTTGGATAAGAAACAAAATAAAAAAATTGCAGTTTACGATTTAGGTGGGGGAACTTTTGATGTATCAATTCTTGAATTAGGAGATGGAGTTTTTGAGGTAAAATCCACCAATGGTGACACTTTTTTAGGTGGGGAAGATTTTGACAACGCTGTTGTGGAATATTTAATTTCTGAGTTCAAAAAAGATAGCGGTATTGATTTAAAAACTGATAAATTGGCATTACAAAGATTAAAAGAGGCGGCTGAAAAAGCAAAAATTGAACTTTCAGCAGCTGAGCAAACAGATATTAATTTACCATTTATAACTGCTGATAAAACTGGTCCTAAACATATTAATTTAAAAATGACTAGAGCTAAGTTAGAAGCTTTAGTTGAGGACTTAATAGCTAAAACTATTCCACCATGTAAAACTGCTTTGAAAGATGCTGGAATTTCAGCAAGCGATGTTGATGAAGTGGTAATGGTTGGAGGTATGACTAGAATGCCAAAAGTCATTTCTGAAGTAAAAAATTTCTTTGGTAAAGAACCAAACAAAAGTGTTAATCCAGATGAAGTGGTTGCAATGGGTGCTGCAATTCAAGCTGGTGTTTTGCAAGGTGATGTAAAAGATGTTCTTTTATTAGATGTAACACCATTATCCCTAGGAATTGAAACTCTAGGCGGTGTATCTACAAAACTCATTGAAAAAAATACAACGATACCTACAAAAAAAAGCCAGGTATTTTCTACTGCTGAAGATAATCAGCCAGCTGTTTCAATACGTGTTCTTCAGGGTGAAAGAGAGATGGCAACAGATAATAAATTACTTGGTAATTTTGAACTAGTTGGTATTGCTCCGGCACCAAGAGGAGTTCCTCAAATTGAGGTAACTTTTGATATAGATGCTAATGGAATAGTTAATGTATCAGCTAAAGATAAAGGCACGGGTAAAGAACAAAAGATTCAAATTCAAGCCTCTGGTGGATTAAGTGATGAGGAAATTGAAAAGATGGTAAAAGATGCTGAAGCCAATAAAGAAGCAGACAAGAAAAAAAGAGAGTCTGTTGATGTTAGGAATCAGGCAGATACTCTAATTCACTCAACTGAAAAAAATCTAAAAGAGCATGGATCTAAAGTTTCAGATGCAGAGAAAAAAGCAATTGAAGATGGGTCAAATGCATTAAAGGAATCTCTTAAAGGTGAGGATATTGAGGACATTAAGAAGAGGACAGAGGCATTAGTACAAGCTTCGATGAAACTAGGAGAAGCTATTTACAAGTCACAACAAAGCACAAAACCAGATTCTAGTAAAGATGATGGAAATGATGAAAAGGGAAAGAAAGACGATAATGTTGTTGATGCGGACTTTGAGGAAGTAAAAGACGAGAATAAAGAAAAAAGCGCTTAACTGACATCTATTTGTCCAGGTTATATACATGGCTAAAAGAGATTATTATGATGTCTTAGGAGTAAGTAAAAGCGCAAGCCCCGACGAACTAAAATCAGCCTACAGAAAATTAGCTGTTAAATATCACCCTGACAAAAACCCTGGGGATAAATCAGCAGAAGATAAATTTAAAGAAGCCAGTGAAGCTTATGGTGTGCTTTCTGATAAATCAAAAAAAGAAAACTACGATAACTTTGGACATGCTGCATTTGAAAATGGTGGCGGTGGTAGAGGTGGTTTTGGTGGTTTTGGAGGTTTTAGTGGTGCAGATTTCTCTGATATTTTTGAAGATTTTTTTGGAGACTTTGGTGGTGGAGGTAGAAGAAGTTCAAGAAGAAGCTCAAATAACAGAGGCTCAGATCTAAGATATGATTTATCAATTACACTAGAAGAGGCATACACTGGAAAAAAACAGAACATTCAATTCTCCACGTCTGAAAAATGTAATACTTGTAAAGGAAATGGTTCTAAACCAGGCTCAAGTCCAGACAGATGTACCTATTGTGGAGGAAATGGAAGAGTTAGATCTAATCAAGGTTTCTTTACAGTTCAACAAACTTGTCCTCAGTGTGCAGGAAGTGGTGAAGAAATAACCAATCCGTGTGGAGATTGTAATGGGCAAGGTAATAAACAAACAAACAAAAAAGTATCTGTAACAATACCTAAAGGGGTAGATGATGGGACGAGAATAAGACTTGCCGGCAAAGGTGAGGCTGGAACAAGAGGAGGTACTAGTGGAGATTTATATTTATTTATTAATGTTAAATCTCACGAATTATTCAAAAGATCTGATGTAAATTTATTTTTTGAGTTTCCAATTTCAATTGCAGATGCTGCACTTGGTACAACAATAGAAATACCCACAATTGATGGAAAAAAAGCTAAGATTAAAATACCAGATGGAACCCAAGATGGTAAACAATTTAGATTAAAAGGTAAAGGTATGCCATTTATGCGAAGAGGAGATTTTGGTGACTTATATGTACAAGTTAAAACAGAAGTTCCAGTATTTTTAAATAAAGAGCAAAAAGATTTGTTAGAACGATTTAGAAAAATTGAGAATGAAAAATCAAATCCAAGTATTAAGAAATTCTTCCAAAAAGCTAAAAGTTTTTGGAATAGTTAGGAAATGAGATTAGAAGAGATCGTTCCAGCTATTTTTTTGATAGCAGTTTTAATTCTAGTGCTACCTGAATTTTTAAGATCTAACTCAAAATCAAAAAGATTTATCAAAAATTTATTTATTTGGTCTATAATTGTTGCTATCATTGTGATACTTTCTATCTTTATCTTTAAATGAAAAAAATTAGATTATTAGTGACCGGTTGCATGGGTCGTATGGGGCAACAAATAATTAAATCTGTAAAAAAAGATAAAAATTTTAAACTTACTGCTCTTACAGAAAATAGAAAAATTAATAAAAAAATTGATGGAGTTAAAGTTGAACTAAATAATGAAAAATTATTTAAAAATGTCGATCTAATTATTGATTTTACAATACCAAAATGTACTTTTCAGGTTTTAAAAATTGCTACAAAATTAAAAAAAAGAGTTGTAATCGGCACAACTGGTTTTACAAAAAAAGAGGAAAATTTAATAAAAAATTTTTCAAAAAAAATACCTATTTTAAAAGCAGGAAATATGAGCTTAGGTATAAATCTTTTGATGTATTTAACTGAAATTGCTTCAAGTTCATTAGGGAAAAATTTTTTAAGTAAAATTTTTGAAATTCATCACAAACATAAAAAAGATTATCCATCAGGAACTGCATTAATGTTGGGTAGAGGAATAGCCGTAGGAAAAAATAAAAATTTTTATAGTTTATTAGGAAAAAAATATTTAAATAAAAAAACTTTTCCATATAGCAAAAAGATAAATTTTAATTCTGTGAGAAAAGGTGAGATTATTGGTGAACACGAAGTTAAATTTTCAAGTGGTAAAGAAATAATCACTTTAAATCATGAAGCCTTTGATAGAGCTCTTTATTCTGAGGGAGCCTTAACAGCAGCGAAATGGCTTATAAATAAAAAACCAGGTCTTTATTCAATGAGAAATTTGATGAATTTCAAGTAATGAATGAAATTCAAAGAGCAAAGACAGTTTTAAAAATTTTAAACAAAACATATCCAAAAATTTATGTTCCTCTTAAAAGTAGAAATGTATTTACACTTTTAATTTCTGTTCTTCTTTCAGCACAATGTACAGACGTAAATGTGAATAATGTAACTAAAAATATTTATCCAAAATTTTATAAACCTAGACATTTTGTTAAATTAGGAAGAAAAAAAATTGAAAGATTAATTAAAAAAATTGGTATTTTCAGAATCAAAGCAAAAAGCATTTTCAATCTATCAAAAATACTAATCGAAAAATATAATGGCAAAGTGCCAAAAACTTTTGAGGAATTAGAAAAACTTCCTGGTGTTGGTCATAAGACTGCTGGAGTTGTAATGTCTCAAGGCTTCGGATATCCCGCATTTCCAATTGATACCCATATACATAGATTGGCTCAAAGATGGGGTTTAACAAATGGAAAAAATGTTGTTCAAACTGAAAAAGATTTAAAAAGACTTTTTCCTAAAAAAAATTGGAACAAACTTCACCTTCAAATCATATATTATGGAAGGGAATATTGTAAGGCAAGAGAGTGTTATGGTGTGACTTGTAAAATTTGTACCACTTGTTATCCTAATAGAAAGAAACCTGTTAAAACTAAAAAAGCTTGATATGAAAATTCTCGGCATTGGCAATGCAATTATTGATGTTATTTGTAAAGTAGAAGAAACTTTTATTACTAAAAATAATTTAACAAAAGGCACGATGAAATTAATTTTTGATCATATAGAATTCAAAAAAATTTTAGCAAATCTTAAAATTGAAAAAACTGTCTCAGGAGGTTCAGTTGCCAACTCAATAGTAGGATTATCTCAACTTAAAAATGATGTTGGATTTATAGGAAAAGTATCTGATGATGATTTTGGCGAAAAATACGAAGACGGATTAAAAGAAGAAAATGTAAAATATTTTTACGAAAAGAAAAAAGAAAATCTCCCAACTGGAACATGTCTTATTTTAGTAACTCCAGATTCTGAAAGAACTATGTGTACTTTTTTAGGTATTGCAGGAAAAATAAATGAGAATGATGTGGATGAAAATATTATTAAAAAAAGTGAATTAATTTTTTTAGAAGGCTATTTATGGGATGAGGGGGAACCCAAAAAGGCGTTTGAAAAAGCAATAAAAAATTCAAATAAAGTTGCAATGTCATTATCAGATCTTTTTTGTGTAGAAAGACATAAACAAATTTTTTTAGAATTAGTAAAAGAACAATTAGATTTAACTTTTGCAAATGAAAATGAAATCATGACATTAATCAACACTAAAAATTTTAACGATGTAATTACTTTTGCAAAAGAAATTAAAAAACATGTTATAATTACTCGAGGGAACAAAGGAGCAGTATCAATTTTTGGAGATAAGATAGTTGAGGTAGATGCTAATAAAAATCTCTCAATTAAAGATTTGACTGGTGCAGGTGATCTTTTTGCAGCCGGTTATTTACATGGTTATATAAACAAACTTTCCACTGAACAATGTCTAGAAAAAGGAACGGAATTATCATCAAAAGTAATTCAACAAATTGGCGCGAGACTTTAACGTTTTCTTCTCTTGAAACTTCCTTTGCCTTTTTTTGGCTTAATTACTCTAGGCTTATACTTTCTTGAAAAAAGTTCTTTTGCAAATTTATTTTTTTTTATTAATTTCGTAGCCATTATCGTTGCTTATAATGAAATGATCATCTTTAAAAACTTTTAGAATTTTTTTTCTCAATCTGTAAATATGTGTTTCGACAGTATGAGTTTCTACCTGAGACTGGTATCCCCAAACCTCTGATTGTAATTCTTGAATTCCCACCGGTTTATTGGCTTTGAAAAGATATATTATTGAACCAATCTCCTTTTCTGTTAGCTTGAGTTTATTATCTTTTAAAAACATTTCTCGTGAATTAATGTTGAAATTATAGTCCCCAATTAGAGTTTCAGATTGCTCATGAAAATTCTTTTTTATGAATTCGATATTAATTCTTTCCAATAATTTAAAGATCGAAGTAGGAAATTTATTAAAAATTATTTGATTATTTAGACCAGGTATTTCTTTTTTAGTTAAAATTAAAGTATTTGATTTTAAACTTAGATTGGATAATTGATGTTGGTTGGTTTTCTCAACATTAAAATTTATATCTTTGTTTATTTCCACAAAAATATTATATAATTCATCAAGCTCATAGATCGCGAGATTATGATTATTCATATAATATAACCATATGATAATTTACTTAAAAAATAAACATACACTTCTAATTGATGATTTTTATTTTAAATGCTGTATTGGAAAAAATGGTTTAAGTAAAAAAAAAATAGAGGGTGATAAAAAAACACCAATTGGACGTTTTTCAATTGAACATCTCTATTACAGATCAGATAGAGTCAAAAATTTTTCAACTAAACTAAAGTGTATAGAAATCAAAAAAAATATGGGTTGGTGTGATGACCCATTAGATCATAAAAACTACAACAAACTAATATCCATCCAAAAAAAAATAAAATGTGAGAAGCTTCATAGAAAAGATCATAAGTACGATTTAGTAATCCCAATAAAATACAATTATCCAAAACCCATCAAATTCAGAGGAAGTTGCATCTTCATTCACTTAACGAATAATTATAAACCTACCGCAGGATGTATAGCCCTACGAAAAAAAGATTTTTTAATAATGTTAAAATTAATAGATAAAAAAACAAAAATTCAAATCAACTAACCTCTGGCTCCAAAAATATCAGAGCCAATTCTTACATATGTAGCAGAATTTTTAATCGCGTTTAAATAATCAGACGACATTCCCATGCTCAGTTCATTTAAATTTAAATCTTGATTTAAAATGCTCATTTCTTTAAAGAAAATATCTGATGGTTTTTCTAATGGCGGAATACACATTAACCCAACCACATTCAAATTAAGAAATTTACAATAATTATACAAATCTGATACCAAGGATTTGTCTATTCCAGATTTCTGCTGTTCATCTCCAATATTTACTTGAATAAATATTTTTAATTCTTTCTTTTGTTTTTGTTGTTCATCAGATATTTTTTTTGCAAGCTTTTCACTATCTACTGAATGAATAAAATCAAATAATTTTACAGCAGATTTAACTTTGTTTGTCTGCAGACCTCCTATTAAATGTAATTTAATATTCTTATTATTTGACTTTACATCACTCCATTTTTCCATTGCCTCTTGCACTTTATTTTCTCCAAAATCCAAATGACCATGATCTATTAAGGGTGATATTTTATCCATCCCAAAAGTCTTTGATACTGCAATAATTTTTGGTACTTTACTAATTGTTAAAGTATCTAAAGTTGAATCAATTTTTTTTTGGATATCTATTAAATTTTGAATAGTTTTATGCATGATACATTACTAAAAAAATATTACTTTATAAGTTCTTTTGATACAAATATTATCAATAAACAAGATAAAAGAACTACATTTATATATAGAGATTATAAAACATCAAAGTTGGATATTAATAAAATTTTAAAACTTAAAACTTTTCTCAAAAAAAGAGGTAGTAAGTTTTTATTAGCAAATAATTTTAAAATGGCGCTGAAATTTAAATTAGATGGTGTTTATTTACCATCTTTTAATAATAAATTTGATCATTTGAATTATTCAACTTACTCAAATTTTATTATTTTAGGGTCTGCACATTCTTTAAGAGAAATAAAGATAAAAGAAACTCAAAGGGTCCAAAGCATATTTATTTCATCACTATTCAAAACTAATAATAATTTTCTTGGTATAAATAAATTTAAAATAATTTCTAGATATTCAAAAAAGAACATTGTTGCTTTAGGGGGGATATCAAAAAAAAATATCAAAAAGCTGAGATTATTAAATATATCAGGTTTTGCTGGGATTTCTTTTTTTGAACAATAATACTAATCTGATTATTTCTTATTTCATAAAATATTTTGAACAAAAAAAAGGCCCCTTAAAAGGGGCCCTTTTTAAAATTTGTCTTCTATTAAATTAGAATGCAAATGTTACGCTGAACTCATAACCTTCTCTGTCAGTCGCAACAGCTCCAGCCATATTATCAGCTGTGTTCATTGATCCACCAATTGTCATAGAACCTGAAGTGAATGAAGCACCAATAGCAGACGACTCTTGGTCTGTTAAAGAAGCACCTGATTCAAATTCTACCTCATGGTAGTTATAACCAACTGTTAAATCATCATTTACTGCGTATGTAATACCATAAGCAATTGATTCTTGGTCAGAGTTAGCAGTAGTGTCATCTAAGTCTGATGCTTGAACACCAACTGTGAATCCACCCATTGCATACGTAGCATACATAGTAGTCTCTTCTTGCTCTCTGTTTGAGGCAGTAGCAACTGTATGATCTGCAGAAGCAAAACCAAGTCTTAAACCTTCAACAGCTTCTGGCTGTATATCAATTGCAAAGTCCATGTAAGACTCAGCAGCATCACTCAAGTGATTTACGTAGTAAGCTTTTATAACAGCACCACCATAATTTGGAGATGTGTAGATAAACGCGTTATCTGTTCCACTACCATTAATCACTGTTGGAGTTCCACCAGTTGTAGCACCATTTGTATCAACTACATCCCACGCTTCTTCGTAAGCATTTGGAGTTACGTCATCTACTGCACCAAACGCTGATGAAGCACCATGACCATCAAATGCTAAAGATCCAAAGTCACCAGAAAGTGTAATGCTGTAGTCATCTAGCACACCACCATCTATTTCGTGAGCTAAAGTGATAGACATACCATTGTCCAATTCACCACTTGCACTGAAATTTAAACTATCACCCATAGTAAAGCCGTTTCCATTACTACCGAACTCTCTGTTAGCATCACTAAATGTGATAGCAGCTGAACCACTTACTGATAAGTCAGCAGCATTAACAGAAAAAGTCGCTAGAGAACCAGCTAAAGCTGATAGTCCGATTTTTCTTAAATTGTTCATATTAATTACTCCTTTGTTGTTTAATTATTAATAATAAACATCGCCAAAATATCATTATTCATCCTAAAAACCCCATAATTGCTTTATTTTGCTTAAATTTTTATCGATTGTTGCATTTTTACAACACATATTTCAGTAAAACGTTCCTATAATACTGATTTAGATATATATTTATTATAATTTCACTTTAAAAACTCTGAATGGTTATTAATAAAAAATTATCCGCATTATTGATATTAATTTTTACCTTAACTTCTTGTGCCAAAGAAGGTTTCTTTAAACCTGGCGATGCTAGAAAAATTTCACCAGATCCAAGAGAAAGAGTAAAAAAGAATATGGAAGAGGGAAAAGGATTCAGATTAAGTAATGCAATTGGTGGAGGAAAAGGTACTACTTTTGAATTTGCTAGTTCGAATGAATTGTGGAGAGCATCTCTTGATGTTTTAGATTTTATGCCTTTAACATCAGCAAACTATAGTGGCGGAATTATAATTACTGATTGGTATTCTGAACAGGGTAATACAAATGAGTCTATTAAAATTACAATTAAATTTTTAAGCAATGAAATAAGGTCAGATGCTATAAATGTGGATATTTTTTACAAAAAATGCATTGCTGAAAATAATTGTAAAATAAACAAACAAGATGGACAATTAAAAAAAGAAATCACAAAACAAATACTAGCTAAAGCGGCAGTTTATAAAAAAATATCAAAAGATAAAAATTTCAAACCTTATAAAATGACGACACCAGATAACAAACGCGAATAGTTTCTAAAGATTGATCATAAATTGAAATGAACAGATACAATTTTAAATCGATAGAAACAAAATGGCAAAATTATTGGGAAAAAAATAAAAGTTTTAAAGTTAAAACAGACCCTTCAAAAAAAAAATTTTATTGTCTTGAAATGTTTCCTTACCCCTCAGGAAAAATTCATATGGGTCATGTTAGAAATTATACCATCGGAGATGTTCTTGCTCGTTATAAGTCTCTTCAAGGATATAATGTTTTGCATCCAATGGGATGGGACTCATTTGGAATGCCAGCAGAAAATGCAGCAAAACAGAATAATTTAGATCCAAAAAAATGGACTGAAATAAATATAACTAACATGAAGACCCAACTAAAAAAACTTGGATTATCGATTGATTGGGATAGAGAAATTTCTACTTGCAGCAAAGAATACTATAAACATCAACAAGCTTTTTTTTTAGAATTATTTGAAAAAAAACTTGTTTATAGAAAAGAAAATTATGTAAATTGGGATCCAGTAGATGAGACTGTTCTTGCAAATGAACAGGTTATCGATGGTAGAGGTTGGCGCTCTGGAGCTATTGTTGAGAGAAAAAAATTAAGCCAGTGGTTTTTTAATATATCTAAATTTTCGCAGGAATTATTAGATGGACTTGAAAAATTAAATACTTGGCCAAACAAAGTAAAAACAATGCAAAAAAATTGGATTGGAAAATCGTTTGGATGTGAAATTGATTTTAAAATTGAGGGAGAGTTGCCTATTAAAAATATTAAATGTTTTACAACAAGACCTGATACTCTTTTTGGATTTTCCTTTTTGGCATTATCAGTAGATCATGAAGTTTCTGAATTCTTCAAAGATAATAAGGATTTTATTTATTTTAAAGAGGAGTGTTCTAAAACTGGTACAACTGAAGAGGCAATAGCAGTTGGAGAGAAAATTGGGTTTAAAACAAATCTTTTAGCTGTGAATCCTCTTAATCCAAAACAAAAAGTGCCAGTGTATTTTGCCAACTTTGTTTTGATGGATTATGGATTTGGAGCTGTTTTTGGTTGCCCGGCACATGACCAAAGAGATTTCGACTTTGCAAAAAAATATGATCTAAAAATAAAAACTGTTGTTCGTCCTAATGACGAAAACGAAAATTTTGAGGTACGAGATGAAGCTTATCCTGGCTCTGGCGTGATAATTAATTCTGACTTCCTAAATAATCTTAAAGCACCAGATGACTCTATTATTGAGACGATTAAAATTTTAGAACAAAGAAAATTAGGTAAAAAACAAATTAACTTTAGATTAAAAGACTGGGGTGTATCCAGACAAAGATATTGGGGGTGCCCAATTCCAATAGCATATGATGATCAAGGAAAGGCTTATCCAATACCTAAATCAATGTTACCAGTAGAACTTCCAGAAAATATAGATCTTAATGTGAAAGGAAATCCACTTGATAGTCAGAAAAATTGGAGAGAGATTATCTTAGAAGGAAAAAAATTAACAAGAGAGACTGATACATTAGATACGTTTGTTTGTTCATCATGGTATTATCTTAGATTCTGCTCTCCCACAGAAACAAAATATGGATTTAAAAAAGAAGATATTAATTACTGGATGCCAGTAGATCAGTATATTGGTGGCGTTGAACATGCGATCTTACATTTACTTTATTCGAGATTTTTTATGCATGCATTGTCATATGATGATAAAAATTTTAATATATTGGAACCATTCGATGGTCTGTTTACACAAGGAATGGTTTGCCATGAAACCTATAAAGACCCTGATAATAACTGGGTAAGTCCTGACGAAATTGAGAATATTGATGGAAAAAAATATCTGAAAAAAGACAAATCTAAATTAATTTTGGTTGGTCCATCAGAGTCAATGTCAAAATCTAAAAAGAATACAATTGATCCAGAAAATATTATCAATAACTATGGAGCCGACGCAGCAAGGTTATTTATATTATCAGATAGCCCTCCTGAGAAAGATGTCCAATGGTCAGAGGAGGGGATTGCTTCATCATATAAATTTATTCAAAAACTTTGGAATTTAAATAAAAAAATTATTGATGAAATTAACAAGGATCATAATAAAGATGATGACGATGAATTAAAAAAATATACCAACAGATACTTAAAAAAAATTCAAGATAATCTTGAGAGCTTTAGTTATAATAAAATCGTCGCGAACTTGTACGAAATGTATTCCTTTTTAAATAAACAAATAGAAAAATCTTATACCAAACTCACGATTTTTGAAAATTATCAAAAAATCTTAATTACAATGACTCCAGTTGTTCCACATTTTGCCAATGAATGTCTCAGTACCATTCAAGCTAAAAACTTTAAGTGGCCAGAATATGATAAATCAATGTTGAAAAAGGAAATTGTAAATATTGTAATACAAATTAATGGAAGGAAAAGAGGTCTGATTCAATCAAAACCAGATATAACTGAAGAAAAACTCTTTGAAATTATTAAGAATGATGAGAAAATAATGAATTATTTAGATCAAAAAAATATAAAAAAGAAAATTTATATAAAGGATAAACTTTTAAATATAATTATTTAAATGCTGAAAAAAATTTTTTTTATAATTCTATCATTAAATTTATTAAATCATTGCGATTACAAACCAGTTTATTCAAAACAAAACAATATAAACCACAAAATAGTGGTGGATGGTTTTAATGGAGATAAGGATATAAATAATTTAATTGTAAATAATTTAAGGAGAATTAGCAAAAAAAGCTCTGAAAGTGTTATAAATATTAGTTTTAATACAATTTACACAAAAAAAATTTTAGCTAAAAATAACAAAGGAACAATCACTGACTATCAAAGTAATGTTGAAACAACATTTCTTATTACAAAAAAAAATAGTACTGAGAACTTTGTAGTTGTAGAAAAATTTAATTTCCAAAAAATGGCAGATAAATATGAGGAAAAAAATTATGAACGAGATATTAAAAAAAACTTTGCTTCTTCAATATCCCAAAAACTAGTTCTTAGATTGGCAATTATTGAATGATATTAAAAACATTTGAATTAAGTAAAATCAAGGATGAAACAGTTTTTTATCTTTTATATGGAAAAAATGATGGTTTAAAAACAGAATGTATCGATGAAATACTAAATAAAAGTACTGGCAAAGTTTATAATTATGACGAAAAACTAATTAAGGACGAAATTGAAACTTTCTACGAAAATATTTTATCTGGTTCATTATTTGAAGATAGTAAAATAATAATTATAAATAGAGCTACAGATAAAATTTATGAAATTATTCAAGATTTGATTGATCGAAATATTCATAATATAAAAATAATAATCAATGCAGGAATTCTTGAAAAAAGATCTAAGATAAGATCCTTGTTTGAAAAACAAAAAGATCTAATTTGTATTCCTACATATCAAGATAATAATGATACACTCTCGAGGTTAGCCACAACTTTTTTTAAAGATGAAAAGATTCCAATCTCACAACAGAATATTAACTTAATAATTGAAAAGTGTAATGGAGACAGAGGTTTTTTGAGAAATGAACTAAATAAAATTAAAAATTATGCAAAGGGGAAAAAAAAATTGTCATCTCAAGAAATATTAAAGTTAATTAATTTAAGTGAAAATTTTGAGTTTTCAGAACTAATAGATAATTGTTTAGCAAAAAATAAAAATAAAATAATAAACATTCTAAATGAAAATAATTTTAATACTGAGGATTGTATAATTATTCTTAGAACTTTTTTGTCAAAAGCGAAAAGAATTCTTAAACTCGCAATTCAATTTGAAAAAAATAAGGATATCAACATAACAATAAACTCGGCTAAACCTCCAATTTTTTGGAAGGAAAAAAATATCGTTAAAATTCAACTCAATAAGTGGAAGCCTGAAAAAATAAAAAAACTAATAGATAGTATCAACAACATCGAACTTGAAACCAAAAAAAACTTCAAAAATTCAATACTGATTACAACTAATTTTATTTTGGAAAAAGGAAGTTCGGATATCAATAATTAGATTTAATGATATCAATTATTTTATTTAGTTGATCAATATCATGATAAACAAAAGTTATTGTGCCTTTGTTTTTTTTATTATTTTTAATTGAAACATTTAAACCTATATTATCAGAAATTAATTTTTCAAGATTTTGAATATTTGGGTCTGTCGAACGAACATAAGAACTTTTTTTCTTTTTGAAAATTTTAACAAAATTTTCTGATTGACGAACAGAAAGTTTTTTTTCAATAATCTTGTGTGCAACAAAACTTGCATTTTCAAGACCAACCAATATCTTGGCATGGCCAGTAGATAACTTTTTTGTCTCAATTAGACTCAACACATCACTCGGTAAAGTTAAAATTCTTAAGCAATTTGTAATATAACTTCTACTTTTCCCAATAAATTTTGAAACCTTTTCTTGGTCATAAGAAAAATCATTTATTAATCTTTGGTACCCTTGTGCTTCCTCTAGTGGGTTAAGGTCATTTCTTTGAACATTTTCAACAATTGCAAATTCTAAAGATTTTAAATCATCAGCTTCAGTAACTACAACTGGTACTTCATGTAGACCTGCTTTTTGAGCTGCGAGCCAACGTCTTTCACCAGCTATGATCTCATATTTTGAATTTTGATCAGATTTTCGGACAATAATTGGTTGAATAATACCTCTTTCTTTTATTGATTTTTCTAAATCATTCAAACTATCTTCATCAAAAATTTTCCTAGGTTGAAATTTATTTGGATAAAGGTCACCAATAGATAATTTATTTGTATTTTTTTCGATCTTTGTTTCACCAATTAACGATGATAAGCCTCTACCTAGACCTTTTTTAATTTTATTCACTAAGCTGCGCTCCCTATGTGACTTTCTTGATGAATAAATTCATCTGTAAAACTATAGTATGATTTACTTCCCGGACAATTTTTATCATAAATTAAAACAGGTACACCGTGAGAAGGTGCTTCAGATAATCTTACATTACGTGGAATTACTGTTTGATATACTTTTTCCTTAAAATAATTTCTTGCTTCTTGTTCAACTTGTGATGATAACTTGTTTCTTCTATCATACATTGTTAAAAGTATCCCTTGAATTTCTAAATTAGGATTTAAATTAATTTTTATCCGATCAATTGTTTTCATCAATTGCGTTAATCCTTCTAAGGCAAAAAATTCTGTTTGAAGAGGGACTAAGAGTGAGTTTGAGCATACGAGAGCCATGACTGTCAACAAACTTAGAGATGGTGGGCAATCTATTAGTATGTAATCGTATATTGCTCCAGAATCATTTAAATAAGCGGTTAATTTTACCTTTAGAATAAATGCCCTATCACTATCACCGGCTGTTTCGACCTCCAGACCAGACAAATCGACATTTGAAGTTATCAAATCAAGATTATCAAATTTTGTTTTTTTAATTACCTCTGAGATAGACTTAGTTCCATTTAAAATACCATAAATAGTTTCGTCTGATTTTTCTGAATTAGATAAACCAAGACCAGTTGTTGCATTCCCTTGTGGATCTAGGTCAATAACTAAAATTTTTTTTCCTTGTTGTGTCAATGCAGAGGCAAGGTTAATTACAGTGGTTGTTTTTCCAACCCCACCCTTCTGATTTATAATTGAAATAATTTTCATCAAATTTTTTTTTCCATATTTTTTATATTTAACAAAAATGAATCTTTGTTTGTTAAACTTTTTTTTTCCTCATAGTCTAAATCCCAAATTTTAAGAGTTTCATTTAAAATTTTCCTCCCGCTTTTGCCCATGAATAAAATAATATTTTTATATTTCCGAAAATTCTTTTGAACTAAATCAAGAATTATTGGCATTGGTTTAAAAGCTCTGGACATAATCGTTCCAGTTTCAATATCTCTAAGTTTAAAGATATCTTTTTGAATTATTTCTGTGTTTAATTCCAATTTTTCAGAAACATCTTTTAAAAAAACACATTTATGATGACTTTTTTCATAAAGTTTTATTTTCATCCTATTTTTTAATTTTTTCATTAAGATTGCTATGATTAGTCCAGGAATACCACCTCCAGAACCTAAATCAGAGGTTGTATTATTATTTAAATCAACGAAATCAATTATTTGCGCTGAATCAACGATATGTCTTTGTCTTATAACCCCTTGATCAGAGTTTTTTCTACTAATTATGTTAATTTCCTTATTTTTTTTTTGAATCATGCTTATAAAGCTCTCAAGCTCATTACAAGTTTCACGTGAAACATCAAATTTTGTAATTTTAGAATAATTTTTAGAAATTATCGAATCCATTAAGCTATATGCTTAATAGACTTTCTTTTAACGTGTGACAACAAAATATATACAGCTGCTGGAGTAATTCCGTCTATTCTTAAAGCTTGTCCCATAGTTTTTGGCCTTATTTCCTTGAATTTGGACTTTACTTCATTCGATAAACCAGAAAATTGGTCATAATCAATATTATCAGGGATAATTAGATTCTCATCTCTTTTGAAAGCTAGGATATCTGCATTTTGTTTCTTTAAATAACCTCTATAGTGAGAATTAATTTCTATCTGTTCATCTATTTCAGAACCAAAATTTTTGATTTCAGGCCAAATTTTACGTATTTTAGTCATATTAGCATCCTTTTGGGCTAAAATTTCATCTGCTGACCTTAAAATACCATCTTTAGCAATTTTTATCCCGTGTTTTTGAGCTTTTGATGGAGATATACTTAAACTAGACATTTGAAGTGAAATTTCACTCATTTTCACGAATTTATCCTCAAATTTAAATTTTCTTTCTCCAGAAATTAAACCAATTTTAATCCCTTTGTTCGTAAGTCTCAAATCAGCGTTATCTGCTCTTAGACTTAATCTATACTCAGCTCTTGAAGTAAACATTCTGTAAGGCTCTGCCACACCCTTAGTAACTAAATCATCTACCATCACTCCAATATAAGCATCTGATCTATCAAGAATGAATGGTTCTTTACCCATAAATGATAATGCTGCGTTTACACCCGCAATAAGACCTTGGGCTGCAGCTTCTTCATATCCTGTAGTTCCATTAATTTGACCAGCTAAATATAAGTTTTTAATTTTTTTAGTTTCTAGTGTTAAAAAAAGTTCTCTAGGATCTACATAGTCATATTCTATAGCATATCCTGGCCTAATCATTTTAACATTCTCTAAACCACTGATATTATTGAGTATTTCAGCTTGTACTACCTCAGGTAGTGAAGTTGATATACCATTTGGGTAAATTGTGTGGTCATCAAGCCCTTCTGGCTCTAAAAATATTTGATGTCTAGACTTTTCGGCAAACTTAACTACTTTATCTTCTATTGAAGGACAATATCTGGGTCCTACTCCTTGAATGCTGCCGGAATACATCGCACTCTTAGATAAATTTTTTTCTATAATATTATGTACCTTTTCGTTTGTATAAGTCATAGAACACGAAACTTGTTTATTCGAAGTAGATTTCGTTAAAAAAGAGAAGAAGTAAGGATTTTCATCAGCTGATTGTTTTTCTAGATTTTTGAAATTTATTGTCCTCGCATCAAGTCTTGGTGGAGTACCTGTTTTTAATCTTCCTATTTTAAATTTATATTTTTCTAATTGTTCACTTAAACCAGTGCTAGGTTTCTCATTATATCTACCTGCAGGAGTGCGCTCATCACCAATATGAATCAATCCATTTAAAAAAGTACCAGTTGTTAAAATTATTTTACTACAGCTAATTTTATTACCTTTTAATGTTAAAAAGCCGTTTATTGCATTATTTGAAAAAATAAACTTTACTACTGGATCAGAAAAAATGCTTAAATTACAATAGTTTACAAGTTTTTCTTGCATAAATTGCTTATACAAGCTTCGGTCAGATTGTGTTCTAGGACCTCTAACAGCTGGACCTCTGCTTCTATTTAACAACCTAAATTGTATTCCTGATTTATCTGCGATCTCTCCCATAACGCCATCTAATGCATCTATTTCTCTAACTAAATGACCTTTACCCAGGCCACCAATTGCGGGATTACATGACATCTCACCAATAGTATTTATATCATGAGTAAATAGGGCAGTATTTACACCTAGACGAGCTGAAGCTGCTGCTGCTTCACAACCAGCATGACCACCTCCAATTACAACAACATCAAATGAAAATTCATTTTTCATGATGTAAATTTATATTTGAAAAAAAATTTTACAAGGCTCTTATTTTCCAATACAAAAATCGTTGAAAATACTGCCTAATACTTCCTCTACATCGACCTTTCCAACAATCATACCTAAATGTCTAGTAGCTAACCTCAAATCTTCAGCAGCTTTATCAAAATCTTTTTTATCATTTTTTTCTAAAAAATTTTTCAAATTATCTGAACAATGAACTAGGTGTTGTCTGTGTCTTTCTCTAGTAATTAATATATCGTCATTTATAACAAATTTTGTCTTTAACTTATTTTTGATCTTTGAAATTAATTTATCTAAATTTAAATTTTCCTTTAATGAAATTAAAACATGATCTAACTTATTAACTTCCGGATCCAATTCACCATTGATAAGATCTGACTTATTAACAACTAAAATTGCATTATCTTTTAGTAAATCATTTAAAAACCCACTAAAATCAATGCTTTTAGCATCTACTACCACTAATTTTAAATCAGCTTTTTCTGCTCTATCTAAGGATAATTTAATTCCTTTTTTCTCTATTTCGTCTTTAGAGTTCCTAATACCTGCTGTATCTGAAATAATAACTGGATAACCATCAATATTTAAATGTGTTTCAATCACGTCCCTTGTTGTTCCAGCAATTTCGGACACTATCGCTACATCTCTATTAGATAGATTATTTAATAATGAAGATTTCCCAGCATTGGTTGGTCCAACGATTGCAATTTTAAAACCACCACGAATTATTTCACCAACTTTTTGATCATCTAAAATTTTCTTTATTTTGTTTAAAACTTCAGTTGTATCTTTTTTAATCTGTTTAATATTTTCATCAGGTAAATCTTCCTCAGGAAAATCTATTTTTGCCTCAACAAAAGATAAGATCTTTAATAACTTTTCTCTTAAATCATCAAATTTCTCAGCAGACTTACCTTCCATAATTTTTACAGCTTGTAATCTTTGCATTTCAGTTTCAGCTGCAATTAAATCACTTATACTCTCAGCTTTTAACAAATTAATTTTACCATTTTGAAAAGCTATTTTGGTAAATTCACCAGGTTCAGCTAATCTAAAGTTTTCTATTTTAGACAATTCATTTTGAAGAGCTAAAACTATAGCTTTGCCTCCATGAACATGAATTTCAGCCATATCCTCACCTGTGTAGCTCTTAGGACCAGGAAACCAGATAATAATACCCTCATCAATTAACTCGGAAGTATTGATATTATTTATTTTTCGAAGAGTAGCTATTCTAGGAGCAGGTAGATCTTTCTTGGTAAGTAATTTAATCGCTTTTGACGCTTCTAGACCAGAAATTCTTACTATTGCCACGCCAGATACACCCGGACCAGTTGATAAAGCATAAATAGTCATTCAAATATTATAACTTCAATTATGTGGTGTTGGGAAATTAAATTATGCTGGTTTGTTCATTGAATTAAAGAACTCAGCATTATTTTTTGTATCTTTTAGTTTTGAATTAATAAACTCAATGGCATCCATTGTTCCCATTGGTGCAATTATTCTTCTCAAAACATTCATTTTTTGTAAATCATTCTTATCAAACAATAATTCTTCTCTCCTTGTGCCTGATTTCGTAATATCAATAGCTGGATAAATTCTTTTGTCCGCAATTTTTCTATCGAGAACTGTCTCACTATTTCCAGTGCCTTTGAATTCCTCAAAAATTACTTCATCCATCCTACTTCCGGTGTCTATTAATGCTGTAGAAATAATTGTTAACGATCCACCCTCCTCTATATTTCTCGCTGCACCAAAAAACCTCTTAGGTCTTTGAAGGGCATTTGCATCAACACCACCTGTTAAAACTTTACCAGAACTTGGTATTACTGCATTATAAGCTCTTCCTAGTCTCGTAATTGAGTCTAGTAATATAACAACATCCTTTTTGTGCTCTGTTAGTCTTTTAGCTTTTTCTATTACCATCTCAGCAACAGCTACGTGACGTTGTGCTGGTTCATCGAAAGTTGAACTAATCACTTCTCCTTTTACAGTTCTCTGCATATCAGTTACTTCCTCAGGTCTCTCATCGATTAACAAAACAATTAGATAACATTCCGGATAATTTTTTGCTATTGAGTTTGCTATACTTTGTAGAATCATAGTTTTACCAGCCTTTGGGGGTGAGATAATAATTGATCTTTGACCTTTTCCAATGGGACTTACAAGATCTATAAGCCTTGGAGTTAAATCTTGTTTTTTGTCTGGTTTTACTTGCTCCACCTCCATAACAAGTTGTTTATCCGGATAAAGGGGCGTCAAGTTATCAAAAGCTATTTTATGTCTGGATTTGTCAGGTTCTTCAAAGTTGATTTTACTTACTTGTAGTAATGCAAAATATCTTTCTCCTTCTTTTGGAGCTCTAACTGGTCCTTCGACAGTATCACCAGTTCTTAAACCAAATTTTCTAATCTGACTTGGGCTTACATAAATATCATCTGGACCCGGCAAATAATTTGACTCCATTGCCCTCAAAAAACCAAAACCATCTTGGAGTAGTTGTAATACACCTGCTCCGGTAATTTCTTCTTTTTCTGCTACTTTTTTTAAAATTGCAAAAAGTATCTCTTGCTTTCTTAGAGTGCTTGCATTTTCAATGCCAAGCTCTTCCGCTTGAGTAATAAGTTGTTCTGATGATTTGAGTTTTAATTCTTGTATGTTCATGAGTAGATTATTAAGGACTTAATAATAAATTTAATATATATCGTAATTAAAATTATTCAACCCTAGATAGGCTTAAAAATCACAACAAATATGATCAAAATAAGCAATAAAGTGGGTATTTCATTAATATATCGATAATATTTGTGGGAATGTTTATTCATGTCTATTTTAAATTGTCCTAAAATTCTTCCAAGATAAAAATGATACAGGGTTAAAATAATTACAAAAACTAATTTTAGTATCATCCACTTTTGCCCTAGTTGCTCAAAACCTATTTCATGTATTAATACTAACCCGAATATCCAGGATAGGGTCATAGCCGGAGTCATAATGTAAAAAAAAAGTTTTTTTTCCATTACTTTAAATACGTCTGATATCAATGGTTTGTCATTATTTTGTGAATGATAAACAAAAATTCTAGGAAGATATAAAAGACCTGCCATCCAGGAAATTACCGCTATCAAATGAAGAGATTTAAACAATAAATAAGTATTCATCAATTATATGTTTTGTTGAATTAATGATTTTAATAAATTTATATGATCATTATTATCATTTAAACATGGTACCATATCGAAATTTTCACCACCAGATTCTAAAAAACTTTCTTTACCTTGAATAAGAATTTCTTCCAATGTCTCTACACAATCTGAGGAAAAACCAGGACATATTGCTAGAACATTCTTCTTTCCCTCTTTAGGCAATTTCTCCAGAGTTTTATCTGTATAGGGCTCAAGCCATTTTTGAGGACCAAATCTAGATTGAAATGATGTTTTAATTTCTATCAAATTAAATTTCTCTGAAATCAATCTTGTCGTTTTTTGACAATAGCAATGATATGGGTCTCCTTTATCAAAGTATTTTTGGGGTATACCATGATAAGATGCTAATATTAGATCTGGCTTCCAATTTATTTCTTTTATTTTCTTATTTAGTGAATTTACCAAAGCATCTATATACAAAGGATGTGACTCATAATGTGGTATTATTTTGATTGATGGTTGCCATCTCATTTTCATTAATGTTCTATAAACTTCATCACAAACGGTTGCTGTTGTTGCAGCAGCATATTGAGGATATAAAGGAAGTATAATTAAGTTCTCACAACCTTTTTCGTGTAATTTTTTTATTTTACTTTTGATACTCGGATTTCCATACCTCATGGCATAGTCAATAATTAGGTTTTTTCCAGATAGTGAGTTTGATAATTTCTTAGCTTGTTCTTGTGTATAATAGAGAAGGGGAGAAATGTTTTCATCTTTCATCCAAATTTCTTTATAAGCTTTAGCAGTTTTAGATGGTCTAAAATTTAATATGAAAACGTTTAATATAATTTGCCAAACAATAGGATTAACCTCTATTACTCTTTTGTCTGACAAAAATTCTTTCAAATATTTTCTAATGTCAAACCAACTTGTAGAATCTGGTGTCCCCAAATTAATTATGAGAGCTCCTGTTTTACCAAAATTAATAGGTGGATGATTTAATTCTTTCTCCATCAATAATCTTTTATAGTTTTAACTAAATAATCCATCATACTTGGATCTGTTTCGGGCAATATTCCATGACCTAAATTAAATATATATGGATGATCTTTAAAAATATCCAGATACTTGATTGCTTCTCTTTTAAGGTTTTCTTTATCAGTGAGTAAAACTTTTGGATCCATCCCACCTTGTACAGGAATTTTTATCTCTTTTTCAATTTTTATTGGATCAACTTCATAATCTATACAAATTGCATCTGGTTTTACAATTTCACAATATTTTTTGTAATCCTTTATACCTCGTGGAAAACAAATCACTGGAACATTTAAGGATTTAGTAAATTCAACTAAGGAACAAGTTGGATTAAAAATGTAAAAATCATAATCCTTATCTTCTAATAGTCCCGCCCAACTATCAAAAATTTGTATAATCTCTGCACCACTATCAATTTGATTTTTAATATGAACTTTTAAGAATTTATCTATTATCTTTAAAGTTTTTTCAATGGTAAAAAAATCTTTAAAAAAATTTTCTTTGAGTTTTATTTTTGGGGATTGTTTATTAAGAATATAAACAAGTAATGTCCAAGGAGCTCCAACAAAACCTATAGTAGACTTATTTTTTGTTAGATTGTTGTTTCTTACCAAATTTATAGCTTTATAAACAGGATCAATTCTTTCAATAAAATCATTTTCAGTAACTTCAAATGCCTGATCAAGGTTTAAGTCACCAAGAATGGGTCCAACATTTTTTTTAAATTCCACTTTTTGTTTCAAACCGTAAGGTAGAATTAATATATCAGAAAAGATTATGGCTGCATCTAAGTCAAATCTTTTTAGAGGTTGTAAAGTTATTTCAGCTGATAAACTAGAATTTAAACATAGTTTAATAAAATCAGTATTTTTTTTTCTAATTTCTCTAAATTCTGGTAAATATCTTCCAGCTTGTCTCATAATCCATACAGGATTTAAATCTGTTTTTCTGTCTTTAATAACCTTTTTGATGTTAGACATATTAATAATTAAGTTTATATAATAGTATTTGTAGTATGAGCTGTGAAATACGTGGATTAAATTTTATATACATTTTACTAACTAGTTACTAACATTTAAATGTAATTTTTTGATATATATATAAGTAATATTGAAGCTTATTACCAATATTTCAATTTAATGAAAAACTTTATACAGATGTTTAATAATGTTAATAAAAGCTATGTTTTACAGCATAAATTTTAAATTTATAAAATTAACCAACTTTGTTTAAATAAATCAAAACTATTAACACTTTATACATGAGTAATATTTATCAGATTTATCTAATATCAGACTCTACGGGTGAAACTTTAGATAGAATTTTTACTGCAATTAAAGCTCAATTCAAAAATATAGATTACAAAATACATACTTATTCCTTTACAAGAACTGAAAATCAAATTTTAAAAATTTTATCCAATGCTAAAGAAAATCAAAACTCTATCATTTTATATTCAATCGTAGATAGTAGCCTTGCTAAATATCTTGCAAGAAATAGTGAAGAAAAGAAAATACCTTGTTTTGGTGTTCTTGGAGATTTAATCCTAAGCTTTTCAAAGCTTCTTAACCAAAAAGCATCCCACCAGCCCAGTGGCCAATACACTCTTAATGATGAGTATTACAAAAGGATTGAAGCAATTCAATTTACAATGAACCATGATGATGGAAATTTAGTTAAAGACATTAAAAAATCGGATATTATTTTATTGGGGGTTAGTAGGACCAGCAAAACACCAACCTCAATTTATCTGGCAAACAAAGGGTATAAAATATCTAATATTCCTCTGGTAAATGAAAATTCTATTCCTGAGACCTTAAGAGAAGACCCAAACCAAACTTGTATTGTTGGATTAAACACAGAACCAGAAAGGTTAGCTGATATAAGGAAAAATCGAATGAATTCATTAAAAGAGTCTCAGAATAAATCTTATACAGATTTATTTAGTATTAAAAAAGAAGTTGAGGACGCTAAAAATACTTTTAAAAAATATAGGTGGCCAATTATAGATGTTACTAGAAAATCGGTCGAAGAAACTGCTGCCTCAATTATAAAGATATACGAAATATATAAAAATAATGGTTAAAATCATACTTGCCTCAAAAAGCAAAGTAAGAAAGCAGATTTTGGACAAAAATAATATTATTACTAAAGTACAAAATTCAAATTTAGACGAAGATATTGTAAAAGAAAGTTTGCTTAAAGAGAGGGCAACTCCCGAGTTGATCTCAAAAAATTTAGCCGAATTGAAAGCAAATAAGGTAAGTCAAAAAAATCAAGATTTTTTAGTTATAGGTGCTGATAGTGTAATAGATTTAGAGGGCGAATTAATATCTAAACCTTCAAACAGAGAAGAAGCTTTAGAAATTTTAAAAAAGCTTAATGGAAAAAAACACAATCTCATTAGTTCAGTCTGTATCTCTCAAAATGGTGCCATGATTTGGAATTACACTGATAAAGCAATTTTAACAATGAAACAATTTAGTTTAAACGAGCTTAAAAGTTATTTGTCGAAAATTACAGATGAAGCCTTATATGCTTACAACGTTTATCAAATTGAAGGAGAGGGTAGGAAATTATTCTTAAATATAAAAGGTGATGAAAATACTATAATGGGTTTACCAATTAAAAAAATAAAACAATACTTGAGTAATTACGAATGAAAAAATATTTAGTAATTGGAAATCCAATTGAGCATTCTTTGTCTCCCAAACTCCAAAACTGGTGGTTAAAAGAAAATAATATTGATGCTACGTATGACAAAATTAAACTCGAGGTTCATGAAATCAAAAACATCATTAAAGAAATTAAGGAACAAAGAATAGCTGGTTGCAATGTAACTGTCCCTTTCAAAAAAATAGTTATTCCTTTTTTAGATAAATTAAGCCGAGAGGCAGAACAGACACAATCAGTAAACACAATTACTTTCGATAATGGTGATCTAATTGGACATAATACAGATATAGCTGGTTTTGATACTGCAATTAAAAAGTTAAATTTTAGTTTAAGAGGCAAGAAAGTTTTAATTTTAGGTGCTGGTGGTGTAGTCCCTTCATTAATTTTTGCTTTAAAAAATATGCATGTTCAAGAGATAATAATTAGTAATAGAACTAAAGAGAGGGCAGAAAATTTAAGAGTTTTATTTAGTGATCTCAAAATTTTAGAGTGGGGAAATTTAACTGATTTTCATATGGTTATAAATGCAACAAGTCTTGGTTTAAATAATGAAACAATAAATTTAGATTTTTCAAGTTTAGGAAATAATAAATTATTTTATGACGTAATTTATAATCCTCACGAAACTCATTTTTTAAAAATGGGGAAACAATTAGGGCATAAAATAGAAAATGGAAAAACCATGTTTATTTACCAGGCTTTAGAAGCATTCAAATTATGGCACAAGATAGAACCAAAAGTTAATACAGATACGTTCAAGCTTTTAGAAAATGATTAGGATTGGAATTTTAGGAGATATAGGATCTGGAAAAAGTTTTGTAGCTAAATCATTTGGTTATCCAGTTTTTAATGCTGATAACGAAGTAGGAAAATTATATAAAAAAAATAGAAAAGTTTTTACTAAACTTAATAAGGCTTTACCTAAATACATCACTCGATTTCCAATAAAAAAACAAGAGATAACAAGGTCGATATTGGCAAACAAAAATAACTTGAGAAAAATTATTAAAATAATTCATCCCGAAGTAAGAGAGAAAATGAACATTTTTATAAAAAAAAACAAAAAAAAAAAGCTTATCATTTTAGATATTCCTTTATTACTAGAGAACAAAATAAACAGAAAAAAAGACATTTTGATATTTGTTGAGTCTAAAAAAGTCGAAATTATCAAGAGACTTAAGAAAAGAAAAAATTTTAATTATAAAATTTTTAATAAATTTAGAAAAATACAACTGTCACTTGATCATAAAAAAAAAAAATCAAAATTTATTATAAAAAACAACTTTACAAATAGATTTATAAATAAACAAATAAAATATATTCTAAAGCAAATACATTAAATGAAGGAAGTAATTTTAGATACAGAGACAACGGGATTGTCTGTTAAAGAGGGCCACCGAATTGTTGAGATTGGATGTATTGAAATGGAAAATTTCATTCCTACAAATAATAATTTTCATTGCTATTTAAATCCTGAGAGAAAGGTTTCTGAAAAAGCTTTAGAAACTCATGGATATACAGATGAATTCTTGTCTGATAAAAAAAAATTTAAAGAAATAGCAGATGATTTTTTAATGTATATAAAAGGAAAAAAACTAATTATTCATAATGCTGAATTTGATTTATCACATTTAAATAATGAACTGAAAATAGCAGGTAAAAATTTAATTAATAATGAAATTGTAGATACTGTCATTTTAGCTAGAGATAAATTTCCAGGATCATCCAATAGCTTAGACGCTCTTTGTAAAAGATATAGAATAGATAATTCTAAAAGAGAAAAACATACAGCTCTAATAGATTGTGATTTATTATCAAAAGTTTATATTAATTTGATAGATCAGAAGGAACCAAAATTAGATTTTAGTAATGAAATAAATGATAATAATCAAAAGTTAAAAACAAATATTTCGTATTTTAAAAAAGTTATTAAACCTAGTGAGGAAGAAAAAAGAAATCACAAACAATATTTAACAACAAATTTAAAAAAAAATTTTTTTAATTAAATTTTTGATTGTAAAGTTCTTCAAAATCAACTCTTTTTTCAAATTTTATATTTGGATAACCTGAAGTATGTAAAAGATTGAGTAATGCTTTTTCTATATCAGGATATACTTCTTTTTGTACATCGCATAAAATTATTTTTTGAAGAATTTTCTTATCATTGATATCTTTATTTAATTTAATTACAGAAGTATAGGTCATTTCAAAATGAGATTTTTTTTTGCTCTCAGTATTATCATGGAACTTTAGCATGGTGTTGATTTCAATATATTGTGCTTTCAAAGGTTTTGAGTTAATTTCTATATTTAGTTGATACTTTGAAATAAAGTCTTTCACATATAAATAGGTCTCAACGTTGGGTGTTTCACCAGAGATATCTTTTATAAACTTACTCATAATTTTATAATTTTCGCTCATCATCTTCCTCAATATCTTCGAACTCACCTTCTATATATGGTTTTTTAATTTTTGTCTCACTCTTAAACTTTTTAATAATTTTTCCAAAAAATAATTTTCTAGTTAAAGGAAAAATTAGAAGAAACCCAAATAAGTCAGTAGCAAAACCAGGAACTATTAATAGTAAGGCCGCAAACGCTATAGCAGCACCAGATATTATCTCATAAACTGGCGCTTCATTTCTAATCAATTGTGAAAAACCAGATCTGACAGTATTCAGACCTTCATATCTTGCGTAGATCACACCAATTATCGCTGTTATAAATATTAGTGATATCGTGTTAAAAGCACCTATTTGGCCACCGATCTTGATAAAGAGGTAAATCTCAATAATAGGGACTAAGATAAGGGTAATTAATACTGAGTTCATTTGTCTTGTATTTAATTGCTAGTTGAAATTATTCAACAGAGTAATTAGATTATAAATTATGAATTATAGTTTTGAATACATAGATATCATATTATTAGCCATGATAGCTGGATTTATTTTTTTGAGACTAAGAGGTATTCTTGGAAAAAGGACTGGCTTCGAAGGAAAAAATCCACAACAATTTAAAGAAATTTTGAAAGAGGTTCATCAAGAAAGTAATTTAAAACAACAAGAGAATTTTGATAAAAAAGCGCAAAATGAGTTTTTAAAAGGAGCGAAAATTGCCTATGAAACTATCATTACTGATTTTAGTGATAATGATAACAAATTAATAGCTAGCAAACCTTTACTCAGTAAAGAAATTTATGATGAGTTTAATAAAGCTCTTAAAGATAGAGGCGATAGAGGTCATTATGCTGAAATCACATTTATTGGAATAAAATCAGCGGATATAAAAGAGCATAAAAAAATTGATAAAGCCCTTCAAGTTACAGTGGACTTCGTAAGTGAGATTATCACATGCATTAGAGATAAAGAAAAAAAAATTGTTTCGGGCAGTCCTGATAAAATAAAAACTATTTATGATACCTGGACCTTTGCAAGAGATATGAGGTCAAACAATCCTAATTGGCTATTGGTAAATACTCTTAATTAGGTGAATAGTAAAATTTCAGAAAAAGATAAAAAAATTTGGAATGAATTTTTGTCAAAAGATCAAAAATTACCCAATAAGGATAACTTTCAAGCAGAAATAAGAGTTAAAAAAACTAGATCATTAGATCTTCATGGCGAAACTCTTGATGAAGCAAATCTAATTGTTGAAAATTTTATTAAAAAATCTTATCAAGATAAAATTCACAAGTTAATTATTGTTACTGGTAAAGGGCTTCACTCCAAAAATGAAAAGGATCCGTATGTATCCAAAGATTATGGAATCCTAAAATATTCTATACCAGATTTTTTGAAAAATAATTCAGAGTTAACGAAAATGATCTCGAGTATAAGCGACGCAAGTATTGAAGATGGAGGGACTGGAGCTTTTTATATTTTTTTAAAAAAGAAATAGTCTAAATATTTTAGATATTTTAAACATATAATGATTTAAAAAATGATAGTTTGGTTGGCGTCATATCCAAAAAGTGGAAATACTTTCGTGAGATCTTTATTATCATCATATATATTTTCTAAAGATGGAATTTTTGATTTTGATTTATTAAAAAACATCAAGCAATTTCCTGACAATTCATTATTCAAACAAATAGGTGTTGATATCAATAATGATGAAGAAATGTATAAAAATTATATCAATACTCAAAAGATTTTTAATAAAAAAGATTCAATTAGATTTTTAAAAACACATAGTTGTTTTATGAACACTAAAACATTTCAATTTACAGACCGGCACAATACCCTTGGAGTAATATATATAGTTAGAGACCCAAGAAATATAGTCACTTCTCACTCACACCATTTTCAAAAAACACCACAAGAGGCTCTTGAAAGTTTATTATCACATCAAGTTCTTACTAAAGATGCCAGACACTGCACAACTTATTTGGGTTCATGGAAATTTCATTATAATTCATGGAAAATTTTTAGAGGATTTAACAAATATTTGTTGGTTAGATATGAAGATTTAATAAATGATACTGAAAAAACTTTTTTAAACATTTTAAAATTTATTGCTCACCTTGGTCGAGTTAAGTTTGTATTAGACAAGGAAAAATTTGAAAATACTCTTAAAACAACAGGATTTGAGAAGATGCAGGCTCTTGAGGCCAAAAAAAGCTTTGCTGAGGCAAAAGAGGATAAAAACACAGGAAAAAAAATTAAGTTTTTTAATATGGGGATTAAAAATGATTGGAAAAAAATTTTGGATAAAAATATTAGAGAAAGTTTAGATAAGGAATTAGCTGATGAAATGAAGGAGCTAAATTACCTTTAATTTTTTAAAGAATAAATTTTGATAAGTCAGTATCTTTAACAAGTGTATCTAAATTTTTATTAATATATTCCTTATCAATAACAATTTTTTCACCCGCTCTATCTGTTGCTGTAAAACTAATTTCATCAAGTATTTTTTCAATAATTGTGTGCAGTCTTCTTGCCCCAATATTTTCAACAGTTGCATTTACCTCAGATGCTATATTTGCAATTGCATCGATCCCATCTTCTGCAAATTCTAAATCTACATTTTCTGTTTTTAATAAAGCTACATATTGTTTAATCAAACTATAGTCTGGCTCCTTTAAAATTCTTTTAAAGTCTTCACTTGTTAAGGCTTCTAACTCGACTCTTATAGGTAATCTTCCTTGTAGTTCAGGTAATAAATCTGAGGGTTTAGCCAGTTGAAAAGCACCTGAAGCAATAAATAAAATATGATCTGTTTTAATAGGACCATATTTTGTGTTAACCGTTGTTCCTTCGATAAGAGGCAATAAATCTCTTTGTACTCCTTCTCTTGATACATCTCCCCCAACTCTATCGGTTCTGCCAGAAATTTTATCAATTTCATCTAAAAAAACTATTCCATTATTTTCAGTTGAAATTTTAGCTGCTTTAATAATTTTATCTTGTTCAATTAATTTATCAGATTCGTCATTTATTAAAATTTCATGAGACTCTTTCACAGTCATTTTTTTCTTTTTTTCTTTTGTGCCCATAGATTTACCAAGCATTTCTCCAATATTAATCATCCCAACATTTGCTCCTGGCATACCTGGAATTTCAAATGAAGTACCACTTCCGCCAGTATCACTTACAGCTATTTCAATTTCGTTATTGTCTAAGTCTCCATCTCTTAATCTTTTTCTAAAACTTTCTCTAGTTGCCGCACTTGCCTTTTTTCCAACTAAAGCGTCCAAAACTTTTTCCTCAGCCATTTTTTGAGCTTTAGCATAAACTTCTTTTCTCTTTTTTACTTTTTCCATAGAGATAGCAATTTCTATTAAATCTCTCACAATCTGCTCAACATCTCTTCCCACATATCCAACCTCAGTAAATCTTGTAGCTTCGACTTTAACAAATGGAGCCTCAGCAAGTTTTGATAGTCTTCGAGATATTTCGGTCTTACCAACTCCAGTTGGTCCAATCATGAGTATATTTTTTGGTAAAACTTCATTCTTCATTTCACCTTTTAAAGCTTGACGTCGCCACCTATTTCTAAGCGCAACCGCTACAGCTTTTTTAGCTTTATTTTGACCTACAACAAACCTATCCAGTTCTGAAACAATTTCTCTTGGTGATAATGAACTAACTAAATTTTCGTTATCTTTGGAATTCTTATCTTTTGGAACAAGAGGTGTAACGTTTGATTTTTCCATTATATTTTTTCGACTTTAATATTGTTATTTGTAAAAACACAGATTTCTGATGCAACTTCAATAGCTTTCTTTGCCACCTCTTCAGCACTCATATCTGTGCCCATTAAAACTTTTCCAGCTGCTAAAGCGTAATTTCCACCTGAACCAATTCCAATTACATCACCTTCTGGCTCAAGCACATCTCCAGTTCCAGAGATAATGTAACTATTATCCTTGTCACCAATAGCCATAAGTGCCTCAAGTCTTCTTAGATATTTGTCAGTTCGCCAATCTTTTGCTAATTCAACAGCAGCTCTAGATAAGTTTCCCGCATGCTTTTCTATTTTTGCTTCCAATCTCTCAAACAAAGTTAAAGCATCTGCAGTGGAACCCGCAAATCCAGCAACAACATCTCTTTTCTCAATTTTTCTTACTTTTGACGCAGTGCTTTTAACAACAGTATTTCCCATACTTACTTGACCATCGCCAGCTACTACCACTTCATTATTTTTTCTAACTAAAACAATTGTTGTCATAGCTTATAAATGGATACTAAATTTTATAGTTCAAGCCCAAGTTTAGTATTATTGCCATATTAGTATAATATATGTATACCTGTTTTTAATTATGAAGCGTAAAGGTAAAATTAGTCGAAAAACAAAAGAGACCAGTATAAGTGTTGATCTCAACATTGATGGTAAGGGCAAGTATAAGATTGATACTGGAATAGGGTTTCTTAATCACATGCTTGAGCAGTTATCCAAGCATTCATCGATTGATATGAGTATAAAAGCTAAAGGAGATACGCATATTGATCTTCACCACACAACTGAGGACACAGGTATAGCAATCGGTGAGGCTTTGAAAAAAGCATTAAAAAAATCTGTTGGTATCAGAAGATATGCACATGCAATGATACCGATGGATGAAACCTTATCGCGTGTTGCGATTGATATTTCAAACAGACCTTATTTAATTTGGAAAGTAAAATTAAAAGTCGAAAAACTCGGTGAAATGGATACAGAACTATTTAAAGAATGGTTTCAAGCTTTTTCTCAAGCAGCAGGAATTACATTGCACGTAGAAAATATTTATGGTGATAATAGTCACCACATCATTGAGTCTTGTTTCAAAGGATTAGCAAGATCATTAAGAGCAGCATTAGAGATAGACCCTAGGAATAGTAAATCAATTCCTTCTACTAAAGGCTCATTATAAAATTAATGAAAGTTACTATCGTTGATTACAACTCGGGCAATATCAGCTCGGTAATAAACTCTTTTAAAGAAGTAGCTAAAGATAAAGTAAATATTGAAGTTACTGCTGATTTGAATAAAATTAAGTCTAGTGATAAAGTAGTTTTACCAGGACAGGGCTCATTTAAAAGTTGTGTAGATGCCCTTAATAAAATTAATGGTCTTATAGAAACTTTAAATGAATTTACAATAAATAATAAAAAACCACTTCTTGGAATTTGTGTTGGTTTACAAATGTTTGCTGATATTGGTTATGAAGAAACAGAAACTAAAGGTTTAGGTTGGATTTCTGGTAAAGTCACAAAAATAAACAATCAAAATGGAAAGTTAAAACTTCCTCACATAGGGTGGAACCAAATAAATATTTTAAAGAGTAATAAGATCTTTAAAAATATAGAAAATAATTCACACATGTATTTTGTACATAGTTATGAATTTATTCCAAATGATAAAAATACAATTTCTGCAACTACGGAATACTCATCGAATATAGTTTGTGCAGTAGAGAAGGAAAATATTTTTGGTACACAATTTCATCCGGAGAAAAGTGATAAATTGGGTCTTAAAATAATTGATAATTTTATGAATGTTTAGATTGAATGAAGATATTTCCAGGAATTGATATCAAAGATAAAAAGTGTGTGAGGTTAGTTAAAGGAAACTTTGATAGTAAAACTGAGTATGAAATGTCTCCAGTTGAGCAAGCTAGCAAATATAAAGATCATGGTTTTAAAAATTTACACATAGTTGATTTAGATGGAGCTTTAACTGGCGAAACTACTAATTTAGATATTATTCAAGATATAGTAAGTAAATTCGACCTCAAAATCGAGGTTGGTGGAGGTGTAAGAAATTTTGAAAGTATTCAAAAATATACTGATGCTGGAGTTGAAAAAGTAATCTTAGGCAGCGCCGCGATTAAAGATAAGAATTTTTTAAAAGAAGCATGTATAAAATTTCCAAATAAAATTGCCCTAGGTTTAGATGCTAAAGATGGATATTTATCAGTATCTGGTTGGAAGGAAAATTCTCATCAATTAACTCTAGATTATTTAAAAGAAGTAAATTGTTATGGTGTTAGCAGATTGATTTATACAGATATCAATCGAGATGGCATGAAGCAAAGCCCAAATTTTGAAGAGACTTCAAAAGTTGCGGAGAAATCAAATTGTCCTGTGATTATTTCTGGTGGTGTTTCATCAATAGATGACATTAAAAAAGCGAAAACTTTGAAAAATATTGAGGGTATAATAGTTGGTAAAGCTATTTATGATGGAGATATTAAATTAGAAGAACTGGTTAAAGAAGATGCTTAAAAATAGAATAATTCCTTGTTTAGACGTTAAAAACGGACGTGTGGTAAAAGGGATTAACTTTGTTGATTTAAAAGATGCGGGTGATCCTGTTGAACAAGCAAAAATTTATTCTGATGGTGGTGCAGATGAAATTTGTTTTTTAGATATTACTGCTTCCAATGAAAATAGAGATACAATTTATGATGTGGTCGAGAGAACCTCAAAAAAATGCTTTGTTCCTTTAACTGTTGGTGGAGGAGTAAGAAGTATAGAGGATATAAATAAATTATTAAATTGTGGTGCCGATAAAGTGTCTATTAATACTGCAGCTGTTGAAAATCCAAAAGTTGTTTTAGAAAGTTCAAAAAAGTTTGGCTCGCAATGTATCGTTGTTGCAATTGATGCAAAAAAAAATGGTGATAGGTGGGAAATATTTACTCATGGTGGGAGAAACAATAGTGGTCTTGATGCTTTAGAGTATGCCAAAAAAATGGAAGATAGCGGAGCAGGAGAACTTCTAGTAACTTCCATGGATAGAGATGGAACGCAAATAGGTTATGACGTTGATTTGATGAGTAAAATTGCATCAAAAGTAAATATACCTTTAATTGCTTCTGGAGGTGTTGGTAATCTAGATCATTTGGTTGATGGAATAAAGTTAGGAAAAGCGAGCGCAGTTTTAGCAGCCTCAATATTTCATTATGGAAAACATTCAGTACAAGAGGCTAAGGAATATTTGGACTCCAAAGGAATTCCTGTTAGAATTTAGAATGTTAAACACACTAGAAAATTTATTTAAACTTGCGCGTGAAAGAAAAGAAAGACCAGTTGACGGATCATATACTAACAAATTATTATCAAACAAATCGCTAAGTAAATCAAAAGTTTTAGAGGAGATAAATGAATTAATCGAGGCTGTAGACAAAGATACTAATAAAATACATGAAGCTGCTGATGTATTTTATCATTTGATAATTTATCTAGAGGCAAATAATGTTAAAATTGAGGATATTGCGATTGAGTTAGAAAAAAGAAAAATAAAGAATAATGAGTAAGATAAAAATAGTATTTTTTTTAATACTAGGATTTGTTTTTTATAAAGGTTATGTAGCTTTTACAGAGTTCGAGATAGGAGTTTCTGATAGAGTAACTGAATTAGAGGAAAAAGCAGATTTTGAAAGACAAGGAGAGGTTATAGCTCTGATGATGTATTTAGGTGATCCCCCTAAATTAACTGAACATTTGTTGGTTAAAAATGAGTCTAAATGTATAGAAATGAAGCAAATTGCAGAGGAAACATCATTTGCATATTATGAATGTGCGATTGTTGATGCTAATTTAAAAGGTGGAAAAATAACTAGTATAAATCAAGAGCTCAAAGTTTTACAATGACATATGATGAAAACAATATTTTCGCAAAAATTCTAAGAGGTGAAATTCCTTGTAAAAAAATTTATGAAGATAAATTTGTATTATCTTTTCATGACATAAACCCTCAAAAAACAATTCACGCACTAGTAATTCCAAAAGGAAAATACATAGATTTGGATGATTTTATTATTAATGCTTCGTCAGATGAGATGGTTGGATTATTAAAAGGTATTAATATAGTAGCAAAGAAACTTGGTATTTCAGTCGATACAGGCAAAGGATATAGAGCCTTAGCAAATGTAAGTGAACATGGTGGTCAAGAAGTACCCCACCTTCATTTCCATTTATTTGGTGGCGAACCAGTTGGTAAGATGGTTCAGTGAATAAGAAGGTTGAGAGAAATTATTTAGAAATATCTAATTTGAAAGATTTAAAAGATTCCTCAAATTTATCAGACCATTATTCAATAAATTTTGTGGATCCAGTCGATTTTCAGCTCAATAAATTTTTTTATAAAAGTATTGGCAAAAGTCACCATTGGGTAGATAGGTTAGTTTGGAGTGAAAAACAATGGTTAGACTACGTTTCTGATAAAAAAGTTAAAACATATGTATTTAAAGACAAAAATGAATTAGCAGGTTATTTTGAATTAATTTTACATACAGATAAAAATGAAGTTGAGATAGCCTATTTAGGTTTATTGGAAGAATATCAAAATAAAAAATTAGGTTCATTTCTATTATCAGCAGCAATTAAAAATTCTTTTAAAGAAAAACCTAAAAGAGTTTGGGTCCATACATGTTCATTAGATCATAAAAATGCATTAAATAATTATATTGCAAGAGGTATGAGGATTTTTAAAACTGAGACAGTGGTTATTTAAGTTAGTTTCGTTCCGGAAGTTTAAATATTTTTTTATCTAATTTTTGATTTCTCTTAATGGAAGAAAGATAAGTAATACTAACATTTTGATAAATATCCACTGTTTGCCATCCGATTAAGTTATAAGTTCTTTTGTCAAAAAATAGATTTATTTCATTTTCATTTTCTACAAAGTTAAAATTTATAAAATCATCACCCACATTTCTTTGATCTAAATTTGTAATTTTTTTTAATAAATATTCTTTATTAAGTATTGTATCTAAAGGGGTTTTTTTAAGTGGATAAAAGTAATAACTACTCAATGTTTTAATAACTAATGATTTTCCATCTGCAACCAAAACCTTTTGATTACTTAGATTGTATTTACAAAAAATTTTTTTTGGATACTCAATTATACAATTACCATTTTCAATTTTCCCGTTAATATTTTGCTCAAAATCAAATGATACATTTTTAATTTCTGTAAATTTTTTAATTATATTTTCTTTAATTGATGCTGAGACATTAGAAATTATTGAAAAAAAAATTATAATAAAAGATATTTTTTTCATTTAAGAACATCTCTTTTTCCAACATGATTTGCTTTGCTCACTATTCCATCAGACTCCATCATATCAATTATTCTTGCTGCGCGATTGTATCCAATTTGAAGTTTTCTTTGCAAAAAAGAAGTTGACGCTTTTCCCTCTGTTTTTATTATTTCAATAGCCGTTTGATATAATTCATCTTTTTCACCTTGACTTTTTGATTCATTCAATTCTTTTTCATCAGCAAAGTTAAGTATTTCATCAACATAGTCAGGCTCTGCTTGAGATCTCAAAAAGTTATTAATTTTTTCTATTTCAGTGTCTGAGACAAATGGAGCGTGAATTCTTATAATCCTATTTGCGGATGACATATATAACATATCTCCCTTTCCTAATAACTGCTCAGCTCCTTGTTCACCTAAAATAGTTCTACTGTCTATTTTAGAGGTGACTTGAAAAGAAATTCGGGTTGGAAAATTTGCTTTGATAGTACCTGTAATTACGTCAACACTAGGTCTTTGAGTAGCCATAATAATGTGTATACCTGCAGCTCTAGCCATTTGTGATAATTTTTGAATATAATTTTCGATTTCTTTTCCTGCTACCAACATCAAATCAGACATTTCATCTACCACTACAACAATATATGGCATTGGTAGTTTATGTTTTGCATTGTAGCTATCAATATTTCTGACACCTTCTTTGGTCATCAGTCTGTATCTGCTTTCCATTTCTTTGACTACCCAACCAAGAACTGAAGCAGCTTTTTTTGCCTCAGTAATAACTGGACAAAGCAAGTGTGGGACACCTTCATAAGTAGACAGCTCTAACATCTTAGGATCAATTAAAATAAATTTACATCTTTCTGGAGTATGCTTGAAAAGAAGAGATAATATAATTGTATTAATACAAACAGATTTTCCTGATCCAGTAGTACCGGCAATGAGCAAATGTGGCATAGCTGATAAGTCACCGATTATTGGGACACCAGAAATATTTTTTCCTAAAGCAATAGGTAATTTGGTTTCTTTCTTTTTAAAATTAGAGTTGCTTAAGATTTCACTAAGATACACATTTTCTCTATCTGTGTTCGGAAGTTCTATGCCTATGGTATTGCTTCCAGGTATGGTTGCTATACGTGCCGACTCTGAACTTGTATTTCTTGCAATATCATCAGATAGATTAATTATTTTAGAAACTTTGATACCTGCTGCAGGTTCAAATTCATTTAGGGTTACTACTGGGCCGTGACTAACCTTTTTAATCTTTCCATTAACACCAAAATCTAAGAGAATTTTTTCTAAAAATTCTGGATTATTATTTTCATTTTTATTAAGACTTTCTCTTTCTCTTTTTGCTGGAGTTTTTAAAAGATCAATTGATGGAAGAGAAAATTTCGTTTTTGTAGATCTATTATTTTCAGCTTTAATAAACGGTAAATTTTCTTGTATTATGTCTTTTATTTCATCTTGAGGAATAAATTCATTAATAAGTTCGTCTTTATTTGTATAACTTTTAGATTTTTTATTAAATAAATAATCTAATATTTTTTTTACACTCGAAATAAAATTTTTTAAATTAAAATTTATACTTAAAATGAAAAATAATAGAGTGAGTATTAGAAGTAAATAAAATGAAAAAACATCATATTTCTTTAATAAATTAATTAAAAAATTTTCTGATAAGTAATTTCCAACAAAACCACCACTACCATTAATATAAAGTGTAAAATTTTCAGAGTAAAATTTTGAAAAAAACAAAGATCCAAATAATACATAAATTGTTACAAAAAAGGTGTTTTCTATGATAACTAAAATTTCTTTTTTTCTAAAAATGTTAAAACCTGTAAAGATATAAGTGACGGGTAATAAGTAACCTATTAAGCCTATAGATTGTAAAATAAAATCTGAAGTAACACTTCCCTGATAACCTAAAACATTTTTTATAATAGTATTTTCTGGGAATATAAAATTTGGATCTTCTGGAGAATATGAAATTAAGGCAATTAAAATTAAAAACCCCATTAAAAGAACACAAATACCAAAAATTTCAATTAATCTATTTGTAATGAATGTTAGAGCTGTGTTTGATAGTTTTTTTATATCCATATCAGATGAATCAAATTTACCACTTTGTATCATCTAATTTTTATTGTTAAAATTAAAAATTAATATGAAACTTTGTATTTTAGGTGGTGGATTAACTGGATTAAGTTTAGCAAAATCTTTAGTTAAAAAAGGATTATCTATTGATATTTTTTTAAATAAAAAAAAATCAGATTTTAATAGGAGTCGAACGATTGGCATATCTAATGATAATCTGATGTATTTTAATAAAGAAATATTAGATATTAGAAAATTATTTTGGGATATAAAAAAAATTGAAATTTATTCAGACAATCTAAGAAATGAAAAAATTTTAAATTTTGAAAATAATAATAAAACTGTTTTTGCAATAATTAGAAATTATCAATTACAAAGTAAATTACTCAAAAGTTTAAAAAAAGATAAGTTATGTAAATTTAAACAAAATTTTGATTACAATCTTTCAAATTTGAAAAAATATAAGTTAATAATCAATTGTGAAAATGATAACTATTTTACAAAGAAGTTTTTTGCAAGAAGTTTGAAAAAAAAATATGATAGTCTTGCATATACTACAATTTTAAAACACGAAAAAATTCAGAATAATACAGCATCTCAAATATTTACAAAAAATGGACCATTGGCATTTTTACCATTATCAGAAGTAGAAACTTCTATTGTTTATTCAATTAAAGGTAAAAAAAATATTAATCTCAAAGAATTAATTAAAAAATATAATACCAAATATTTAATTACAAATTTTGGTATTTGTAACTTTTTTGAGTTGAAAGCTTCGAATTTGAGAACTTATTATCATAAAAATATTCTGGCTTTTGGTGATGTATTACATCGCCTTCATCCTTTGGCTGGCCAAGGTTTCAATATGACTTTAAGAGATATTAGAGATTTGGGTAATTTAATTGAACTCAAGCTAAAGAATGGATTAGAGTTAGATAATTCAATTTGTGAAGAATTTCAAAATATGACTAAACATAAAAACTATCTTTTCTCTAGCGGAATTGATTTTGTATACGAATTTTTTAATTTTGAAAGCAAGATGAATAATAATATCTTTAGCAAATCAGTGAGATTTATAGGAAGAAATGAATTCCTAAATAGAACTTTTAAAAATATAGCTAATAGAGGTTTTGAAATTTAGCTTTATTGAACAGTTGTATTATTGTAATTGTCAAAAGAATATGTGGTTAAAATTTCTGAAATTTTAGTTTTTCTAAGCTCTAAATTTTTGGCCTCTAATAAGATTTGTTTTTCTTCTAGCGTAAAAGGAGATGCCATCGCTAGAGCGTTTATTGTTTCATCTAAACTTTGTTTCTCTAATCCTTTCCAATTAATAATAAATCCTCTTTTTTCAAAAAGATTTTTTAAGTCTTTAAATATCAATTTTAAATCAGAAAATTGTAGATTTTCACTTTGATAACTTAGATCATCATAAAAATTATTAAAATCTACATTGCATTCTCTGTATTTTTTATTTGATTTTACTTCATCTGTTTTTTTAAATCTGATTATACCCTTAAGTTCTATCAAAAATTGACCGTTATCATTTTCTCTAAAGCTTGTAATTTTGCCCATACACCCAATGTCATATAATTCAGGGTTAACTTCACTTTCTTTTGAATTTTTAGGTTGTATCATCCCAATAAGCTTGTTTGACTTCATACTATCATTAATCATATCGACATATCTTGGCTCAAATATATTTAATGGAACAGTAGTTCTTGGAAAAATGATAAAGTTACTTAATGGAAAAACTGGTATTGTTTTTGGTAAATCTTCTTTTTTCATGAAAAAAACATACCATAATTAATATTACTTGAATTAAAAAAAACGACACACTATATTAATTTCTTTTGCGGGCGTAGCTCAGTGGTAGAGCGTCTCGTTGCCAACGAGAAGGTCGAGGGTTCGATCCCCTTTGCCCGCTCCATTTTTAGTAATATAATAAAAAATTTAATTAGATGAGGATGTAAATTAAATGAGTGAACTATTCGATAAAAAATGTGTTCCTTGTGAAGGTGGTGTACCTGCGCTTGATTTAGCTGAAATACATAAATATCAAAAAAAAATTGATGGATGGGATGTTATTAAAAATGAGAAAAATATACATTTTTTAGAAAAAAAATTTACATTTAAAAACTTTGTTGAGAGTCAAAAATTTGTAAATGAAGTAGGTAGAATATCAGAAGAGGAAAGCCATCACCCTGAAATTTTATTTGGATGGGGTTATGCGAAAATAAACATCTCAACCCATGCAATTGAGGGATTATCAGAAAATGATTTCATCTTAGCTTCAAAGATTGACAAGATTTAATGTCTAAAATGTCTTGTTTTAGAAAAAATTAAAATGGTATTAGTTTTATCTGCAAACTTTATAATTTCTTTATCTCTGATTGATCCTCTAGGTTGGATTACAGCAGAAACACCGGATTGAATTAATTTTTCAATACCATCAACAAATGGAAAAAAGGCATCAGATGCGGCAACAATTTCTTTTTCATTTTTTTTGAACTTTCTCATTTTATTTATTGCAATTTGACAGCTATCAAGCCTACTAGGTTGTCCAGATCCAATACCAACTGTTGTTTTATCACCAACGAGCACAATAGCATTGGATTTAACATGACGTGAAATATTGAATGCAAATAATAAATTTTCAAATTGTATTTTGTTTGGTTTTTTCTTTGAAACAACTTTGAAATCTTTTTTTTTAAAAACAAGGTCATCTTGAGATTGAATTAACATTGAGTTTGATACAGAGTTAATTTGAAGAACATCATCAAAATTAAAGTTTGTTGAATCTATAATTCTAACATTCTTTTTAGATTTTAATAATTTAAGAGCGCTTGTTTCAAAACCATTAGCAATAATTACTTCTAAAAAAGTTTTATTTAACTCAATAGCTAAGCTTTTATTAATCTTAAAATTACAAGAGACAATACCTCCAAATGCGCTCACAGGATCACATTCAAATGCAGATTTATAACTGCTTACTCTATCCTTTAAAATAGAAACTCCACAAGGGTTAGCATGTTTGATAATTACAGTGCCTATATTTTTCGGTAGACTTTTGGATATCGTTAAAGCAGCAAAAATATCATTGTAATTGTTATAGCTTAATTGTTTTCCATGAATTTTTCTTAATTTGAAATCTTTATTTTTAGAGTAAATAGCAGATATTTGGTGTGGATTTTCTCCATATCTTAATCTCTCAATTAAGTTTCCGTAAATAATTTTTTTCTCTGTAAAATTTTCACTTGTGACTGAATTGAAGTAATCTGAAATTACCGAGTCATAATATGCTGTCTCATTAAAGGCTGATTGAGATAATTTTTTTCTAAATTCCAATTTTGTTGCACCCTTAAATCTTTTTAACTGATCAATCAATGCTGAATATTGATTAGTGGATGTTATTACTGCAACGTCATTGTAATTTTTTGCAGCACTTCTAACTAAAGCAGGACCGCCAATATCAATTTTTTCAATTATCCTATTATGATTTTTTGTTGTGTTTAAAGTTTTTTCAAATGGATAAAAGTTGACTATAACTAAATCAATATTTTGAAAATTATTTTTTTTTATTTCTCTTTTATGAGAATTATTGTTTCTTTTATTTAAGATTCCTGCATGAATTTTGGGATGTAGTGTTTTAACACGTCCGTCAAGAATTTCATTAAAACCAGTATAATCAGAAACTTCGAGGCATCGATAGCCTAATTTTCTAATTGCCTTAAATGTACCCCCTGAACTAATCAGTTTAACATTATACATGTTTAAAGTTTGTAATAATGGTTTTAAGTTTGATTTATCTGAAACAGATATTACAGCTGATTTAATTCTTTTTACTATATTTTTTTTATTTGCCATTTAATATCTTCGGTCTGGTTGTTTGAAATTCCAGAAATAAATATGTTTTGATTATCAATATATGAATTTTTATTACCGAAATATAAACCATTATCAATATTTATATCATAATTATCACAAGTAAATTTCCAACCCTCATCCTCCAATTCAATTAATATTGATTTACCATCCTGAGTTTTCATTAATTTTACGTCAGGTTCTACATGAAATCGAATATCAAATTTATAATTTTTATTAATCTTTTTTAGAATTTTATCACAACCAATGAAAGTTTCTTCTCCAGGATAAAATTCTATATTTCTTTCATGAATAGTATTATATTTTTTTTGGTATCCATCATGAGAAGCATTTATTTTCCAATAGTTTTTTTCAAAAATAGTTTCTCTTTTTGTAATTTTTAAACCCCTAGTAACAAAAAAGGATTTATCACTGTTTGTAAATTTGCAGGAAGAATTATCATCGATTACTAAGGTATTCTGAGCGGCAGTTGATCTTGATAAATGATTTAGTTTTATATTTGTTTCACTATGATAGCCACAATTGCTGATTAATTTTTTTCCATTAGAAATTATTTCAAAAGATAAAGCTCCAGATTGATAATCTTTTGAAAAAAATGAATTTGGTGAAGGACCAGCATCCATAGTGAGACACATCTTTTTATTTCTTAAAATTATATATCCACCATAATCTTGATTGTCATTTTTGAATTTATAACCTAGTCTTTGAAGATAATTATCAAAATTATTATTATCTGAGATGTTATTACCGTTATAAAGAATATCACTTTTTAGATTTTGCCAAACAAAAGCGTAACCTTGTCCAAGATAGTATATTGTTTCATTGATATGTTCTGGAATATTAATTTGAGATTCTTTAAACCACTCTCTGATTAAAATATAATACTTCAAATAAAATATTAATTGTTTAATACTCCTTGATTTAGGAAAACCAGAATTATCAAGAGTAATTTTAGATATTTTTTTTAGTAAATTTAAACCATATGGCAAATACTTTCTTTCATCCTGATAACAAAGACCAACTAATATAATAGATGCACAACCTATCAATTTATCTTCAACAAATTTTGATTTATTAATTTCATTAATGAGGTGGTTTGCTTGTTTTTGTACCAAAGTGTTGAAATCAATTTTATATTGACCGTTACCATCTTCATAAGTGAGATTATGACTAGATAACCAAGCAATAATTCTTTTTGCAGTTAAATCGAAATTCCAACTTTTTGCATTGTATTTATGATTTAAGGTCATCCAGTTTTTTATAACTGATTGGGTATTTTTTTTTGAAGACCTAAGATCTAAACTAAAAAGCCAATAAAAATTATTAAGTTTTCTTAAGTTTTTTTTGGTTATTTCTTTATTATCCCAAATTTCATTTAATGCAAAATCTTCAATCCTAAATTTTTTTTTTTGATATTTAATTAAGGATGAAAGCAAATGAGGACTAGGCTTATAAATCAAATTTTGATAATAAGTTTTTGAAATTTTTTTATCGTACAGATTAGAATTTAAATATAATTCTCTTAGTTTATTGAAAATATTAAAAAAAAACCGATTTATGTAAATCATGAAATTATTTTGATTTTAATAATTCAATATTCTTTTTTATATCTCCATTATTACTTTTAAAAATTGTTGTTCCAGAAACGAGTATATTTGCTCCTGCTTCTATTGCCTCTTTTGAATTGTCAAAATTGATACCTCCATCAATTTCAATATCAAAATTGAGATTTTGAGTTTTCTGTATTTCTTTTAGCTCTTTAATTTTTACTAAAACTTCTGGCATAAATTTTTGACCACCAAAACCGGGGTTAACACTCATTATTAAAACTAAGTCAATTTCGTTCAAGTGTTCTCTAATTACATCAACTTTAGTATCAGGATTTAAAGATACTCCGACCTTTTTATTTAATTGTTTTATCTTTGAAATAGATGAACTTAGATCGTCTGTAGCTTCTGGATGAATAGTAATAATATCTGCACCTGCATCAGAATATGCATCGATATATTTGTGTACTGGAGAAATCATTAAATGGACATCAAATATCATTGATGATTGTTTTTTTAATGCTTTTATAACTGGAGGTCCAATGGTTAAATTTGGAACAAAATGCCCATCCATCACATCTACATGTATCATATCGGCACCAGCGTTTTCCAAACGTTTTATTTCGTTTCCTAATTGACTAAAATCAGCAGATAATATTGACGGTGATATTTGTATTTTTTTCATTGATAACTAAATTACTAGTACCAATTTTTAAAATTTAATTGAATTAAAAAATTGATAAATTTGTCTAGAAATTTCACTTTCCAAAGGAAAAGATAACATTCCCATGACAGAATATCCCAAAATCCATGGCATTAAATAAAATCTTATCATAAAGAAAAACCAAGCAACATACAGTGGAACTATCGGTTGAATAATGAATTCGGGTGTAATTGGTTTAAAAATACGTAGTAATGGATTGGTAAATTTTACGAATACTTTCATAAAAAAAAATTGAGAGTCTTCTTTTTGAAAAATATTCATTGCAACTCTGCCAATTAATGTCCACATTATAACCCCAAGTATGTAATCAATAATGTACACCATTGGGTGAAAATTAGCAGACATTTAAGAATTTATATTGGAAAAAGACTTGAATTAAAAGGGGCGAAATTAATCGCCCCTTAAAATAATTATTTAGTGTTGTTTGCCAAGGATCGATTTACCTGATGGTACACGAACCTCATCAACCATTTTCTGCGTTGCAGCGTTTGGCGCTGAAGTCATTAGACTCACAACAACCATAGCTACTAAGCTGACAGCTGAACCAAAGATACCAAATGTTAACTGTGTAATACCTAAGAATCCACTTCCGCCGTTTCTTACCCAAATTAAGTAACCAGCACCGGAAATTAATCCTAAAGCCATACCAGCTATTGCACCTTCTCTGTTAGCTCTCTTCCACCATACACCAAGTACAAGTGGGAAGAATAATCCAGACATCGCAAAGTCAAAAGCCCAGATTACCGAACCTAAGATACCTTGGATCTCCATTGCTGCAATAGTTGCTCCAGCAAAACCAATTACTACAAGTAGTACCCTTGCAACAACTAGTCTCTTAGCAGTCTCAGCTTTTGGATCGATGATTTTATAATAAACATCGTGTGAGATTGCGTTTGCAATTGCTAGAATCAAACCATCAGCTGTTGACATGGCAGCAGCCATACCTCCAGCAGCAACTAGACCTGAGATTACGTATGGTAATCCAGCTATTTCCGGAGTTGCTAACACAACGGCTTTACCACCCATGAAAAACTCATTTAATTCAAGAGTTCCATTTCCGTTAAAGTCGCTTACAAACATTAAGTTTGCTTGGTTCCAGTTTTGATACCAATCTATCGCTTGGACTTCTGAAATTGATTTACCAATAATACCTGTTGGTAATGTTGGATCAATCAATGACAACTTAGATAGTGTCGCTAACATTGGAGCAGAAGAATAAAGTAGGAAGATAAAGAATAAAGACCAACCTACTGATTTTCTAGCTGCTTTTACACTTGGAGTAGTGAAATATCTCATCATCACGTGAGGCAATGAAGCTGTTCCCATCATCATCGCTAGTGCTAATGAAATAAACGCCCAAGGCGTTGCATTCACCGCTGAGTGAGCTTTAGTTATACCAGCCAAACCTTTTGGCACCTCTTTTAGATTTTCAGCAGAGTTTTTTACAAAACCAAACTGAGCCTCTAATTCAGCAATTCTTGATACTTCATCAGCTAACATAAAGTGTGGGAAGAAACCCGCACCCATTTTGTTACTGATCCAGAATACTGGTAATAAGTAAGCTATGATTAGTACAATATATTGTGCAACCTGTGTCCAAGTTACTCCTCTCATACCACCTAACATTGAACATAGTAAGATACTTACTAATCCAACATAAACTGCGTATTGGAATGGAATATCAAGTGCAACAGATGCAATAGTACCTGTAGCGTTAATTTGTGCAGTCACATAAGTAAATGATGCAACAGTTAAAACTACTACTGCAAGAAATCTACTTAAATTACCACCATATCTTGTACCAATAAAATCTGGAACTGTGTAACAGCCAAATTTTCTTAAGTATGGTGCTAATAAAGATGCGACTAATACATATCCACCAGTCCAACCTACAAGAAGTGCCATATATCCATAACCTTTGAAGTAAATACCTCCTGCCATTGCAACGAATGATGCACCAGACATCCAGTCTGCTGCAGTTGCCATTCCGTTGAATACAGTTGGCACTTGTCTTCCAGCTACGTAATAAGCATCAGCTTGAGCTGTACGTGATAGATAACCAATTATAGCATAAATGGCTACTGTGAAAGCAACGAAACAAATTCCGATTGTTTTCGCAGTCATACCCATCTGCTCGGCAATTGACATAATGATTATGAAAGCTAAAAAACCACCTGTATAGATTCCATAAACCTTAGGTAAATTGTCTATAAAATTACCTTTCATCATTTAGTCATCCCCTCTTTCTGAGAAGCCGAACTCTTCATCAATTTTTTCCTGCCTGTTCGCAAACCAGAAAATTAGGATTACGAAAGCACCAAGAGAACCTTGACAAGTGAACCAATAAGTTAACGGATAACCAAATGGTCCCGTAACTTCATTCATTTCAGCCCCGAATAAGAAGATGCCAATTGAGAATACAAACCAGATTGCTAGTGTCATGAATAGCAAACCTCTGGATTTTTCCCAGTGTTGTTCTTGTTTTGACATTTATACCTCTCTCTTTTTAGTTATAACTGGCAAAAACCATAACCATTATCGAAGAGATTTAAAGTGTTAAAATTGCTCAAATTAGTCCGATTTATGGGTTATAACTATCAAAAATAGCTTATTTTATGGGAAAATATAAACTTACCTGGAAAGATCTTACCTTGAGGGACTTCAAGATCTATCTATTTGCTCTTTTTAAAGCATTTATCCCTAAAAAAAAAATAAAGTCATTAGATGAATTAGAGGATTTTATTCAAACAAAATCAGCTTGGGTGTCACAAGTCACTTTGTATGGTTATTTAAAGACCAGGATGGGCACTAGGTATGTTCTTCATTTTGAAAATGATGAATTTATGAAGTCAGTTAATTTAGCTAAGTGGAATATCTATGCTGTGGCTTTGCAAGATCTTACGTTTTTTACCTTCTCTTATTTAAAAGCAACTACAAACTATGAAGATATCAATAGGGCTAAAGAAATTTTTTTTAAAATTCTAGACGATGAAATTTCAAACAAAATGCCTTTAGATATTATCGAAAACACCAAAAAAAATTTTGATGAAAGATTTGAGAAAATGAATTGGGATACTTATCATAGTGATCTCCCTTTTAATCCTAGTGCATTATCTTTATATAAGTGGGCTCCAATCGCTGAGGAGCTAAAAACTTTAGATCGTAAAATAGTTTTGAATTCAGTCATACTCAAATGGGACGTCGTTAAGAAAGAATTTCAAGAAAGATTAGGTTTCTAAGTATTTTTTCTATTGTCAACTAAACTATCAACAACACTTGGATCAGCTAAAGTAGTAGTATCACCTAATTGACCATGTTCATTTGCTGCAATCTTTCTAAGAATTCTTCTCATTATTTTTCCAGATCTTGTTTTTGGTAGCCCTGGAGTAAAGTGAATCAAGTCAGGAGTTGCTAATGGACCTATTTGTTTTCTAACCCATAATTTTAGTTCTCTTTCTAGATCTCCTGTCTCAGTCTCACCTGCATTAAGAGTTACGTAACAATATAGTCCATTTCCTTTAATGTCATGTGGATAACCAACCACAGCAGCTTCAGCAACTTTAGGATGAGCAACAAAAGCACTTTCAATTTCAGCAGTACCCAAGTTGTGTCCTGATACAATAATTACGTCATCTACTCGTCCAGTGATCCAGTAATATCCATCCTTGTCTCGTCTGCACCCATCCCCAGTAAAATATTTTCCATCAAATTGAGAAAAGTAAGTATCAATAAATCTTTGATGATCTCCATAAACAGTTCGCATTTGGCCTGGCCAAGACTGAGCTATACAAAGTCTCCCTTCTCCTGCACCTTTAATTTCTTTTCCATCTTTATCGACAAGAACAGGTTTAATTCCATAAAAAGGTTTTGTTGCTGATCCAGGTTTTAAAGGTATAGCTCCTGTTTGAGGCGCAATTAAAATTCCGCCTGTCTCTGTTTGCCACCAGGTATCTACGATTGGACACTTTGAGTTTCCAACTGTTTTGTAATACCACATCCAAGCCTCTGGATTTATAGGCTCTCCGACTGTGCCCAATAATTTTAGAGATTTTCGAGATGTTTTATTTACTGGATCATCACCCTCTCGCATAAGGGCTCTGATAGCTGTTGGAGCAGTATAAAAAGTATTAACTTTATATTTATCAACAATCTGCCACCATCTTGAGCTGTCTGGATAATTTGGAACTCCCTCAAACATAATTGTAGTAGCTCCATTAGATAAAGGTCCATAAATTATATAACTATGACCTGTTACCCAGCCTATATCTGCAGTGCACCAATAAATATCTTTAGGCTTATTGTTAAATATGTATTGATGTGTCATGGATGCATAAACCATGTACCCACCCGTTGTGTGTAGCACACCTTTCGGTTTACCTGTAGATCCAGACGTATAAAGAATAAATAAAGGATCTTCAGCATTCATTTCCTCAGGCTCACAATGACTTGGTGCATCTTTAATTAGATCATGATACCAAACATCTCTGCTCTCATCCCAATAAACATAGTTTCCTGTTCTTTTGACAACAATACATTTTTTAACATCAGGACAATTACTTAATGCTTCATCAGTTGTTGCTTTTAATGGAATTGTTTTTCCACCTCTAACACCCTCATCAGCTGTTATAATGTATTCTGATTTACAATCATTTACTCTTCCAGAAATAGACTCTGCTGAAAACCCTCCAAATATTATAGAATGTATGGCTCCTATTCTTGCACAAGCTAACATCAAAACAGCCAGCTCGGGTATCATCGTTAAATATATTGTTACTCTGTCTCCTTTTTGTATCCCTAATTTTTTTAGACCATTAGCTGCTTTTGAAACTTTTTGATGAAGTTGTTTATAAGAAATTTTTTGAGTATCCTTAGGATCATCACCTACCCAAATTATAGCTGTTTTATCTTTTTTATCTTTTAAATGTCGATCAATACAATTAGCAGAGGCATTTAAAGTTCCATCTTCAAACCATTTTATTTTAACTTCATCTTTACTATACTTGACGTCTTTAATTTTTTTATATGGTTTTATCCATGTAATTCTTTTTCCTTCTTTTTTCCAAAAAGCATTATTGTTCTTAATAGAGTCAGTATATTTATTCTGATATTGAGATTTATTAATTAAACCACTTTTCACCCACTCTGGTTTTGGTTTAAAAATTAGTTCTTGAGTTGAGCCTTCGTTATTAATTTTAATTTTTTTAATCTTACTTCTAATCTTTTTTTTTCTTTTAAGAATTTTTTTTCTTTTTTTAACCTTTTTTCTTTTTGAGGTTTTTTTTCTTGATTTAGATTTTTTCTTCTTTTTAGGCATAAATATTATTTCTAAATCTTACCCATGTTATTTAAAATTTTCCAGCTTTTAGAATCTATTGGCATTACTGATAGTCTGCTTTGTTTAATAAGTGATAAATGGCTTAATTGCTTGTTTTTCTTAATATCCTCAAGACTTACTGGCTTATTTAATTTTTTTAGAAACTTTACTGTAACAGCAACAAATCGACCAGATTTATCTGTCTTATCTAAATATGCTTCTTTTATAACTTCAACAATACCAACAATTTCCTTTCCTATGTTCGAATGATAAAAAAAACATTGATCTCCTTCTCTCATTGATTTTAAATTTTTGGCAGCTTGAAAATTTCTTACTCCATCCCAAGGAGCACCTTTAATACCAGCTTTTTTTTGTTGATCAATTGACCAAACGTCAGGTTCTGACTTAAGTAACCAATATTGCATTAAAGTTTAACTCCAGCACCTTTTAAAAATAATGCATTTTCATCTAAGGGCCATCTTGGTTTTGCTGGATGATCTAGTTTATTAAAAAGTTTTAATTTATACTTTTCCAAACCTACCATTGCTATCATTGCAGCATTGTCCCCACATATTTCAATTGGTGGAAAAACACTTTGATAATTATTTTCTTTACACAAGTTTATCAACATTGATCTTATTTTTTTATTTGCTGCTACACCACCCGCAACAACAAAAATTTTATCTTGTATATCATTTTGTTTTTCAAATTCATTAAAAGCAATTTTGGTTTTTTTTTTCAATATTTCTTCAATTGTTTTTTGAAAAGAAGCTGCCAAATTAAATTTTTCTTGCTCTGTTTCAATGGTTTTACTTATCTTCAGGATTGCAGTTTTAAGACCAGCAAATGACAAATTACAACCACCCTTATTAATGATAGGTTTTGGTAGATCATAAGAATTTGGATCACCTTTTTCTGCCCAAAGCTCGATTTGGGGTCCTCCAGGAAATTCTATTCCTAAAAGTTTTGCAGTTTTGTCGAAAGCTTCACCTAGTGCATCGTCAATAGTTGTTCCTAGTCTTTTATATTTTCCAAGACCTTGAACATTTAAATATTGTGAATGACCACCCGAAATTAATAGCAGGAGGTAAGGATAATTTAAGTTTGAAACTAATTTTGGACTCAAAGCATGTCCTTCTAAATGATTTACAGCTATAAAAGGCTTGTTTATTGAAGAGGCAAAAGCTTTCCCAAAGCTTAAGCCTACTGACAAACAAACGATTAGACCAGGACCTGCAGTCGAAGCTACTGCATCAATATCTTTAATTTTTATTCCACTTTCATCCAAAGCTTTCTTCACGATTAAATCTATTTTTTCGATATGTGATCTGGCCGCTAACTCTGGAACTACACCTCCAAATTCTTTGTGGACATCAGTTTGGCTAGAGACAATGTTTGATAAAATTATAGGTTTCCCTTGGTCATTCTCAGTTATAACTGAGGCAGCTGTTTCATCACAACTAGTTTCAATTCCAAGAATTAAGGGTTTTTTACTCATACAAATAGTTTTTAATAATTGTACATTTCCAATACAAGAAAGAAATAAATTTATTTATGACTAAAAAAATTATCATAGGTTCAAGAGGTAGTAAATTAGCATTGTTGTATGCTCAAAAAGCTAAAGAACAAATTATTAAAAAAACTACTTTAGATACAAATGATATTGAAATTAAATCTATTTCAACAAAAGGTGATCAAGTTAAAGATACTAGGTTATCTGATATAGGTGGCAAAGGATTGTTTTCAACTGAAATTGAAAAAGAGTTAGAGAATAAAAGTATCGACATTGCAGTACATGCATTAAAAGATATGCCAGCAACAGAAACTAGTGGACTTAAAACAGACTGTTTTTTAGAGAGAAATGATCCAAGAGAAATTTTGATAACAAATAACAATAAAAAATTAAATGATCTTAAGCTGAAATCAATTATAGGAACATCTTCATTTAGAAGGGAATTTCAAATTAAAAAATTAAGATCTGATCTAACATGCAAAATAATTAGAGGTAATGTGGATACTAGAATAAAAAAACTAAAAGATGGAAATTATGATGCAATAATTTTGTCTTATGCAGGGATTAAAAATTTAAATCTTGAAAATGAAATAGCTGAAATTTTCTCAGCACAAGAAATCATACCAAGTGCTGGACAAGGAATAATTGCACTTCAATGTCGTGAAGCAGATAAAGAAATTATTTCAATTTTAAAAAAAGTAAATCATGAAGAAACTTATAAAAGAGCTTATGCTGAGAGAAATGTCCTCAAAGTTTTAGAGGGAGATTGTGAAACAGCAATAGGCGTTTATTCAAAAATAGAAAGTGATACAATTGTAGTTGAGGCAGAACTTTTTTCAATAGATGGATCTCAAAGATTTTATGAAAAGAAATCTGGCCAGATTGATAAATTTAAAGAGATAGGTAAACAAATTGGGCAGAATTTAAAAATGCAATCAAATAATTCTTACAAAAAATAATATGCATATTTTATTAACAAGACCACTGGAAGATTGTTCAGAAATGATTTTAAAGTTTAAATCATTAGGTCATCAAGTTTCGCACATCCCACTGATTAATATTGAAAAGGTTAATTATGAGGAAATTAAATTTTCTGAATATGGAGGAATTATTTTTACCAGTGCTAATGCAGTGAAATATTTAGATCAAAATAACATAGACAAAAATATCAAATGTTTTTGTGTTGGTAATTTAACTGAAAAAAAAGCTAGATCATCAGGATTTCAAAACACAATAGCTGCAGAGGGTAATGTTTCTAATTTAAAAGAGTTAATTTTACAAACTTACGAGACAAAAAGTAAAAAGTTACTTTATGTCAGCGGTGAAATTATATCTGTCGATTTAGATCAACAACTCATGAAAGAGGGCTATGGCATAAAAAGAGTAATTAATTATAGAGTAAAACATAATCAAAAATTCAATGAAAGTTTTGTAAAAGATTTAAAATTGAACATGCCTGATATGGTTTATATTTATTCACAGAATAGTGCTCAAAGTTTTTTGAGTTTTGTCAAAAATCATCAATTTGAAAGCTTATGGATGAATACTAATTTATCGTGTATTGGCGAGAAAACTTCATCTATATTGAATGAAATTAAATGGAAAAAAATATTTCTTTTTAATCCTGGAGAAGAAGAGTTTTTGTTATATAAAATTTAATTATGGAATTGTTTAATAATTTTTCTGAAATATTTCTATCGGTATGGAACAAAGGTATTTTAGGTGTTGATATCTTACAAATATTAATTGGTTTAGGAATTTTTTTAATTTTTTTAATTTTCAGAGGTCTTATTAGTAAACTTGTAATCAAAAAGTTAGAAATTATCTCAAAAAGAACAACAAATAAATTAGATGATACTTTTGTAAAATCTTTAATTGGTCCTGCAAGATTTTTACCAATTGTTTTAGGTTTTTTTATAGCAAGTTATTACATGACATTTTCTATGGAAGGTAGAGAAATTGTCGATACTATAAATAGAACTCTAATAACCATATTAATTTTTTGGGTTATTCATCAAATTATAGAACCAGTCTCATATATCTTAAGTGGTCTTGATAAATTATTAACAAGAGAACTCATTGGATGGATTATTAAATCCTTAAAGATATTAATATTCATACTAGGGCTTGCAGCTGTCTTAGAATTATGGGGAATAAAGATTGGACCAATTATTGCTGGTTTAGGTTTGTTTGGAGTAGCAGTTGCATTGGGTGCTCAAGATTTGTTTAAAAATTTAATTTCTGGGATTTTGGTATTAGTTGAAAAAAGATTTAAAATCGGTGATTGGATTTCTGTTGATGGAATAATTGAGGGTATTGTTGAAAAAATTGGTTTTCGATCAACAACAATCAGAAAATTCGATAAATCATTAGCGATAATTCCAAATTTTCAATTTGCAGAAAATGCTGTAGTAAATGTAAGTGAAACTTCAAACTGGTTAATTAGCTGGATTATTACTCTCCAATATGACACTTCAGTTGATCAATTAAAAAATATAAGAGATCAAATTGAAGATCACATAAAAAAAAGTGATGATTTTGACACTAATATAGGAATTGCAGTTAGGGTCGATAAGTTTTCAGATAGTTCTATAGACATGTATGTACGTTGTTTCACAAAATCGGATAGTTGGAACGAATGGCTTTCAGTAAAAGAAAAACTTGCAATTGCAATAAAACAAATTGTTGAAAACAATAAGGCCTCTTTCGCATTTCCAAGTTCTTCGATTTATATTGAAAAAAAATGATTGCTATCTTTTATTTAGTTTTACAATTATTAAAACTTTATTCGTATGTAGTGATTGCCAATGTTATCATAAGCTGGTTAATCGCTTTTAATGTATTGAATACTCAAAATAGATTTGTTTATGCAGTTTTAGATTTTACTTACAGGTTGACAGAACCATTTTTAAGAAGAATAAGACGATTTTTACCAAATTTGGGAGCGTTAGATATTTCTCCAATTATTTTACTGCTATTGATTTGGTTTATAGAAATGTGTATGAAGCTCTACATCGCACCAATGATATTCTAGAATATATGATTTTAATTGATGGAAAAAAAGAAGCAGCACTATTAAGGGAACAGCTTAAAAAGGAAGTATCTGATCTTAAAATTAAGTATAATAAAGTTCCAGGGTTAACAGTAATTTTGATTGGAGACTTAACTCCTAGTCAGATTTACGTTCGAAACAAAGAAAAATCTGCTAACGAAGTTGGACTTAAATCCGATGTGATTAAATATCCAGATAGTGTTGAAGAAAAAGTTATTTTAGAGAAAATAGATGAGTTAAATAAAGATAATTCTGTATCAGGTATTTTAGTTCAATTACCATTACCAAAACATATTGATAAACAAAAAATTATTGAAGCGATTGACCCATCAAAAGATGTAGATGGATTTCATCCAATGAATGTTGGAAATCTTTCATCAGGTTATGAGAGTTCCGTTCCATGCACACCATTAGGATGTTATTTGTTAATTAAAAAAATAGAACCTAACTTAAATGGTAAAAAAGCAGTTGTTGTTGGTCGATCTAACTTAAATGGTAAACCAATGACTCAACTTTTACTAAAAGAAAATTGCACTGTTACTATAACACATTCTAAAACAAAAGATTTAAAAGCAGAGTGTTTAGAAGCTGATATTATTATTGCAGCTGTTGGTATTCCTGAGTTAGTTAAAGGTGATTGGGTTAAAAAGGATACAATAGTGATCGATGTTGGAATTAATAAAACTGAGAAAGGTATCGTTGGTGATGTTGCATTTGATGAAGTTTCAAAAAATGCCAAAGCACTCACACCTGTTCCTGGTGGAGTTGGTCCAATGACAATAGCTTGCTTGCTAAAAAATACGATTGACTGTTTCAAAAGATCGCAAGCTTAATATTGAATTCAACAAATTTTTTTTGATAAGATAGGTTATGAAAAAACCTAAATACCCCTATAGAATTGCACTTCTCATGCTCATACTGACAGTTCCTCCAATTGGCGCGACACAATTAGGTTGGTATTTATATGATAAACAAACTGGATTTGATTATGGTATGATAGTTGGAACATTTTCAGTAATTTATGCTGCTTGGTTAATGTATGAAAAAAATTGGAGAGAAGATGATGAGGATTAAATTGTGGAAAAAATAATTTTTTTTGGATTAGCGATACCAATTTTAGCATTTGTCCTTTACTTGGGTGGAACAGCTATCATGAAAGGTTTTGAGGCCAAAAGAGAAAATAAATCCAATGAGAGCTTAGAAGACCAGAACTATGAAGACAACTTATCTGATAATAATGATAAGTTAACAGATGAGTTGAATAAATTAAATCAACTCCTTAAAGATGGTATTTTAACAGAAGAAGAATTTAAAAAAGCTAAAAAGAAAATTTTAGATGATTAATTATAATCAAGTAATTTTTTTAAAGATCCAAATTCACCTATTTTATAAATAATTGCATCTTCTTTTTTAAATCCATATTTTTCCGCTCCAGCTTTAAATCTTACAGGTGGCTCCATGATTGGTTCTAGGGATAAAACAAACGTGCCCCAATGCATTCCAATCACTTTTTTACTATTTAAATTTTTCGCAACCTCTAAAGCTTCTTCTGGATTTGTGTGATAAACCGACTTATCTTTATAAGGCATTATTGGATAAAAATTATAGGCACCAATATTTATAAATGTAAGATCAATGGGACCATACTTATTACCTATATCTTTATAAATATTTCCTACTCCAGTGTCACAACCAAATAATAACTTTATATCTTTATATTCGATCAAAAAATTTCCCCATAAAGTTTTATTAGTATCTGTTAGACTTCTTTTTGACCAATGCACAGCAGGTAAAAAAGTAATTTTTAAATTTTTATTTATTTCAATTTTATCATACCAGTCCATTTCATTCACATTGCTATAACCATTTCTGGTAAAATATTTACCAAGTTTTAATGGAAGTAAAACTTTAGAATTTTTAAAGGGAAATCGCCGGATCGTCATCATATCTTGATGATCATAATGATTATGGGTGAGTAAAAAAATATCTGTTTGTGGAATTTCGTTTAATTTTAGTGCTGGTTCGGTAAATCTCTTAGGTCCAAAAATTAGCGGCCCAGCATTTTTTGAAAATACCGGATCTGTAATAATTGTTGTTTCACCAAGCTTAATTAAGAATGTTGCATGGCCAATCCATGCTACATAATCGTCTCCTTGAAATTTTTTTAAGTCTGTTAAAACTTTCTCTTTTTCATTAACATGTTCTTTGGGAACTGTCATATCAAGCTTTTTTTTCTCTCTATTAAAAATTTTGAAGGACCATTTAACATTAGGATCTGGTTTTGGTGAACCCTTAGGATTTCTAAAGGTACCGTCTGGTAAATGGTGATAAGGTTTTTTTTCCACTAAAACTAATTTTTTTTATTGTAAGTTTTTATAATTGTCTCCTCTAAAGTTCTACTCATTATTATGGTGCCTTTTTCATTTGGATGTATACCATCACTTAAATTAAAATCGGGTTTCATGGCCACTCCCTCAAGTAAAAAAGGAATAAGCTCTATTTTAAATTTTTTGGCTAGATCAGGAAAAATTTTGTCAAATTTTTTTTTATAAGAAAAACCATGCGAGGTTGGAGCAATCATCCCGGCTAGGATAATTTCAATATTTTTATCTTGAGCAATTTTTATAATTTTTTCTAAATTGATTTTTGTTTCTTTTGGCTGGATGCCTCTTAACATGTCATTGGCACCTAAGCATAAAATTATTAGATCTATATCTGGCTCACTCAAAGTCCAATCAGCTCTATTTAATCCCCCTGACGATGTACTACCAGAAACACTGCCATCAACAATCTCAATATTATAACCCTTTGCTTCTAAATTTTCCTCTAAAACGACTGGTAAACTATTGTCATCAGACAAACCATAACCAGCCATCAAACTATCACCAAATAATACAATCTTTTCGATTGCATATGCATTAATGGTTAGTAGACAGATAATAATTATTTTAATAATAAAACTTTTGTTCATGAGTACTCTTCTTAAATTAAAAAAGATAAATCTTAAATACCAAACTGGTAAAGACAATATTAGTGTTTTAAAAGATATAAATTTAACCACAAAAAAAAAAGAAACTATTTCAATAGTAGGTGAAAGTGGTTCAGGAAAAACAAGTTTAATCATGTTAATTGGTGGTTTAGAGCGTCCAACTTCAGGCAAGATATACTTTCAAGACCACGAAATTACAAAATTAAGTGAGGATGAAGTATCAAAAATCAGAAAAAAAAATATTGGTATAATTTTTCAGTCTTTTTATTTAATCCCAAATTATACAGCCCTAGAGAATGTAACTTTAATTCTTGAATTGAATAAATTTAAAAATCCTGAAAAAGAAGCAAAATCTCTTTTAGATAGATTTGGCTTAAAAAATAGACTAAATAATTTACCCAGTCAGTTATCTGGAGGAGAACAACAGCGTGTCGCTATCGCAAGAGCTATTGCTATGAAGCCAGAGCTAATTCTAGCTGATGAACCTACAGGAAATTTAGATACAGAAAATTCCGATATGATTTCTAAAATTTTATTTAGGTATGTTAGAGAGGAGGGTTCCTCATTAATTATGGTAACACACGACCCAAAACTTGCTAACCGCGCAAATAGAAAAATTAAAATTAAAGATGGAAAAATTAAATAATTTTTATCAATACAAGTTTATCTTAATATATGCTCTGAGAGATTTAAAAAGGAACTATAAAAAAATCTCTAGTATAATCATCACTCTGTTCATAAGTCTTTTTATATTAAGTGCAATATTTACTATTGAGGATAGTTTAAAAAAGGAACTCAAAGAAAACGCTAAAGAGCTTTTAGGTGGAGACTTAGAGATTGATTATAACAGAAATCAAGGAAATATAGATTTATTAAATAAAGTTGAAGAGTTTACAACTATATCAGAGATGGTTGAATTCAGCACAATGCTTTCGACAACAACTCGAGAGAAAAATAAATCTTTATTTACTAGAATAAAAACAGTTGACCAAAAGTATCCTTTATATGGTGAAGTAACTTATGAACCTGCTGATGCTTATGAAAGAATGCAAACTGAACCTTATACAATTTTAATTAATGAGAGTTTATCAAAAACCTTAAATATCAAAACAAATGAAATTGTAAAAATTCAAGATCAAGAATTTCTTGTTATTGGTAAGGTAAGATCTGTTCCAGATGTAAGTGGATTTGTGACTTTTGGAGATTGGGTTTTAACAGGTAAACAAACTTTAGATATCTTAAAACTCAACGGAATAGGTAATTTTTTAAATTATGAATATAAAATAAAATTTAATACCAATGATAATCCAGAAATAATCATAAAAAAAATCGAAAGTATTTTTAAAGATGATCAAAAAGTAAAAATTAGATATCCAGAAAATGCAGCAAGTGGACTAAAAAGAGTAATTAGTAATTTTTCACAATTTTTATCCCTTGTCTCAATAAGTGCGATGCTTATTGCTGGTATTGGTATTGCTAATACTCTTTTGTCTTTTATAAATCAAAATAACTTGTCTATAGCAGTAAGAAAGGCCTTAGGTTTCTATTCCGGTAATATTAAAAAACTTTATTATCTTCAATTGGTAATATTATTATTTATAATTACTATTTCAGCATATTTAAGTAGTTTATTAATTGTGCCAATTGCAGACAAATATTTGTCAAGTAGCTTTGGACTTAAGATAAATTTATTTTTTTCTTTTTTTAATTTTTTAAAGATATTTTTAATAGGTTTACTAGTTTTGATAATTTTTTCGATTCCTACAATTAGTTCTATCGATCAAGTCAAAGCTTCAAGTCTATTTAGAAATGTATTCCAAAACTTACAATTTTATTATTCAAAAAAATTAATTGGTATGAGTATTATAATGTTATCGATTTTGATTTTAATATTCACTTATAGATCGGAAAATTTTGTTTATAGTCTTGGGTATTTTGGGGCATTTTTTATTTGTTTGATTATCTTTTTTCTACTTTCAAAGTTAATTATATTTTCTCTAAAAAAGTTTAAATTTAGTTCAAGCACTCCTTTAAAAGTATCTATTAAAAATATTACACAATCAAAAAGTATTACACCAATTACAATTATGTCTTTAGGCCTTGGTGTTACATTACTTTTGACTTTGGCATTAGTTGGAACTAATTTTAAAAGAGAGATAGCAAAATCAATACCTGACATCGCTCCTGATTATTTTTTTGTGGGCATTCAAAATGGAGAGCGTGAAAAGTTTGAGCAAAGAATTTTATCAATGGATCCTGGTGCAAATATTGAAATTGTGCCAATGGTTTCTTCAGGAATAGTTAAAATTAATGGTATAAATCCAAACACATATATTACACCTGAAAATGATAGTTATTGGGTTATTGGCAGTGAACGGAGATCATCTTGGACAAAAGAAGTTCCTGAGGATAATCTAATTATTGATGGTAAGTGGTGGGATTTATCTAAACCAAATCAACTTCAGATATCATTAGACGCTAAGGTTGCAAAAGATTTTAATATTAAATTAGGGGATATATTTACTTTAAATATCTATGGTAGAGAAATTGATGGTGAAATAGTCAACTTTAGACAAGTTGATTATAGAGATCTAAATATTAATTTTGCAATGCTTTTTAACCCTGACTTTGCAAAAAATATTCCTCATGAATATTTAGCAACCACAAAGTTCTATAATTTAAATAAATTTGATGAAACAAAAATGCTTGAAATTTTCCCTAGTTTATCAATGATTAAAATCGCTGATTATTTAAATAAAGTAACCAATGTTTTAAATAAAGTTTTCATAGCAGTTATTGTAATTTCAACAGTCACTATCGTCATTGGTTTAATTGTAATATCAAGTGCAATAATGGTCCAAGGAAAGGTAAGAGAATACCAAAATTTGGTTTTTAAAATTTTAGGTTTTTCAAGAAAAGAGATTGTTTTTTCTTCGCTGATTGAATTTATGATTATTTTTATATCTGTAATAATGATTGCAGTTTTGTTTGCTGTAGTTGGTTCAAAATTTATTATTGAAAATATATTTGAGTTATTCTGGAAGTTTGATCTTAAAGTTTTGATTTATCTTGGTTTATCCATTGGTTTAGTTACGTTGGTATTGATATTATTAACTAATATTAAATATTTAAATCCAAAGGTTTATCCTCTTATAAGAAATCAATAATCACTAAGATCTATTTAGCCTTCTCCATCAGCCAAAGGTTATTACTCGCCAAAAAGTAAATTTTTCCATTTTTTGGATGAACCTGTATATCTCTAATTCGTCCAATCTCATCTTTAAAAATTACATCTTCTTTTATGTTGGACAAATCATTGAAGATTAGTTTTCTTAAGGATTGATCTTTTAATGATGTAATTAAAGCATGACTATTCCATTCATTAAATTCGTTTCCTTCATAAATTGTAATTGCACTTGTTGCAATTGAAGGCACCCAATACTGGATTGCTTTTGTAAAGCCAGGTTTCCATTTTGGACCAATAGGAAAGCCAGAATAATTTTTTCCTCCCCAGCCTAATATTTTCCAACCATAATTTTCACCTTTTTTTACTTCACCAAACCAATCACCACCTTTAGCACCATGGTTACTCATATAAATTTTACCATCGTATGATGATAAAGTTAGACCTTGAGGATTTCTGATACCAATTTGATAAATTTCAGGTAGCCAATCTGGCTTATCTACAAATTTAGGATTGTCATCTGGAATACTTCCATCAAGTTTAATTCTTATAATACTCCCAGGATGTTTTGAGGGGTCTTGGGCAATCATGCCTTTACCTCTTTCACCGGCAGAGGCAAATAAGTGATTATCTTTGATCGCTAACCTTGAACCAAAATGATAACCAGAATCAATAGGAGGTTCGGCTTGAAAAATATTTTTAAAATTTAATTTTTTTTTATCAAAAATAGCTTTAGCAATAGAGGTACTTGTTTTCCCATTACCTCTGTTTTCAGAATATGAAACATAAATAAAATTATCTTTATATAAGATATCTAAAAGACCACCCTGTCCGTGTTCTAGAAAATTTAGGTTATGATCAACTTCAACAGCTTTTTTTTGGAGTATATCTATGATCTTAATTTTTCCACCTTTTTCAGTAATAATTAGTTCTTTATTATTTAAAAAAGACGAACCCCATGGGTCGTTAAGAACAACTAATTTTTCAAATTTTAAATTTTGAGCAAATAAATTTGTTGAAAAAAATATAAAAAATATAATTACAAAAAAAAGTTTTTTCACCTTATGAAAGTTTAGATCTTCCACCATCTACTGCAATAATCTGACCTGTTATCCAAGAGCTATCTTCAGTGATTAAAAATCTAGCTAAAGAGGCAGAGTCTTTTCCCTCTCCCAATCTTTTTAAAGGATGGGCCTTTGCAATACCATCTGCTAGGGCTTTATTCTTTAACATGGGCTCAGCAATTTTTGAATTGGTTAAGCTTGGCGCAATACAATTCACTCTTATGTTTGGAGCAAATTCAGCTGCAAGTGAAACTGTTAAACCTTCAACAGCTGCTTTTGTTGATGCAATAATTGCGTGATTGGTAAATCCTCTTTGAGCAGCAACAGTTGAAAATAAAACTATTGAGCCCTTATTTTTTTTCAAACTCTCTTGATAACCCTTAATAACTTCAACCGCAGAATAAAGATTTAATTTCATACATTTTACAAAATCTTGCTCTGTTACCATTCTTACAGGTTTTAAGTCAATTGAACCAACACAATAAGCAACACCTTTTACATCTGAAATATCATTTTTAACTTTTTCTATAAATCCATCTTCCAAAACATCTGCAATAGTAAAAGGACATCCTAATTTCTCTGAAATATTTTTGACCTCGTTTTCATCTCTACCTACTAAATGTACACTATTTCCAGAATTTACTAATTGTTCAGCTAAGCTCGATCCGATTGAACCTGTCGCACCAAAAATAAGATATTTTTCTGACATAAAAAATTTAATTAGTTATATTTAATTATGAAGTTATTTTTTATACTGGGCAATCAATTATTTCCATCAAAATACTTAGACCGCTTCAAAAAAGACCACCTTTTTTTCATGGCTGAAGATTACGAGTTATGTACTTATGAAAAACATCATAAACAAAAAATTCTTCTATTTTTGTCATCAATGCGATCTCACGCAGATGTTCTTAAAAAAGATAAATTTAAAATTGAATACTCTAAAATAGAGGATAAAGAATTCAAAGATAGTTATTTCAAAAAGCTTAAAAAAATAATTGGCTCAAAAAAAATTAAGGAAATATCTAGTTTTGAAGTTGAGGATAAGTTTTTTGAAAAAAAAATTAATCAATTTGTTAATAAAGAAAAAATAAAATGGAATATTATCCAGACCCCAATGTTTTTAAATTCAAGAGAAGATTTTAAAAAATATTTATCTAAATCCAAAAAACCATTTATGGCAACTTTCTACAAAGATGTCAGAAAAAAATCTGGAATATTAATAGGTGCTGATGGGAATCCTACTGGAGGTAAGTGGAGTTTTGATGAGGATAATAGAAATAAATTACCAAAGAATATTTCAATCCCAAAATTTCCAAAATTAAATGAAACTTCTCATACTAAAAAGCTAAAACCTATTGTTGAAAAGTTATTTAAGGATCATCCTGGCAGCACTAAAAATTTCTGGTTCGCCACAGAACACAATGATGTGTTGAAACTTTTAAATTTTTTCATTAAAGAAAAATCAAATTTATTTGGTGATTATGAGGATGCGGTTGATCAAAAAGATAATATTTTGTTTCATAGTGCACTAAGCCCATATGTAAATTTAGGTCTTATCACTCCAGAATTTATAATTAAAAAAATTTTAGATTTTCATAAAAGTAAAAAAATAAGACTAAATTCTTTAGAGGGATACGTTCGTCAAATAATTGGTTGGAGAGAATTTATGAGAGGAATTTATCAAACTTATTCAAGTGAAATGGAGACAGGAAATTTTTTTAAACAAAATCGTAAGATGAAAAAATCCTGGTATGACGGCACCACTGGATTACCACCATTGGATTATGCAATAAAGAATGCATTAAATCATGGATGGTCTCACCATATCGAAAGACTCATGATTTTATCAAACATAATGAACCTTTGTGAGATTAAACCCACTATTGTTTACAAGTGGTTTATGGAAATGTTTGTGGACTCCTCAGATTGGGTGATGGTTCCAAATGTTTATGGAATGGGATTGTTTAGTGATGGTGGAATATTTGCAACTAAACCATACATTTGTGGATCAAGTTATTTTATGAAGATGATGGATTTTAAAAGGGGTGATTGGTGCAATATAATGGATGGTCTTTATTGGAGATTTATAGATCGAAATAGAAAGTTTTTTTTAAGAAACCCAAGGCTATCAATGATGGTGAGAATTTTCGATAAGATGAAAACTGATAGAAAAAAATTGATTTTGTCAGCTGCAGATAAATTCATTAAAGCAAATACAATTTAGTGAAAAAAGAAAATTTACCAATTAAGGTTTGTCCAATTTGTCAAAGACCATTTAAATGGAGAAAAAAATGGAGACTTAATTGGGAAAAAGTTAAGTATTGTTCAAAAAAATGTTCATCAAAAAAATAAAAAATTTTAATAAATATTTAATTTTATTTTTATTCTTAATTCTTACAAATAAAGTTCGTGCAGAATTTTTTGAGGATCTATCAAAAATTATTGAGAATAATGAAAAAAGACTGAGCTATGGTATTTCAGTGACAGATTTTAATATGGATGGAAATAATGAGTTTTTAGTTACAGGTTTTGGTTTTCCGAATTTAGCGTTATCTTTTCAAGATGGAAAATTAAAGAATATAAACCAACAAAAAATTTTTTCAGATATTTCAAAGAAAACCATTGGAGTTGCTGCATGTGATATTGATAAAGATGGCTTTGAAGAAATCTACTTTTTAAATACCGACACATATAGTGGAGTTAAAAAATATTCAGACAGATTATTGGATATAAAAGACAATAATTATTTTGATTTATTTGAATTAGAAAAAAATAAAGAAAATCTAAATTTAACAGCAGGAAGATCTGTTGTTTGTGTAGATAGAAAGGGAGATGGTGAATATGGAATTTATGTTGCAAACTACGGAGGACCAACAAGGTTTTATGAGATTGAAAATGAACTTATCAAAGATAAAGCTGAGAATTTAAATCTGGATAATATTACTGGTGGAAGAGCAGTTGTATCTGGGCATATCTTGACAGAAAGAGCCGATATCTTTGCGGCTAATGAGAGAGGAGCAAATTTTCTTTTTAAAAATAATAATGGAAATTTTGATGATGTTGCATTTGATTATAGAGTAGATGATGCAATCCAAAATGGACGGGGTACAGCTTTATCAGACATATATTATCGTGGTAGATTGGATATTTTAAGTGGTAATTGGCTTGGATATCACAGAGCTTGGGTTTTGAAAAATAATGAATTTAAAGACATTGGAAATAAAGATTTTGATGAACCTTCTAGAATAAGAACAATCATTTCTGCAGATTTTGATAACGATGGTTTTGATGAAGTTTTCATGAACAATATTGCAGAACCAAATAAGTTATTTCGTATTAAAGATAATGGAAAATTTGAGCAGATAAATTTTAAAGTAGGACTCGAAGCTAATGGATATGGAACTGGGGCTGCAGTCGCAGATATAGATGATGATGGAATTTTAGAATTATTAGTTTCTCGTGGTGAAAGTAAAGCACAAACATTAACTTTGTATAAAGCAAAAGTTGATAAAGGAAATAAATATTTAAGGATTAAACCATTAAATAAATATGGTGCGCCAGCAAGAGGAGCCACTGTTACCTTGATAACTAATCAAAGAAAACATTCAAAAACAATTGATGCAGGATCCGGTTACTTATGCCAAATGGAACCTGTGGCACATTATGGAATTAGAAAAAAAGAAAAAAATTTTAAAATAGAAATTAGATGGACTAATGGAAGTAAAGAAATGATTGATATAAAGAAACTTAACCAAACAATTACTATAAGGCAGAAATGAAAAAAATAGTTAATATATTTTTAATTGTATTTTTTATATCATTTCAGCTTAAATCGTTTGCTGAAGAAAAAAATTATCACAAGGAGCTTATTACTGATTGGTCTAGAATATTCCCAGATAAAAATAGAAATGCCGCAGGTCCAAAATTTTTTAAATACATCATAGATAAAAAAATTACTTACAAAGACTTTGTTGAATTTAACAAATTATATTGTGCAGTTTCTGGATCTTTAATTGACCCAAATAGTGACTCAGAATTCTTATTCATAAAAGAAAGTAAAACGAACGAAAAAATTTGTGGAAACTATTATAGGTGTTGTGTTCCATGTTCGTGTGATCTTATGAAGTATTCTGAAGCCCAAAAGATGAAACATAAATTTGAGGATGGTTTTAAAGAATTCTATGTTTTAACAATAAAAAATCCTTGTTCTAAAAAAGATTTTCCCAATAGAGTAAATAAAGATTATTTTTGTAATGGTGAAAAAATCAACAAATCAGAAGTGTATAGTCTTAACGATCGAATAGTAATAGGTTTATTGCACAATGGAAAAAATTGTGCAAAAGATGAGATAGACTTTGTAAAAAGTCATCAAGTGACAGGTAGATATTGTGAGTTGAGAAATAATACACCTTTAGAAAATTTAGATGCTGGTATGGGTGATATTTTCATAAAACTAGCAAGATAATAAATTTTAAGAAAAGCTTTTAGATTGAACATAATTATTTTACAACACATCAAAATTGAAGATCCAGGTTATATAAAGGATTTAATGATGGCTGATGGATTTAATCTTACTACAATTGAATTAGATGAGGGTCAAAAAATTCCAACAAATTTGAGTGAATTCGATGGAATGTTTTGTATGGGAGGTCCGATGGATACTTATATGGAAAAAGAATTTCCTTGGTTAATTGAGGAAAAAAAAAGAATTAAAGAATTTGTTATTGATTTAAAAAAACCATATTTAGGTTTTTGTTTAGGTTGTCAGTTATTAGGTGAAGTTGTTGGAGGTAAAATTGTTAAATCAAGGCCAGCAGAGATTGGAATGATGGATATCAATTTCACCCAAGAAAAAAATAAAGACAATTTATTCTCAAAATTTCCTGACCAAATTAAAAGTTTACAATGGCATTCTTACGAGGTCCAAGAAATAGAAAATAATAATGATGTCACTTTATTAGCGTCATCTCCAATTACTAAATGTCAAATTTTTAAATATCAAGATCATGCTTATGGTATCCAATTCCACATTGAGATAAAAGACACGACTGTAAAAGAGTGGGGATGTGTGCCAGAATATAAAAAAGCCCTTGAAGATCAGTTAGGAAATGGAGCGTTAGAAAAATTTGATCAATCTGCTAAAGATAATATGACAGATATGAATAATTATTCTAAGATTCTTTATAATAACTTTAAAAAACTTTTATGAATAATAAAATTTTTGAGTGGGCAGGTGTTATCACTGCAATAATGTACTCATTATTTGTGGCTATGAACATCGGTATAGAGTTTTTTGGTTTTTGTTTACTACTTATATCTGCAATTCTAATTGGAATTTGGGCTTATCGAGGTGGTCATAGAGGAATATTATTTTTACAATTCTTTTATGCAACAGCCGGGATTATTGGCATGTTTAGATGGTTTTAGTTAAGTGTTGAAATAATTTTTGGAATATAATTTTTAAAGTTAAAGAAACCTTTATTACAATATTGCCAAGAGTTTTGATCAAGTTCTCTATAAAGGAAATTGATTTTAAAAGTATTTGAATTCAAATAATCTAAATTTTCTCCAACAGTTGGATACAACCCGACTGCTTTTTCTATCTTTTTAATTTCGCTAATATCTATAACTTCACAATCAATAGATTGATTTTTAAATCTTTGTTCCTGGTCTTGAATAAGTGAAGACTTAAATTTTAGAACTTTTTCACTAAGTTTGATGCATCTATTTTCATTTTTATTCGAAATTATATAAAATTTTCTAAATTTATTATTTTGAAAATCACTTGTTTCAAAACAGAGGTTATTCTCGAATATTATCAAATTATTTTGATCAATATTTTCTGGATTAATAAAATCCTGTTTTAAAATTGAGTATTTCTTTTCAGAAATCTTAGGTGGAGCGTTTTCATTTAATTTAATATTACTAAATCTATTATTAGTAAATTTTTTGATATTCCACTCACTTGCTAAATAATGTTTTCCCTGTGTTTGAACGCCTGCAACCCATCTCCATCCAAGAGTGTTTGATGCAGCGTCTCCATCATAAAGATGTTGCATAAAAAATTCCGCTCCCAATTGCCATGGCAAATTTAGCGTAAAAATCCAAATACTGGCAAACCACATTCTAGTATGATTATGCAAATAATTATTTTCTTTGAGTTCGTTGACCCAATAGTTAAAGCACTCTACGTTTGTTTTTCCCTCAATCGCGTTTTTATAAGTTTGATTGTTTTGAAAATCTTCTTTAATCTTTTTTAGTTCAATTAAAAAATCTGTCCAAACACTGGGTCTTAATTCTAACCAACCTTTCCAATATGTACGCCACAATACTTCTTGAATAAATTTTTCATTTTTTGCGAATGAAAATTTATTAAGAGATTTTTTGATAACTTCCTTTTCATTAATAATTCCGTGAGTAATATATGGAGATAAACAAGAAATATTAGACCTGTTATCAGGTCCGTAATCAAAGTTTCTAAGTTTTGAATACTCTGAGAGATTGTTTTCCACAAAATAATTTAGTTTGTCTAAGGCCTTAGCCCTTGAAGCTTCAAAATTCATTTTTAATTATTTCGATTTTTTTTTCTTTAGACCTAATTTATCGCTATGTCTTAATCTCAAGATTACAATAGCACCTGCAATTAAAACTATTGCTACCGCCTCATATACTAACGCACTTGGATCCATTTCTTTTCCTTGTAAAATAATAAATCGTGCTAATGCTGTAATAGCTATAAGTAGTGGTAATGTAATACTTATAGATTGCTGGTTCCAAAAAACTCTTACCATCGCTAGCACTTCTAAGTAAAGAAACATTAGCAGCAAATCAGCTAAGGTTACTGATCGATTTTCAAACATTTTATAAATCTCTATTCCAACTGCAATTACAGTGCTTACTAGAATGATGCACATTAAAAGAAGTTGTAGGTTTTTAGCTATCTTTTCCATTATTTATCTTTACTAAATGGTAACCATTTTTCAAATACTGATTTTGAGGAACCATCATACGGAATTGAATAAGAATATGGATTTGGACTCGTCAACACTTCAATCCCTTTTGAAAACACGAATATAAAAACAATTACAAAAACGAGCACCATTATTTTAAATGGGTCAAAATTTTTTGTTTTGAAAACGCTGGCAGAATTTTCCTCAGCTCTATGAAAATGTTTAAATGTCAAATATACCGCAAATATCAATCCAATGTGGGCTAAAAAAAGTCCAGTCCACCCAAATACAAAAGTTGTATATGAGAATACGTACAAACTAAAAACAGTAGTCCAAATAAAACTTAACACCAATAAAATTTGTAATCTCACAGTTTTAGGTAATGATCTAAGATCATTTTTGCTATCATCGAACAAAATGTTTGCTGTATCTTTCATCCAATTTTTAAACGATTCCATAAATTTAAATTAAGTTTTTTTCAAAAATAAACAATCCCCAATTTGTCACCAAATAATTAGCTAGTTTCTTAACTTTTTTTTATGAAAATTTATAAATTTCTCTACATTTGATTTAATAAATGATTTATTTTCTTCAAACGAAACTTTTTTCATTGAGTAGGCATTGCTTTTTGTCATTCTTGATTGAATTGTAATATTGCCTTTATAAAGTTTTAGTTTAACAGATCCATTAATTTTATTTTTTTTTAAATCCACAATTTTTTGAAGTTTAAACCTTTCTTTTGAAAACCAATATCCATTATAGATCAATTCTGCGTACCTTGGCATTATTGCATCTTTTTTGTGCATTGTTTCTTTATCAAGCGTAACTGACTCAATCGCTCTATGTGCATGGATTAACAATGTACCTCCTGGAGTTTCATAAACTCCTCTAGACTTGATGCCTAGGAATCTATTTTCAACAAGATCAACTCTTCCTATTCCATTTTTTCCTGCTAATTGATTAAGTTTTAATAATAATTTTGCTGGTCCAAATTTTTTTCCATTAAGACCAATGGGGTCACCATTTTTAAAATTAATTGTTACATGAGTAGCTTTGTTAGGAGCTTTTTCTGGAGAAACAGTTCTTTGAAATATAAATTCTGGTGCGGAATTTTTTGGATTTTCTAGCAACTTACCTTCAGTTGATGTATGAAATAAATTATCATCCACTGAAAAAGGAGATGCACCTTTTTTGTCTTTTGGGATAGGAATATTGCGTTTCTTCGCATAATTAATTAAATCTGATCGAGATTTTAAATTCCATATTCTCCATGGTGCAATAATTTTTATTTTGGAACCAAAATAATGATAACCAAGCTCAAATCTTATTTGGTCGTTTCCTTTTCCAGTAGCCCCATGAGATACTGCATATGCTTTGAATTTTTTTGCGACCTTAATTTGATCCTTTGCTATCAGAGGTCTGGCGATTGAGGTTCCTAATAAATAAACACCCTCATAAATTGCATGACCACGGATCATTGGAAATACATAGTCTTTAACAAAAATATCTTTTAAATCATTTATAATTATTTTTGTGACACCAAATTTTCTTGCATTGGAAAAAATTTTTTTTCTATTTATTTCTTGCCCGATATCTGCGGTGTAACAAATTACTTCTGCATCATAATTTTCTTGAAGCCATTTAAGAATAATAGATGTATCCAAACCGCCTGAGTAAGCTAATACAATTCTTTTTTTTGATTTCATTAACTAGCTACAAGCTTTTTTTGCAGTGTTATATGCTTTAGTGAATCCCAATAATGAATAATGATCGATTGTTTGAGAGCCTTTTTCATTGTATCCAGTTACCATTATTCTTGAACCTTTTTTCATAATCTTGACCATAATCTTTTCTTTTTTATTACTAGTCATCCATGCAAAACCTTGTTGCTTAATATCAAATTTAAATTTGTTATTTCCAGAGGTTGCTAATACAGTATTATTTTTATTAAATTCATAACCAGCAGTAGTACTGATTTCATTTGCAATTTTTTCACCAGGTCTAAATGTTACAAATAATCTAGCATCTCTTTTATTTGTTTTAGGAGATTGCAGAATTGGAGAAGACTGAGCAAAACATACTTTACCAGATGCTTCTGCTAAAACCATTGTTTCCCAGTCTTTATATTTACCAATTTTTTTTAGATCTTCTCCAAAAGATTTTGATGTGAATAAAAAAGTAAAAAGTGTAAATATGAATAAAATCTTTTTAATCATGGACATGGGTTTGGGAACATTTTTTGAATTTTATTAATCTCATTTAAAATTTCGCTTGTTAAACTTACATTTACACTTTCTATGTTTGTTTTCAACTGCTCGATTGTCGTTGCACCTATTATCACACTTGTCATAAATGGCTGAATTTCACAAAACTTCAATGACATTTGAGTAAAATCAATATTGAATTTTTGCGATAACTTATAATACTCTTCGATAGCTTTTTGACCATTTTCATTTTTATATCTTGTGAAATCTTTAAATAGTTTCATTCTTGATTTTTCTGGTAAATTATTATTTCTATATTTTCCTGTTAAGTATCCGAATGCTAAAGGCGAGTAGGCTAACAAACCACTTTTCTCCCTAACAGAAATTTCTGCAAGTCCAACTTCATAAGTTCTATTAAGTAAATTGTATGGATTTTGTACCGACATCATTTTTGGTAAATCTTTTAATTTTGATATTTCAAGGAATTTTGATAAACCCCATGCAGTTTCATTAGATAGACCAATGTATCTAATTTTACCTTGTTCAATAAATTTTTTTAAACTTTCAAGTATTTCCTCAAACGGTGTCCAATCATTATCGTTTTCGTCATGTTCATAACCATGTTTCCCAAAAAAATTTGTATTTCTCTCTGGCCAATGAAGTTGATAGAGATCGATATAGTCTGTTTTCAATCTTTTGAGACTTTCCTCTAAAGCCTCAGAAATTTTTTTTTTCCCAAAATTATAACCACCACCCCTGATATATTTGTTTGAAGTATTACCACAAACTTTTGTTGCTATAATAACCTTGTCTCTTTTTTTAGTTTTTTGAAACCAGTTGCCGATTATTCTCTCTGTTTCCCCATATGTTTCTTCTCTCATCGGTATGGAATAAATTTCTGCAGTGTCCCAGAAGTTTACACCATGATCTAAAGCATAATCCATTTGCTGAAATCCCTCATCTTGAGAATTTTGTTCGCCCCAGGTCATAGTACCGAGACAAATTGTACTCACATCTAGATCTGTATTGCCTAATTTTTTATAATTCATAGTGATTTTTTAAAGTATAATTTTTTATTAATATTTTAAGGTATCTTGAATATTTAGTAAAAGACTATATATCTATACAAATTATGGCAACAGACAAAAAAGGTATTCTAGCAAGAGCGAGAGCAGCAGCACGTGAAACCACAGCTGTTACTGATGAGGGCTTAAGAGCCTACATGTTAAAAGTTTATAACTACATGGCGACTGGAATATTGCTTACAGGAATTATAGCTTTGATAACATTTAAGATGTCAGTCGTTACTGATGCAGGTGGTTCTATTGTAGCTTTAACCGAGGTTGGAAATGCCATTTATTTATCAGGACTTAAGTGGATAGTAATGTTAGCTCCTTTGGGTGTTGTGTTTTATATGAGCTTTGGGATCAATAAAATGAGTGCATCAAAAGCTCAGACAACTTTTTGGATTTTTGCTGCTTTAATGGGGTTATCACTTTCTTCAATTTTACTAGTTTACACAGGTTTAAGTGTAACAAGAGTATTTTTTATTTGTTCCGCAACTTTTGGTGCTATGAGCATTTATGGTTACACAACTAAGAGAGATTTAACTAAGTTTGGATCATTTTTGATGATGGGATTAATAGGAATTATTATTGCATCATTAGTTAATATTTTTCTAAAATCTTCAATGATGTATTTCGTGATTTCAATTTTAGGCGTTTTAATTTTTGTTGGCCTTACTGCTTATGATACTCAAAAAATAAAAAACATGTACTCTGCTAGCGATACTGGCGAGTTAATGGGTAAAAAAGCGGTAATGGGTGCTCTAACTCTTTACTTAGATTTCATTAACTTATTTATTATGCTCTTAAGACTTTTTGGTCAAAGAAGATAATTTTATTTTAAAGTTTTTTCCAATTAGTATTTTTTAGCAATAAATTAAGTTCTGAGGAATTCTTTAGTATTTTACCATTGGTATCAGTAATTAAATATTTTAAATTTTTATTTTTTGGCTTAAAGTTTTTACAAATTTTATAAATAGCATTTTCAGCTGCATTTTTAAAAACACTAAATCCTACCTGTTTGCTTGAAATATTTAGACCGTAATCTTTCCAAGAACCTTCTGAAACCATTTTTGCATATAAATCTAATATTATTTTAAGCTCATTTTTTTCAAAAAAATGATTTTCATTAAAATTTTTTTTTTCAAGATTATTAACAACCAGTCTTAAATTATTCTTCATGAGTTTTATATTTATTGATTAAACCGATTTGAAAGGCTGTAAAAATGAAAGTTATTGGAAGTAAACCCCAAACTTTAAAGTTGACCCAAAATTCCTCAGATTGTGTTCTCCAAACTAATTCATTTAAAATAGCAAGTCCAAAGAAAAAGTATATCCATCTTTTACTTAACAATTCCCAACCTTCGTTTGTAAGCGGTATTGATTTTCCCATTAATTTTTTTAACACAGGTTCATTTGTAAAATATCTTCCAAATATTAAAGCCAGACCAAATAAAATATTAATGATTGTTGGCTTGATGTAAATAAAAACAGGATTATCAAAATAAATTGTAAGGCCACCAAAAAAAGTAATTAATATTCCGCTTAACAAAGGAACTTTGGGTATTTTTTTTTCTAAAAACCAAACAATCGCTAATGCTATAATTGTCGCAATTATAAATGGTGGAATGGCAACTCTTAAATCTTTTCCACTATCGTAATAGTAGTAAAAAAAAATTACTAAAGGTCCAAAATCAGTAAGAAACTTTAAAAAAGATTTATTCACTGGAAGAATATTAACATAAATAATATTTTCACAAAAACTATTAATTTTTCTTATTGATTTTTGTTTTTAAATACCCATACTAATCTCAATGGCAATCCAAAAAGCTAAATTCTCAATAGGCGATATTGTAAAACACAAACACTTTGAGTTTAGAGGTGTGATTTATGATGTAGATTTTGAGTTTAATAATTCCGAAGAATGGTATCAATCTATTCCTAAGAATGTTAGACCAAGAAAAGATCAACCATTCTATCATTTGTTAGCCGAAAACGATGAAATAACTTATGAAGCCTATGTATCAGAGCAAAATTTATTGACTGATGACTCTGATGAGCCAATCAAACATCCATTAATTGAGGAAATTTTCTCTGGTAAAAAAGGTTCAAGCTATTTTAAGCCGTCAAATTAAGCAAATTCACTTTTTAAACACATTTAGCTCAAATCTTTGTCACAGGGCATTGTTAAATTTAATTAATTCTGATCAAGAGTGTTAAATTTTACCCTTCGTTATTATCTCCCTCTACATTCTTGATCAGATAATTATTTCGTACTAAATAACCCTAATATTAATTTAAAAAATAAAATTTTATGTTTCAATTACTAGAACCTAATAGAATTTTTTCTATAACCTCTAAAGCACCAAAATACGTTTTATTATTATTCATTTTGGTAATCTCTATAGGTTTAACTGAGGCTCTAATTCTCTCACCAGAAGATTATAAACAAAGTCACTCTGTAAGAATAATGTATGTTCATGTTCCAGCTGCATGGATCTCACTAGGTATCTTTTCTACTATTACTGTTCTTTCTATCGTTGGTTATATATTTAAGATTAAAAATTTCTTTTTAATTTCAAAGAGTTTGGCGCCGTCAGGATTTGTTTTTAATGTAATTGCACTTGTAACTGGTTCTATTTGGGGAAAGCCCACGTGGGGAACATGGTGGGCGTGGGATGCCAGAATTACTTCTATGCTAATATTGGCATTTTTTTATTTGATGTATTTAATTGCTTGGAGAATTTACGAAGATAAAGAACAAGTTTTTAAAGTAACATCAATTATTACAATTTTAGGAATAATAAATGTTCCTATAATTAAATATTCTGTAGATTGGTGGAACACACTTCATCAGCCTGCATCAATTAATATATTATCAAAATCTACTATTCATTCTTCGATGCTCGTTCCTTTATTAATTATGACTGCGGCATTTGCCCTATTCTCATTGCTAATTTTTTTAATGAAATATAATACAGAACTGATAAAAATTAAAAATAAGGGTTTAGACAGATTATGATAAATGAATTTTTTAATATGAATGGATATGGAATTTATGTTTGGGGTTCATTTGCTTTTACTTTTTTAAGTTTTATGTCATTGTATCTGGTAATCAAAAATCAATATGAAAAAGAAAAAAATAAGTTTATTGTTAAATTTGGAAACCTAAACTCCGAGAGAGCTGCCTCTGCTAGACTACAAAGAATTAATAGAGAGATTCTATCCAACACTTCAACTATTTAACTTTTAAACCATGTATGGTCGTAAAGTTAAACTAAGATTTTTTTTTATATTCTTAATCGTTGTTACATTAAGTTTAACGATATTCCTTATTTTAAAATCATTAGAAGAAAATGTTGTATATTTTAAATCTCCATCTGAGATAAAAACTTTATCTGAAATGCAGCAAAAAAAGATTAGAATTGGAGGAATGGTAAAAACTGACTCAATTTCTATTGTAAATAAAGAATTAAGTTTTGTTATTACAGACTTTAAAAGTGAAATAAATGTTGTTTACTCAGGATTAATACCCAACCTTTTTGAAGAAGGTAAGGGTGTTGTTGCGGAGGGATTTTTAAAAGATGAGAATTTTTTTTCAGCAACGAAAATTTTAGCTAAACATGATGAAAATTATATGCCTCCTGAAGTAAAGGCTGCTTTAGAGGAGAAATAAATTGTCGAGTTTAATTGGATATTATTCTTTAATTTTTGGTGTTGGTGTTTCAATTTTAGTAATATTTTTTTCGATTAAAAATTTTAATGATACTCAGAAGTTAGATACTAAAGTAATATCGTTAGTATTCTTACAGCTTTTATTTGTGATAATTAGCTTCTCAGGCTTAATTTTATCGTTTGTTAACTCAGATTTTAGTAACGAGACAGTTTTTAATCACTCCCATACAACTAAGCCTCTTTTCTATAAAATCTCTGGTACCTGGGGCAATCATGAGGGTAGTCTATTATTATGGTTGTTAGTTTTAACATTATTTATATTTGTCTTTTTACTGAGGTCAAAAAATCAACCAAAACAATATAAAATTTTAACTTTATTATTCCAACAGATAATTATAATCGGTTTTTTTATTTTTCTTATACAAACCTCCAATCCTTTTAATTATGTTTTTCCAGTTCCAAAAGAGGGGTTAGGTTTAAATCCTATATTGCAAGACCCTGCATTAGCAATTCATCCGCCAATTTTATATCTAGGATACGTTGGAACTTCTATAATTTTTTCCTCAGCATTAGCAGCAGTTTGTTCAAATAATATTACAAAAATGTGGGCATCACACATTAAAAAATGGGTATTAATTTCATGGATTTTTTTAACTTTAGGAATTTTACTTGGATCTATTTGGGCTTACTATGAGTTAGGATGGGGAGGTTTTTGGTTTTGGGATCCTGTTGAAAATGTATCTTTAATGCCGTGGTTTGCACTAACAACCTTATTACATTGTGTACTAGTTTTAGAAAAAAAGCTAATTCTTACCTCGTGGGTTGTTGTGTTATCTATTGCAACTTTTACCCTAAGTATGTGTGGTACTTTTTTGGTTCGATCAGGTATTTTAAATTCTGTTCATACATTTGCTAATGATCCAGAGAGAGGTTTGTATATTCTAATATTTTTATTTATTTTGATATTCTTATCTTTTTTTATATTTTTAATTTTTCATAAAAGTGAAAACAACAATTCTAAAACTTTCTACTTATTAAGTAAGGAAACATCAATTTTGATTAATAATTGGTTTATGATGTATTTTTTATCAGTTGTTTTAATTGGAACAATTTATCCAATATTTTTAGAGGTAATTTCATCTCAAAAAATATCTGTAGGTCCGCCATTTTTTAACAAATTGATCTTACCATTTTTAATTCCATTTATGTTAGCTATGGCAATAGGTCCTAAATTAAAGTGGATTAAATCGGATATTGAAGACAAAATTTATTTAATTTTATTTTTTGTTATTTCTTTAATTTTATCAGTATTGATAATTAGAAATTTAGATATTAATTTTCTTTACAATACTCTTCTTATTACAGCAGCTTTTTATTTATTTTTTATAACTCTAAGAGATTTTTTTCATAAAAAATATAGAAATCTGTCACAAATTACTGCTCATTTTAGTTTTAGCATTTTAATACTTAGTATTTTATTTAATAATATTTTTTCATCTGAAATTATTACAAATTTAAAAATTAATGAAACTTACCAAGCTCAAAATTTGAAGATTAATTTTGAGAGCATTGAGCAAGAAAATAAACAAAATTTTAAAGCAATTAGAGGAAAGTTTATTGTGGAGTATCAAAGTGGATTAATTGAAGTCATGCAACCTGAATTAAGAATATATAATCAACCAAATATTGTTACTAGTGAAGCTGATATCAAAACTAATATATTCAGTGATAAATTTATGACAATGAATTATGTCCAAAATCAAGATTATTTTAATATTCGTTATCAAGTAAAGCCATTCATGATTTGGATTTGGATTTCCACAATTCTATTGTGCTTTAGTGGATGTTTATCTTTAATTAGAAAAAAATATGAAAACTAAAATTTTTCCTTTATTTTTAATTTTTACATTCTCGATAATTTTCTTTGTTTTTTACAAAGGTTTACAAAATACAAATATTTACACACCTGAAACAAAATCAGAAATTAAAATTCCAAATTTTGAGACAAAAGAGTTTTTTTCAAAAGACAAAATAAATTCAGATCAAATCTTTAAGGGAAGTGATTATTATTTATTAAACATTTGGGCTTCGTGGTGTGTTCCTTGCAAAGAGGAACATAAGTATCTAATGGATTTAAGTAAAAAAGAGAATATCAAAATTATTGGACAAAACTATAAAGATAATTTTGATAATGCAAAAAATTTTTTGATAAATTTAGATAATCCATACGATTTAATTTTTTTTGATAATGATGGTACAATAGCAATTGAATGGGGTGCATATGGAGTACCTGAAACCTTTCTAATTAAAGATAATCTAATTATTAAAAAAATTATTGGTCCATTGAATGTAAAATTACTTTCTGAGATAAAAGAATTGACAAAATGAATATTTTAAAATTTTTAGTTTCTGTGACTTTTTTGATTTATTTTTCTTCTTCTGATTTAAAAGCTAAAAACTTGGAAATCGAAATAACAAAAAATTTAAGATGTTTAATTTGTCAAGGACAATCAGTATACGATTCAGACTCTGAATTTGCTAATAGTTTAAAAATTTTAGTAGAAAAAAAATTAAATGAAGGCTTAGATGATAAACAAATATATGCTTATCTTAAAAATAAATATGGAGATTGGATTCTTTATGATCCAGGATTCAGTAAAAATACCTATTTTCTTTGGTTATTACCTATATTGATGTTTGTATTTGGTGGTGCAATAATACTCAAGAAAGTTATATTAAATAAAAAAAAATTATGAATTATCTAAGAATTTGTTACTTGGTAATATTGTCTTTTTTAATTTCTTCTTCAATTATTGCAGAAGATACTAAAGTAAGTAATGATAATACAAAGTTTAATATTTATTCAGGGATGTTTGACTTTAGTGATAATGGAAAGAGATCTGCTTTAATTGGGTTTCAACATCAGAATACTGATTTAAACAGAGATACTTTTCTTGGTAATCTTTCTCCAATAACAGGATTTATGTTTACTGCTGATAGTGCAGCTTACCTGTATACTGGTGTGCAAGCACAATATTCCCTAGGAGCCTTAAATATTATACCAAGTTTTACCCCAGGACTCTATAGTCAGGGAGATGGCAAAGATCTTGGACATTTATTAGAATTTAAAAGCGAAGTTCAGATTTCTTTAGATTTATTCCAAAATAGCCAATTAGGCTTATCATATAATCATTTATCCAATGCAAGTTTGGGAGATAAAAATCCTGGGGCAAATAGTTATATGTTTAATTTTCTTAAAACCTTTTAAACAAACATTCTATGATAATGAGATTGAAAGATTGTCACAATTTTGGTGATTTTAGAAAACTTGCTAAGCTAAAGCTTCCATCGCCTATTTTTCACTATATTGATGGTGCAGCTGACGATGAAATTACATATGCTAGAAATACAAGTGCCTTTGACGATGTAGATTTAGTTCCAAATGTTTTAAGAGGTGTTGAGAATGTAGATTTGTCCACAACAATTTTTGGTAAAAAATTGGATTTACCATTTTATCTTTCACCAACAGCATTACAAAGACTTTTTCATTATGATGGTGAAAGAGCAGTTGGAAAAGCAGCTAAAAAATTTAATACAATGTTTGGTGTTTCTGCATTAGCAACTGTTAGCGTAGAGGAAATATCCTCTTTAATTGATACACCCAAAATGTTTCAGTTTTATTTTCACAAAGACAGAGGTTTAAATGACTCTTGTTTAGAGAGAGCTAAGGCTGCTAAATTTGATGTAATGGCTCTAACAGTTGATACCATTACAGGAGGAAATCGTGAAAGAGATTTAAGAACTGGTTTTACCTCTCCGCCGAAATTGACTCTATCAAGCTTATTTAGTTTTGCGACTAAACCAATGTGGGGAATAAATTATTTAACAAAAGGTAAATTTGAATTACCCCACCTTCAAGACTTTGTAAAAGAAGGTACAAGTACAAACTCTTCCATAGGAAATTATTTTTCAACAATGTTAGATCAATCTATGAATTGGAAAGATGCTGAAAAACTTTGTTCTCAATGGGGAGGTCATTTTGCACTTAAAGGAATAATGAGTGTAGAAGACGCTAAAAAAGCAGTTGATATTGGATGTACTGGTATAATGGTTTCAAATCATGGTGGCAGACAACTTGATGGATCGAGATCACCATTTGATCAGCTCGCAGAAATTGTTGATGCAGTTGGAGATAAACTTGATGTTATATGTGAAGGAGGAATTCATAGAGGAACACATATGCTTAAAGCATTATCTCTTGGTGCAAAAGCATGTTCTGGTGGAAGACTTTATCTTTATGCGCTTGCAGCAGCAGGCCAACCAGGCGTTGAAAGAGCTCTTGAGTTGTATAAATCTGAGTTAGTTAGAGATATGAAGCTCATGGGATGTACAAAAATTTCAGATCTTAATAGAAATAATCTTAGATTTAGAAAATAGTGAGTTTACAAAATTGTTATAATTTTGACGATTTTAGAAAACTTGCAAAAAAAAAATTACCTTCACCAATATTTCACTATATAGATGGTGGTGCAGATGATGAAATAACACTCAAAAGAAATACAAAATCTTTTGATGAATGCGATTTAGTTCCTAATATTTTAGCAAGTGTCGGAAAACCAGATCTTTCAACAACTATTTTCGGAAAAAAAATTGATATGCCACTCTTTTTATCACCATGTGCCATGCAAAGACTTTATCATCATGACGGTGACAAAGCATCTGCTAGAGCAGCTGATAAGTTTGGAACATTTTATAGTATGTCTACGATGGCAAATAACACTATAGAAGAAATTTCAAATATTTCAGGTGGACCAAAGTTATTTCAACTTTATGTTCACAAAGATCAATCAATCACTGATGATTTAATTGATCGTTGTAGAAGATCAGGATTTGATGGAATGTGTTTAACTGTAGATACTTTAGTAGCAGGTAACAGAGAAAGAGATCATAGAACAGGTTTTACAACCCCTCCAAAGTTAACTTTACAAAGTTTAATGAGTTTTGCTCTTCATCCTAGTTGGGTATTTAATTATCTTACACATGGGAAGTTTAAATTAGCAAATGTGGCTACAAAAACAGATAAGGGTACTAATATTGCAAAATCAGTTATAGAGTACATTAATGAACAATACGATCCAGCGATGAACTGGAAGGACGCAGAATATTGTGTGAAGAAATGGAATGGACCCTTTGCACTTAAAGGTGTTATGTCCGTTGAAGATGCAAAAAGAGCAATAGATATTGGTTGTACGGCAATCATGATTTCAAATCATGGTGGAAGACAACTTGATGGATCAAGATCGCCATTCGATCAAGTCAAAGCAATCTCAGATGCAGTTGGAGATAAATTGGAAATCATATTAGACGGGGGAGTTAGAAGAGGAACTCATGTATTAAAAGCAATCGCTGCTGGTGCAAAAGCCTGTAGTTTTGGTAAAATGTTTTTGTTCTCTTTAGCCGCAGGGGGACAGCAAGGTGTTGAGCATTTACTTAAAAATATGCACGAGGAAATCAATAGAAATATGGTTTTAATGGGATGTAAGAACCTAAAAGAGTTGAATAGTTCAAAATTAATTTATAGAACTTCTAATAAAATATAAATGTTATGGAGCTAGCAAAGAGTTTAGATAGATTAGGAACGGAGTCTGCCTTTTCGGTATTAGCAGAGGCAAAGAAGTTAGAGGCCCAAGGTAAGCCGATGATCCATTTAGGTCTAGGGCAACCAGATTTTAAAACACCTAAACATGTTGTTGAAGCAGCAAAAAAAGCTTTGGATGATGGTCATCATGGATACGTGATGTCAAATGGAATACCTGAGTGTCGACAAGCTGTAACAAGATGGATTAAGAAACGTTATAAAGCTGAGATAGATCCTGAAAGAATTTTAATCATGCCAGGTGGTAAACCTACAATGAGTTACGCGATACAATGTTACGGAGAACCGGGAGTAGAAATAATCCATCCTACACCTGCATTTCCAATATATGAGTCTATGATTAATTATACAGGTTCAACGCCTGTCCCTTATGATTTAACTGAAGATAAAGATCTTAAATTTGATCCGGATAAAATTTTATCTCTTATAACTAAAAAAACAAGATTACTTATTTTAATTAATCCAAATAATCCAACAGGAAGTTTTGTTGAGAAACCTGTAATTGACTATTTTGCAAAGGAGTTAGAAAAACATCCTCATGTTACTATTTTAAGTGATGAAATTTATAGTAGACAAATTTTTGACTACAAAGAAATGCCCTCTTTTTTCCATTATCCAAATTTAAAAGATAGGTTAATTGTATTAGAGGGTTGGAGCAAAGCTTATTCGATGACGGGATGGAGATTAGGTTGGAGTTATTGGCCTAAAGAACTTATTGAGCACGTAAACAAATTATTAATTAATAGCGTGTCATGTGTAAATGCTGCTGCACAATATGCTGGTATTGCTGCACTAGATGGCCCCGATGACTCTATCAAAGATATGTTAGACAAGTTTACTTTAAGAAGAAATTTAATTCATCAGGGGTTAAATGATCTTCCAGGAGTGGAGTGTAGTTTACCTGGAGGAGCCTTTTATGCATTCCCAAAAGTAATTGGTACAGGAATGAATGGATCTGAATTCTGTAAAAAAGCAATGCATGAGGCTGGAGTAGCAATAGTGCCAGGAACTGCTTTTGGTAAAACTTGTAATGATTACGTAAGATTTAGTTTTGCAGCATCAAGAGATAACATTTTACAGGCCTTAGAAAACATAAAGAAAATGCTTACTAAATAAGCTGTATTTTTGATAAAATTTTTACTAATATTCTTTTAATGAACGAGCAAGTCCAAGCAGAGTTTAAAAAAATTTTTAATGGAAGATTTTCTACCTCTGAGTCAACAAGAGCAAATTATGCTAGAGGTGAGGATACTTATGATCCTGTTTTGTCTAAAGCTGTAGTTTTTCCTGAAACAAATGAAGAGGTCTCTAAAGTGCTCCGTTTATGTAATGAGCACAAAATTCCTGTTGTACCTTTTGGAACAGGAACATCCTTAGAAGGTAATGTTGTAGGTAATGAAAAAGGCATAACTATATGTCTTGAAAAAATGAATAAAATTTTAAGCGTAAATGTTGAGGACTTTGATTGTCGAGTTCAGGCATGTGTAACTAAAGAGCAATTAAATGATTATTTGAGAGAAGATGGAGTTTTTTTTCCGATTGATCCTGGTGCTAATGCAGCAATTGGAGGAATGGCTTCAACATCAGCTTCAGGGACAATGGCTGTAAAATATGGAACAATGAAAACTGTAATTAGTGGACTTACAGTTGTTTTGCCTAATGGAGATATTGTAAATACTGGTAGCAGAACTAAAAAAACATCAGCAGGTTATAATTTAACCAATTTATTTATAGGTTCTGAGGGAACGTTAGGAATAATTACAGAAGTTCAATTGAGATTATCGCCAATACCAGAAAGTATTATGTCTGCAGTTTGTCATTTCCCAACTTTAGAAAATGCAGTTCAAACTGCTCAACAAGTTATTCAATATGGAGTTCCAATTGCTAGAATTGAGATGCTAAACAAAGATCAAATGGGGATTAGTATCAATTACTCAAAATTGAAAGATATCGAAGCAGTGCCAACTTTATTTTTTGAGTTTCATGGATCCGAGGCGTCTAATAATGAAAATATTAAAATTGTTGAGGAAATCTCAAAAGATAATAATGGAAGTTCTTTTAAATGGGCAAAAGATTTAGAAGAGAGAAATAAGCTTTGGAAAGCACGATGGGATGTTTATTATTCTGTTAAAGCATTGATAAATAATGGAAGGGTTTATTCGACTGATGTGTGTTTACCAATTTCAAATATAACTGAATGTGTAAATTACGCAGAAGAGCAAGCAAAAAAATTTGGATTGAGAGCTCCGATGGTAGGTCATTTGGGCGATGGAAACTTTCATGTGCTTTTGCCTTTTGACCCTGAAAACAAAGAGACATATAAAAAAATAAGAGAATTTAACGACTTATTAATTAACAAAGCGCTTGAATTAAAAGGTACAATCACTGGAGAACATGGAGTTGGATTACATAAAAAAGAATATCTTTTAAAAGAACATGCTGACAACATTCCATTAATGAAATTGATAAAGAGGAGCATTGATCGAAATAATATAATGAATCCTGGGAAAATATTTGATCTAAATTAGTTAAGTCTATCATTTTAATGAAAAAAATTTTAATCACTAGAAAATTAATTAAGGAGAGTGAGGACAAAGCCACTAAAACTTTTGATCCAATATTCAATAATAATGATGAGCTATACTCTCAGTCAAAAGTAATAGAGATGAGTAAAGGATGTGATGGAATTTTATCTTCTCTCACAGATAAAATGGATAAAGAAACAATCAACAAATTACCAGACACGATAAAAATTATTTCAAATTTTGCAGTTGGATTTGGAAATATTGATTTAGATGCCGCAAAAAAAAGAGGTATTGCAGTAACAAATACTCCTGAGGTTTTATCTGATGCGACAGCTGAAATTGGGATACTTTTAATTTTAGGCGCATGCAGAAGAGCCTCAGAGGGAATAGTATCTGCTCAAGAAGGTGGATGGAAGTGGTCGGCAGACTATTTAATAGGTAAGCAATTGACAGGCTCCAGACTTGGTATTTTAGGCATGGGAAGAATAGGACAAAAAATTGCAAAGATTGCAAAATCGTTAGGCATGATAATTCATTATCACAATAGATCAAAGTTAAGTGATGAAAAAGAGCAGGGAGCGATTTATCATGATAATATTAAAAGTCTTTTTTCAGTTTCTGATGTCCTATCAATTTGTTGTCCCGCTACTAAAGAAACAGAGAACATGATTAACAAAGAAACTGTTGAATATTTTCCCAAAGGAGCAGTAATTACTAATGTCGCTAGGGGAGATATAGTCGATGATGAGGCTTTAATTGATGCATTGAACCGTAGAAAAATATATGCAGCTGGATTAGATGTATATAAAAATGAACCGAACTTAAATCCTGGTTATAATAAAATTAAGTCAGCATTTATTCTTCCACACCTAGGAAGCGCAACAAAGGATACAAGAATTGCAATGGCAAACTTAGCAATTGATAATATTGATGAGTTTTTTAAAACTGGAAATTGTAAAAATAAAGTAAATTAATTCTACTCTGGATTGAATCTAATTCAACTATTGCGACATCTACGCCTTTTTTTAGAAAGACTCTAATCTGATTCTATGTTTTAATTAATTAAGTTAATTAACTTTAATAGGAGTAATAATGACTAAAGAAAATAAATCATTGAAGGTGAAAACATCTTCAAGACGTAAGTTCTTTAAAACTGCTGCTAAGACTGGTGCTATAGCTGCAGCCGCTGTTGCAATGCCATATGTGAAGGCAAATGCAGCAACAACTTTAAAGATGCAAGCTGCATGGCCAAGTGGAGCTAACATCTTTTTCGAAATGGCTGGAGACTATTGTAACATGGTTAAAGAAATGTCTGGAGGATCTCTTCAGATTGATCTTCAACCAGTTGGAGCAGTTGTGAAGACTTCAGAAATCGGACAAGCGGTTAGTTCCGGTGTAGTAGATATGGGTCACTGGGTGACTGCATATTGGTATGGTAAAAACCCTGCTGCATCATTATTTGGAACTGGTCCTTCATATGGAATGTCATCTCAAGAAGTTATGGGATGGATGGAGTATGGTGGAGGAAGAAAATTATATGACGAAACACTTGCAAAAGTTGGTTTTGATTATGTTGGTTTTTTCCATATGCCTATGCCAGCTCAGCCTTTTGGTTGGTTCAAAAAGAATGTAACTAAAGTGTCTGATGTTAAAGGTATGAAGTACAGAACTGTTGGTTTAGCTACTAACGTTTTAACTGCAATGGGAATGGTAGTTAGACAATTACCAGGTGGTGAAATTCAACCAGCGATGAAAACTGGTTTGATTGAAGCTGCTGAGTTTAACAACCCTACTTCAGACTCTCAGTTTGGTATGCAAGATGTTTCTAAGCACTATCACTTAGGAAGCTTCCACCAATCTCAAGAGATGTTTGAGATACCAGTTAACAAAAAAACATATAATAGTTTATCACCTGCACACCAAGCAATATTGAAAAATGCTGCTTATGCTGCAAATAGTGATAACTACTTTAAAGCTTTAGTAAGATACTCAGCTGACTTAGCTAAGTTAATGAATGAGCATAAAGTAAATGTTTACCAAACTTCTGATGAAATCTTAGCTCAACAATTAAAAGGTTGGGATAAGGTAATCGGTGATTTCAATAAGAAAGATCCTTTCTTTAAGAAAATCGTAGATTCTCAGAAAGCGTATGCGAAGAGAGTAATGAAATACTTGCTGATGAATCAGCCGAATTACAAACTTGCGTATGAAAATGAGTTTGGTCCAATAGCAAAAGTTAAGTTATAATTAACTTTTTATAAATTTTAATGAGGGGGCCTCGGCCCCCTTTTTATTTGATTAATTCAAAACAATTCAATAAGAGTCTATATCTATGATGAGATCTTATATAAAATTTGCCGACCGATTAAGTGTCTCAATGGGTAAAGCATTTTCCTGGTGTATTGTAATTTTAATGGGTGGAACGTGTTATGAAGTTTTTATGGCATATGCTTTAAATGCACCAACTTTATGGAATTTTGATTTTAGTCTCCAAATGTATGGTGCAATTTTTATGATGGCTGGTGCATATACTTTGTGTACCGAGGCACATGTAAGAGGAGACGTCATTTACAGATTATTTTCTCAGAGAGTACAAGCCTGGATAGATATAGTTTTATATTTTATTTTCTTTTTCCCAGGCGTAATTGCATTAGCTTTTTATGGTTATGAGTATGCTGCCCTAGCTTGGAAAATAAAAGAAACAAGTTGGAATAGTCCAGCTCAAATTCAAATTTATATGGCGAAATCTCTAATACCTTTATCTGGTAGCCTGTTAACCCTTCAGGGAATAGGTGAAGTGTTCAGATGCATTATATGTATAAAAACTGGCAGTTGGCCAGAAAGAGGAACAGAGCGTGATGCTGAAGAAACTGAAAAGGTATTAATGAGAACTTCACAAGAAGGAAATAAAGAAGATGTTATTTAGTCTGACAAATCCTGAAGTGGCAATTATGATGATGGGTATATTTTTATTTGCCGTACTATTAGGTTTTCCGATTGCCTTTACTTTAATGGCGATGGGACTAGGTTTTGGATATTATGCTTACTTTGATCCAACTAAGATGGAACATCTTTTTGATAATAGGATATTCCAACTTTTTGTTCAAAATACCTACACTGTTATGGATAATAACGTCCTTACTGCTGTCCCGCTCTTTTTATTCATGGGATATTTAGTTGAAAGAGCAGGTATTGTAGCAAAACTATTTTTTGCAATTAGATTAGCATCTCATAAGCTTCCTGCATCAATGGCAGTTGCAGCACTGATTACTTGTGCCCTATTTTCAACAGCAACAGGTATTATAGGTGCAGTTGTTACTTTAATGGGACTACTGGCATGGCCTGCTATGATTAAAGCTGGTTATGATAAAAAATTTGCATCTGGAATAATTTGTTCAGGTGGGTGTTTAGGAATTTTAATTCCACCTAGTATTATGTTGATCGTTTATTCCGTAATTGCTCAACTATCACCACTAAGATTATTTGCAGCCGCTATTTTTCCAGGACTTATGTTAGCGGGACTTTACATTGCATACGCAGTGTTCAGAGCTTGGTTAAATCCATCAATAGCGCCAAAACCTGCAGCTGAGGAAATACCACCTACAGCAGTAATTCTTAAAGAGGTTCTTGTCTCCTTCTTACCTTTATTTTCATTGATAATTTTAGTTCTAGGCACAATTTTAGCTGGAATAGCAACACCTGCTGAAGCCGCAGCCGTTGGTGCATTTGGATCGTTGGTGCTTTCATATTTTTATAAAACCCTTAAGTGGAAAAATTTTAAAGAGTCTGTCTTTTTGACAGCTAAAACAACTGCAATGATTATGTGGCTTTTCATAGGATCGTGGACATTTGCTTCTGTATTTTCTTATCTTGGTGGTCACGAAGTTTTCGAACATTTCTTTAAATCTCTAAATTTACAACCTTGGCAATTTTTAGTAATAACACAATTGATTATTTTTTTATTAGGTTGGCCATTAGAGTGGACGGAGATATTAATTATTTTTGTACCAATATTTTTACCATTAGTTGAATTTTTTGGAGTAAATCCATATTTCTTTGCAATGTTGATTGCTCTAAATTTACAAACCTCATTTTTGACACCCCCCATGGCAATGTCTGCTTACTATCTAAAGGGAGTTCAATCAAAGAATGTTGAATTGATGCAGATCTTTGGAGGAATAATGCCATTTTTAGGTATTGTGATTTTAGCTATGGTTCTAATGTATTTATTTCCAGGTATAGCACTTTGGTTACCAGAGACATTATTTGCAAATTAATTTTAGATGACAGATATATTTTCTTTAAGTCTTGAAGAACTTGCTACAAAGATTAAAGATGCTCAACTCACTTCTGTTGATGTTTGTGAAAAGTATATCGAAAGAATCAATCAATTTGACAAAGATATAAAGGCTTGGGCTCATTTTGACAAAAAAATTTTATTAGAAAAAGCTGCAGAAGCTGACGATCATAGAAGATCTGGTAAACCAATTGGTCCACTTCATGGAGTGCCTATTGCGGTCAAAGATATTATTGGGACAGTTGATATGCCAACCGAATGTGGAACAGTTATTAGAAAAGGTAAATCATATTCACAAAATGCTGAAATAATTGATCTGCTTCATTCATCCGGAGCGATTGTAATGGGTAAAACAGCAACTTCAGAACTAGCTTATTTAGGACCTCCGGCAACCACAAATCCACATGATAAAACAAGAACACCAGGTGGTTCTTCAAGCGGATCTGCTGCTTCTGTAGCTTCTTTTATGGCACCTGCATCAATTGGATCACAAACCGGAGGATCCATTATTAGACCAGCATCCTATTGTGGAGTTGTGGGTTATAAACCTAGTTATGGTTTGATATCTAGAAATGGTGTTTTAAGAACCTCTTACAGTCTAGATCATATAGGAATTTTTGGCCGAAAAGTTGAGGATGTGGCTATGTTGGCAAAAGTATTGATAAAAAAAGATAAATTTGATCCAGCAACTATACATTACTCAACAGAAAATATTTTATCTGAAACAAAAAAAGGACCTTTATTCGATCCTAAATTTATTTTTTATAAAACTGAACATTGGAAATTAATAGATAAAAAGTCTAGAGAGTCATTTGAATATTTTATTAATTCATTCAAAAAAAATATCGAGATTTTTGATACACCTTCTTATTTTAAGGATATTCACAAGTATCACCAAATTATTCATGAGACTGATTTAGCCAATAATTTTTCAGTGTATTTTAAAAAATTTAAAAAGAAATTGTCTAAGTATATGCAAGATGCAATTATCAAAGGCAATAAACATTCTGCGAAAGAATACGCAGAAGCAATTGATTTTATGAAAAGAGGCTATGAGTCTTACGAGGAAGTTTTTGAGGATTATCATGGAGTTTTGTCACCAGCTAGTCCAGGTGTTGCACCAAAGGGTTTAAAAAGTACAGGAACAGCAGAATTTAATAAAGTTTGGTCTTATCTTGGCACACCATGTATTTCGTTACCTTTACTTGAAGGAGAAAATAATTTACCATTAGGTGTTCAATTAATTGGCAATAAATATGACGATCATAGATTTCTAGGAATTGCTAATTGGTTAGAAAAAGAATGTCAGGAATAAAATGAATAAAATTACTACAATCATAGGATTATCTTTTGCAGTTTTCTTTTTAATTGGTTTAGCAACAACTTTAACGAGATCAATGATGATAGGCTTCTTGGATGTTATCCCAGTTTATCTTTTAATGGGTGCAGCTATCATCATGATGATATACGAAGCCTTTTTTGATAAAGATTAATATCAATTAAATTGAAAAATATTAAGACAGATTTATTTCCATTATCATTACTATTTATACAACCAATCTTTATGGCTAGTAACTTAGTTGTTGCTAGAGGTGGTGTTGAATTTGTTCCGCCTATTTCACTTGCATTTTGGCGTTGGACAGTAGTTTTTTTGATTTTATTACCATTCACTTATGTAACTTTAAAAAATAATTTTCATATAATTAAAAGGGAATATAAAAAATTGTTTTTTTTAGGGTCAATGGGATGTGGTGTATGTGGCGCTTTCCCTTTTTTAGCTGGTGAGACAACAACCGTAACTAATATGGGGATAATTTACACATCCTCTCCAGTTTTTATTATTTTGATTTCATATTTCTTTTTTCAAGAAAAAATAAATTTGACAAAGGTAATTGGTTTAATTGCTTGTTTGATTGGTGTTTTTGTCATTATTATTAAAGGTGATATTGATTTATTAATTAATCTTAGATTTACAATTGGTGATTTATGGATGTTAGCTGCTGCAGTTGGTTGGGCTTTATATTCTATTTATTTATTTTATTGGAAATCAAAATTAAAAATTTTCGATAGATTTGCCATGATTTCCTTTTTTGGTGCTTTAAGTTTGTTACCCTTTTATGTTGGCGAGGAATTATTTTATAAAGAGACTATATTTGTAACAGAATTTTATTTATGGGTGATTTTTGCTGCTATATCGCCAGGGATAATTGCTTTTACACTTTATACTATAGCTCAAAAAAAATTAGGTGCATCTTTAACTGGCTTTACGCTTTATGTTTTTACAGTTTACGGTGCAATTTATGGATACTTTTTATTTGACGAAAAATTTGAAAATTACCATATTATCGGGACTATTCTGGTATTTTTTGGCGTATATTTAGCAAAGAAAAATAATGTTAAAAAGGTTTAGGAATAGTTTGTTATTATTTTTACAACTAACAATTTTAGTTTACCTATTTCTCTTAGTATTTCTTTATTTTTATCAAAGGAACTTAATGTATCATCCTGATGAAAATAATTATTTTGATGACAAACTCTCAGTTTATATTGAAAAGGTAAAAGTCCCAACCCAAGATGGATTAGATTTATTGGGTTGGTATCATGAAAAAGATATAAAGAAAAATAAAACAATTCTATTTTTCCATGGAAATGCTGGATCTTTAGAAAATAGAATTCATAAATTAAATCATTTTAGAGACATGAGTGTTAATTTTTTAATAATTGCTTGGAGAGGTTTTAGTGGTAACGAGGGCAAACCATCAGAGTCTGGATTATATGAGGACGGTGAAAGTGCAATTAAATGGTTGGTCAAAAAAGGTGTAGATGAAAAAAATATAGTAATTTATGGAGAATCATTAGGAACAGGAGTTGCAACACATTTATCCCAGAACAAAGAGTTTGCAGGTGTTATTTTAGAAACTCCATTCACATCAATGATTGATGCGGCTAAAAAATTTTATCCATATATACCCGTTGGTCTTTTACTTAAAGATAAATTTGAAAATAAAAACAAAATTAAAAATATTAAATCTCCAATTTTGATAATGCATGGTGAAAAAGATCAAATTGTTCCTTTTGAGATGGGTAAAAAGATGTTTGAAATAGCTAATGAACCCAAATATTCGTATTTTACCAAATATGACAATCATATGATGGAGTATGACGAGAGTCTTGTAAAAGCACTAAACTCTTTTTTGATTAATTTAAATTAAGCCATATTCTAAACAAATATTTTTCAAGATTTAAGATTAAGTTTAAAAAGTGAAAAATGTTTTTATTATTATAATTTTATTCATAACTTTAATAAGCTTTGCTTTTTCGAAAGATAATTCATTTTATCCTGACGATTTATTTCACATAGATCATATGGACTCTCATAACAAAAAATTTGCGCTATATTTTAAGGGGCGAGAGAAATCGATTTTAGCTAGAGGTGAAGAAAGTAATTATATAAATGATTATCCAAAAGATCTTTATATCTATAATTATTCAACAAAGTCTTCTTCACCATTGATCTCTTATGATTGGTTTCCCTCTCAAGCCAAGTTTCATTTAGAGGAATATGACTTTCCTGTATTTCCAGACGACTTTGCTTATTATCTTTTAAAAGATGATAAAACACTTGTGATGATTAGTGCAGTTAAAAGTTTAAACGCAAACTTTAAGTATGATATTTTTAATAAGAAACTTGAACTTTACCCCACCACAGGAAAATTTGATTTTATTATCTCGTCTTTTTCTAAGGATTGTGGGCATTATAAATTTAAAGATAATTATAAGTGTAGTATTTATAAACCTTTAATCTCGAGTAATTTAATCAATTAACCTGCGTAAAAGCCTCAGCAAATTTTTCTGCATTAAATAATTGTAAGTCGTCTTCTTTTTCGCCCAAGCCTAAAGCAATAATAGGTAATTGATATTTTTTTGCTATCGCCAGTAGAATACCGCCTTTGGCAGTTCCATCTAATTTGGTCATGATTAAACCAGTTAATGGAATAATTTTGTTAAATTCTTCTACTTGATTAATTACATTCTGTCCCGATGTTGCGTCTAAAACTAAAATAATGTTGTGAGGGGCATCCTGGTCAATTTTTTTTGTTACATTGGCTATCTTTTTATATTCCTCCATTAAATTTTTTTTATTTTGTAGTCTTCCAGCAGTATCGATTAATACTTGGTGAAAATTATTTTTGATTGCTTCTTCAACTGCTTTATATGCGACTGACGCTGGATCAGAACCTTGAGATGATTTAGTTATTTTAACGTCAATTTTATTTGCCCAGTTTTCTAATTGTTCAATAGCTGCTGCTCGAAAAGTATCAGAAGCAGCAAACATAACTTTGTTTCCATTAGTTTTTAAAATTTTACCTATTTTACCAATAGTTGTTGTTTTGCCAACACCATTCACACCTGAGATTAATGTTGCATTGAGTTTATCTTTTTTTTCGAAAAAAGAATTATTCTCTAAAGGTTTCATTAGATTAATAATATATTCTTTTAAAATAAGATTTATCTCGGTTGATAAATCTTTATTTGGATCGATTTTTTTACTTGAAATGATTTCCTTGATCTCAGACGCAGCCTCGACACCTACATCTGACTCAATTAAAAATTCTTCAATTTTATTTAAATTTTTATCGTCAATCTCTTTTTTTATAATTATTTCTTTTAGTCCAGATGTCAGTGCAGATGCACTTTTTTTAAAGCCTATCTTAAATTTATCAAAAATTCCCATTATAGTTTGAACTCAATTTCTTTTATTTCTGAAACGGGTCCTTTCATGTGGATTGAATTTTTATCATCTATAAGAATTGATAATTTACCTGTTTGAAATTCTATGTCTGTTTTATTTTCAGTAAGATCATTTAATTTACCAGCAAATGCTGTTGCACATGCAGCTGTTCCACATGCTTTGGTCAGCCCCGCTCCTCTCTCCCATACCTTCACTCTAATTAAATTTTTATTAATTATTGTAGCAATTGTAACATTACATTTTTCTGGAAAAATTTTATGATTTTCAATTTCGGGTCCAATTTTTTCAATATTAAAATTTTCAATTTCGTTTACAAAAAAAACAATATGTGGATTTCCAACATTAACAGCCGTCCCACCTGAATGTTCTTTGTTATTTGAATCAATAATCTTAATATTTAAATTTTTCGTATCTAGTTTTTCTGATAAAGGAATTTCGTTCCATTGTAACTTAGCTTTACCAATTTCAGTCGTAACAATGTTTTTATCTAATATTTTTGACTCTAAATTTCCATTTGAAGTTGATAAAATGATATTTTCAGATTTTGTTTCCTCGGAGATTAATTTTGCAACACATCTAGTACCATTTCCGCACGCACCAGACTCTCCTCCATCAGAATTAAAAAATTTTAAATTTGCATCACTTGATTTGCTAGATTCAATAAATATTAATTGATCACAGCCAATAAAATTTCTATCACAAATTTTTATGATTTGATCTTTAGTCAAATTGGTAATCTTTTGTCTATTATCAATTATTACAAAATCATTACCTAATCCATCCATTTTAAAAGCCCTTATATCCATATATAGTTATTTAACTTATTTATTGACTTTTTGAACCTCTATTATAGTTTGTGGCAGTTTCCGCAAAAACGTTAAGTTTGCGGTGTCTTTGGAAACAAAGAGATCGACACTAGTCAGCGAGGGTTCGCCCACTAGTGCGATTACTGCTGTGTGAAATAAATATGTTTGAAAATTTAACAAATAAATTTGAGGAAGTTTTTTCCTCTTTGAAAAAAGCCCCTTCGCTTGATGAGAGCCAAGTTGATGAAGGCCTCAGAGCTATTAGACAAGCCTTACTAGAGGCTGATGTATCACTTGAGGTCGCAAAAGATTTTATTGAAAAAGTTAAACCTAAAGCTTTAGGTCAAGAAATTATCAGATCTACATCTCCTGGTGATATGGTTGTAAAAATCGTTTATGACGAATTAGTTAATTTATTAGGTGAAAAAAACATTGATGTAAATTTAAACGCCGTTCCGCCCGTGCCAATGATGTTAGTTGGTCTACAAGGTTCAGGTAAAACTACCACTACTGCTAAACTTGCAAGATATCTAGAAAATACAAAGAAAAAGAAGGTAATGATGGTCAGCTTAGATATTTATAGACCAGCTGCACAAGAACAGTTAAAATCTTTAGGTGAGCAAAATGATATCTTAACTTTACCGATTATAGAAGGTCAACAACCAGCAGATATTTGTCAGAGAGCAATAAGTGCTGCAAATTTAAATGGTGCCGACATTATCTTGTTTGATACAGCTGGCAGAACACAAATAGATCTTCAAATGATGAGTGAAATAAAGCAGATTGAAAATATAATCAATCCTGCCGAAACTTTTTTAGTTGCAGATTCTTTAACTGGCCAAGTAGCAGCATCAGTTGCAAAAGAATTTAAAAATACTGTAGGTTTATCAGGAATTATTTTAACAAGAGCTGATGGTGATGCCAGAGGTGGGGCCGCGGTAAGTATGAAATTTGTATCAGAGGTTCCAATTAAGTTTTTAGGGGTAGGAGAAAAAATTGAAAATTTTGAGGTGTTCCATCCCGATAGGATTGCAAACCGAATTCTTGGAATGGGAGATATTGTATCTCTAGTTGAAAAAGCAGCACAAGATTTAGGTGAAGAAAATATTAAAAAGACAGAAGAGAATTTAAAAAAGGGACAATTTTCAATGCAAGATTATTTAACTCAACTAAGACAGATGAAAAAAATGGGTGGAATAGAGGGAATCATGTCTTTTATGCCAGGTATTTCTAAAGTTAAATCACAAATGGATGCTGCGGGTATTGACGAGAGTGTTATCACTAAGAACGAGGCTATAATTTTATCGATGACAAAAAAAGAAAGAGAGAACCCAAAAATAATTGATGGTTCTAGAAAAAAAAGAATTGCTAATGGTTCTGGAACTGATCCAGCCACTATCAATAAATTGTTAAAACAATTTAAATTGATGTCTGAAATGATGAGAAAGATGTCTAAAGGAAATCTGAAAGGTATGTCTGACAAAGGAATACCACCAGAATTATTTAATCAATTAAAATAAAAAAGGAGAGTAAATGTTAAAACTTAGATTATCAAGAGGTGGAACAAAGAAAAGACCAGTTTACAAAGTTGTTGTAGCTGATAGTCGTTTTGCAAGAGATGGACGTTTCATAGAAAAAGTTGGTTTTTTTAATCCTCTATTACCTAAAGAAAAAAAAGAAAGAATAGGATTAGAGGCTGAAAGAATTAAATATTGGTTAGGCCAAGGTGCACAACCGACTACAAGAGTAGCAAGAATCTTGGGTGAAAATGAGTTAATGCCAATGCCTGCTAATGGTAATAATCCTCAAAAAGCTATTCCAAAAAAAGATAGAAAAAAAGAAGGGTCTGATGATGCTAAGAAGGAAGAGGCAGCAAAAGCAGACGCAGCACCGACAGATGGAGCAAAAAAAGAAGAAGCTCCAAAAGCAGAAGCTAAAAAGGAAGAAGCTCCAAAAGCAGACGCTCCAAAAGCAGAAGCTAAAAAGGAAGAAGCTCCAAAAGCAGAAGCTCCAAAAGAGGAAAAAAAGTAATTTAAGGTTTACTTATGTTAAAGACACAAGTGCTAACACTTTATCCAGAAATTTTCCCTGGTCCGTTAAACAAAGGATTATATGGAAAGGCCATGGCTAAAAAGATATGGAGTCTTAATGTAGTAAACATAAGAGATGCAGCAACAGATAAACACAAAACTGTTGATGATACTCCATATGGTGGTGGATCAGGTATGCTGTTAAAACCAGACATACTAGCAAAATCAATTGATAAAAATATCCAGAAGGGGGAAAGAATTTTTTATCTTTCGCCAAAAGGTAAAAAATTTGATCAAAGACTTGCTCAAGATTTATCAAAAGAAAAATCATTCAGTTTAATTTGTGGACATTTCGAAGGTGTTGATGAAAGAGTATTATCCACAAGAAATATTGAGGAAATAAGTATAGGAGATTATGTGCTTTCTGGAGGGGAAACAGCTGCTCTTGTAGTTCTTGATAGTGTGTTAAGACTTTTGCCTGGAGTTTTAGGTAATGATAAATCATCTTCGGAGGAAACTTTTGAAAATGGTCTTTTAGAGTATCCTCAATATACAAAACCTCAAATTTGGGAGGAAAAATCAGTACCAGATGTCTTATTATCAGGGGATCATAGCAAAATTAAAGACTGGCGTTTATCTCAATCTGAGGCTATAACACGCGTCCGAAGACCAGATTTGTGGCAAAAATATAAGAAGGATTAACTTGATAAATATTGAAATGAAAACGATTGAAGAAATAAATCAATATAATGTAAAAAAAATTCTTTCGGAAAAAAAGATTCCTGAATTCTTTCCAGGTGATGTTGTAAAAGTTGGTGTAAGAATTACAGAGGGAAAAAAAGAGAGAATTCAGTATTTTGAAGGAGTATGTATTGCGAAAAAAAGCAGAGATTTAAATTCTTCTTTTACAGTTAGAAAGATTTCTTTTGGTGAAGGTGTTGAGAGAACATTCCCACTATTTGGTACAGTAATCGACTCAATTAAAGTTATTCGTTCAGGAAAAGTTAGAAGAGCTAAACTATATTACTTAAGAGATAGAACTGGTAAATCAGCTAGAATTGCCGAAAAAATAAGAAAGAAGATTGGTATTGATATAGATGTAAAACCAGAAACAGTAACTGAAGAAAATTTAGCTCCTGTTTCAACAGAACCATCTGATAATAAAGAAGATGTAACTAAGGCAGAGGCTAAGAAAGAAGAAACTCCTAAGGAAGAGCCAAAAAAAGAAGAAACAGCCAAAGTTAAAACAAAACCTAAAACTGAAGAAAAACTTGAAACTTCTCCAGAAAAAAAATAATTTTTTTTTCAATGCCTAATACTCTTTACGACAAAATTTGGAAAGAACACTTAGTTGATCAGCAAGATGATGGAACAGCTTTATTATTTGTTGATAGGCATCTCGTTCATGAAGTGACCAGTCCACAAGCATTTGAAGGTTTACGAAATTCTAAAAGAAAAGTAAGACACCCAAAACTTACATTGGCCGTTGCAGATCACAACGTTCCAACCACTGATAGAACCAATGGTATTTCAGATAAAGAATCTAAAATTCAAGTTGATACATTAGAAAAGAATTGTAAGGAATTTGATATCCAACTCTTTGGAATGGAGGATAAGCGTCAAGGTATAGTTCATATAATTGGTCCTGAACAAGGATTTACACAACCTGGAACAGTTATAGTTTGTGGAGATAGTCATACAGCTACACATGGAGCGTTTGGTGCTTTAGCATTTGGTATAGGCACCTCAGAGGTTGAACACGTGCTAGCAACACAAACTTTAGTGCAAAAAAAAGCAAAAAATTTCAGAATAAATGTTAATGGAAAACTTCCGTTAGGTGTTACTTCAAAAGATGTAATTTTACAAATAATTGGAAAAATAGGAACAGCAGGTGGAACAGGATGTGTTATTGAGTATGCTGGTGATTTAATCAGATCATTGAGTGTTGAGCAAAGAATGACCATATGCAACATGACTATAGAGGGTGGAGCAAGAGCAGGTTTGATTGCACCAGACGAAAAAATTTTCAAGTATTTGGAGGGAAAACCTATGTCACCCAAAGGTGAAAAATGGGACAAGGCTTTAGCGTACTGGAGAAGTTTAAAATCTGATGATGGTGCAAATTTTGATAAAGAAATAAGTCTTCAAGCTAATGAAATTTCACCGATGATTACCTGGGGAACTTCACCTCAAGATGTCATTACTATTGAGGATAAAGTACCAAACCCAGACAATGAAAAGGATGAGGATAGAAAAAATTCTATTGAAAGAGCTCTAAAATATATGGGTTTAAAACCTGATATGGCTGCTAAAGATATTAAGATAGATAAGGTTTTTATAGGTAGTTGCACAAATGGAAGAATTGAGGATTTACGAGAAGCAGCAAAGATTTTAAAAGATAAAAAAATTGCCTCTCATGTTCATGCAATGGTTGTTCCAGGATCTGGTTTAGTTAAAGAACAAGCAGAACAAGAAGGTTTAAATAAAATATTTGAAGAGTCTGGTTTTGAATGGAGAGAACCAGGATGTTCTATGTGTTTAGCAATGAATGCTGATAAATTAAAACCAGAGCAAAGATGTGCATCAACATCAAACAGAAACTTTGAAGGAAGACAAGGTCGAGGTGGAAGAACACACCTTGTGAGCCCAGGAATGGCAGCGGCAGCAGCAATTTCTGGGAATTTGGATGATGTAAGAAAGTATCAAAATTAATGCAAAAATTTTCTACATTAAAAAGTATTCCAGCATATTTACCAATCGTAAATATTGATACTGATATGATCATCCCAAAGCAGTTTTTAAAAACAATTAAAAGAACTGGACTTGGAAAAAATTTGTTTTTTGAGATGAGGTATGATGATAATGGAAATAAAATAGGCGATTTTATATTAAATCAAGATCCATTTACAAATTCAAAAATCTTGATAGCAGGAAAAAACTTTGGTTGTGGATCCTCAAGAGAACACGCTCCTTGGGCATTATTAGATTTTGGTATTACATGTGTAATTAGCTCCAGTTTTGCTGATATTTTTTATAGCAATTGTTTTAAAAATGGAATTTTACCAATTATTGTTGATGAGGAAAAAATAAAAGAATTATCTGAATATGCTAATAGAAAAGAGGAAATTTCAGTAGATCTTAAAGAAGAAAAAATAGTTTATGGTAATAATGAAATTAAATTCAAAATAGACTCCTTTAAAAAGAAATGTCTTCTCGAAGGTTTAGATGATATTGCGCTATCTTTAAATAAGTCTGATAAGATAAAAAGTTTTGAGCAAAAATTAAAAAGCTCTAAGCCATGGATTATAAGTGATTAAGGTAAAAAAGAGAAAGATACTATTACTTCCCGGAGATGGTATTGGTCCCGAAGTTATTGGTGAAGTAAAAAAAATTATCAGTTGGTTCAATGATAAAAAGTCTCTAGATTTTGAGATGGATGAAGATTTAGCGGGAGGATGCTCTTACGATAAGCATGGTACACCGATTACAGATGAGGTTTTTTATAAAGCATTAGAAAGTGCAGTTGTTATGTTAGGTGCTGTAGGAGGACCAAAGTGGGATAATGTTGAGTTTTCCAAAAAACCTGAGAGAGCACTTTTAAAACTAAGAAAAGAATTAAAACTATTTGCTAATTTGAGACCAGCAATATGTTTTAAACAATTAGTTGATGCCTCAACATTAAAACCTGAAATTGTTTCAGGTTTAGATATTATGATTGTAAGAGAGTTAACTGGAGGAATATATTTTGGTGAGCCTAGAGGAATTAAACCAATAGAAAATGGGGAAAGAAAAGGGATTAATACTCACACTTACACAAGCAATGAGATTATAAGAGTTGCTAGAGTTGCCTTTGATTTAGCAAAAAAAAGATCAAACAAAGTAACTTCTTGTGAAAAATCAAATGTTATGGAGGCAGGCCAACTTTGGAAAGAAGAGGTTCAGACATTACACGATAAAGAATTTAAAGACGTTGAACTAAGTCATATGCTTGCAGACAATTGTGCTATGCAGTTGTTGAGAAATCCAAAGCAATTTGATGTAATTGTAACAGATAATTTGTTTGGAGATATGTTATCTGACCAAGCCTCAATGTTGACTGGATCATTAGGTCTTTTACCTTCTGCATCTTTAGGTGCAAAAAATAAAGATGGAGAGATGAGGGCTATGTATGAACCTATTCATGGTTCGGCTCCAGATATAGCTGGTAAAAGTATTGCTAATCCAATAGCTACAATTTTAAGTTTTGCTATGGCTTTGAGATATTCATTAGATTTAGATAAAGAGGCAGAAGCTCTGGAAAAAGCTGTACAGGATGTATTAAATGATGGTTTAAGAACTAAAGACATTTTATCAAAAGGTACAAAAGAGGTGACTACATCACAAATGGGTGATGCGATCATTTCAAAATTGCAATAATTAATTAATTATTTTAAAATCAAATTATGCCAACTTATACTGCACCCGTCGAAGATATGATGTTTCTTTTTGAAAAACTAAGAAACAACAAAGAGTATAATGAATTGGAAAAATACAAAGAAGTTACCCCAGATTTAGTAAAAGACATTCTACAGGAAGCAGCAAAAATAAATCAAAATTTAATTTTACCATTAGCTAAAGTTGGAGATGAAAATCCTGCAATTTTAGAAAATGGAGTTGTTAGAACGCCTCCGGGTTACAAAGAGGCTTATAAAAAATATATTGAGGATGGTTGGACATCTTTATCATGTGATCCAAAATATGGGGGTCAAGGTATGCCAAAAACAGTGAGCGCATTTTTTGATGAAATGCTATCCTCTGCTAGCCTTTCTTTTAAACTCTATAGTGAACTTAGTATTGGTGCTTATAATTGTATTAATCATCATGCTAGCGATGAAATAAAAAATAAATATTTACCAAAAATTGTAGAAGGTAAGTGGAGTGGAACAATGTGCTTAACTGAGCCAGTATGTGGTACTGATTTAGGGCTACTAAAAACAAAGGCTAAAAAACAATCTGATGGTACATTCAAATTAACTGGACAGAAAATTTTTATTACCTCTGGTGATCACGATTTAACTGAAAATATTATTCACTTGGTTTTAGCAAGAGTGGATGACTCTCCGGCTGGCACTAAAGGTATCAGTCTGTTTTTAGTTCCAAAGTTTATTGTAAAAGAAGATGGGAATGTTGGTCCAAGAAATGGAATATCAACTGGTTCTATCGAAACAAAAATGGGAATTAAAGGATCAGCAACTTGTGTTCTTAATTTTGATGAAGCAACTGGCTACATGATTGGTGATAAGGAAAAAGGTTTGAGTGCAATGTTTACGATGATGAATCTTGAGAGGATCGTTGTTGGGATACAGGGTTTGGGTATATCAGAGATTGCTTATCAAAATTCACTTTCATACGCAAAAGAAAGAAAGCAAGGTAAGTCGAATAATTCAAAATCTAAAAATGGTGCTGATTTTATAATTGAGCATGCAGATATTAGAAGATCGTTGTTAAATATGAAATCTATTATTGAGGGCGAGAGAGCCTTATGTTTTTGGTTATCTCAACAAACTGAGGTAAGCCTATATCATCCAGATGAAAAAGCTAGGCGGGAGGCATCTGATTATGTCTCATTAATGACCCCAGTAGTAAAATCCTTGTTTACAGATTTAGCAATGGAAATCACTAGCGATGCAATGCAAATTTATGGTGGGTATGGTTATACTAAAGATCAAGGAATAGAACAGTTATATCGAGATAATAGAATTACACCAATTTACGAGGGTACGAATTCTGTACAAGCTGCTGATTTAGTTTTTAGAAAATTATCAAATAAGAACGGGGATGTAATTAATAAATTTTTAGATCAGGTTAAAAATGAATGTAATTCTAACAACGAAAAAATAAGACCATTCATCTCAGATTTTAATAATTATTTAGATATATTAAAAAAATTTAGTGATTGGATGATTGAGAAATCTAAAACAGATAAAGATGATGTAAGTGCTGCTGCTAATGATTATCTTAAAACTCTCGGATTTGTTTCGATTGCTTATGCATGGATAAAAGTACTAGAGGTAAGTTTTAAAGATTATAATGAAAATAAAAACTTTTATGATGACAAAATCGATACCGCTAGGTTTTATTTTGATAAAGTTCTACCAAGAGCTGAACAACATTACAAATCAGCAATTTCTGGAAGCTCCAATATTATGAATTTTAAATTCAATTAAATGAGTCATTACGATACTAATTTAGATAAGAATAGTGCAAATTATGTTCCTTTAACTCCTTTGACTTTTTTGAAGAGAGCAAAAGAGATTTATCCTGATTATGAAGCAATTATCTATGAAGATCGTAAATACACCTGGGATGATGTTTACAAACGTACTATTAAATTTGCAAGCGCCCTTAATAAAATTGGAATTAATAAAGGAGATACTGTCTCATTTTTAGCTTTCAACACCCCTGAAATTTTTGAGGGACATTACTCTGTTCCCATGTCTGGTGCAGTATTAAATACAATTAACATAAGATTAGATGCTAAAACTATTGCTTATATTTTAGAACATAGTGATGCTAAAGTTCTTGTTGTTGATAGACAATTACACATAGAAGTTAAAAAAGCGTTAAGTACTTTAAAAAAGAAAATCACAATTATTGATATAGTTGATAAATTTGCAGACCAATCAAAGTGTGAAAAAATTGGTGATCTAGAATACGAAAGTTTTTTAAATACCGGTGATGAAAATTTTGATTGGAAAATGCCAGATGACGAGTGGCAAGCAATATCATTGAGCTATACATCTGGAACTACCGGAAACCCTAAAGGCGTTGTTTACCATCATCGGGGATCATATTTAATGTCCACAGGTAGTGCAGTTGCCTGGAACATGCCAAACAGACTTAATTTTTTAACTATCGTCCCAATGTTCCATTGTAATGGATGGGGTTATCCTTGGACAATACCCATGTTAAATGGAAGAACAATTTGTCTAAGAAATATAGATGTAAAAAAAATATTTGAATTAATAGACAAACATAATGTTACTCACTTTGGTGGAGCGCCTATTGTACTAAATATGATAACTGGTGCACCAGAGTCTGATAGAAAAAAATTAAAGCAAAAAGTATACGTCCTTACTGCAGGAGCTCCACCGCCAAGTATAATTTTCAAAAAAATGAAAGAACTTGGTTTTGAAGTTATGCATGTTTATGGATTAACTGAAACTTATGGACATGTAACTCAATGTGCGTGGAATGATGCTTGGAATGACTTCGATGAGGAAAAGCAGAACGAAATTAAAGCAAGACAAGGAGTTAGATATCCAAATACAGAAGGGATTGCTGTGATGGATCCAGAAACAATGACTGAAGTTCCAAAAGATGGAAAGACGATTGGTGAAATAATGATTAAAGGAAATGTAGTCATGAAGGGTTATTTTAAGGATAAGGATGCTACAAATAAAGCAATGGCTGGTGGTTGGTTTCATTCTGGTGACTTAGCTGTTATGCATCCAGATGGATATGTAAAAATCCAGGATAGGTCTAAAGATATAATAATTTCTGGAGGTGAAAATATATCCTCTATAGAAATAGAAAATACTCTTGCAAAACATCCCTCAGTATCTATTGCAGCCGTTGTAGCTAAACCAGATGAAAAATGGGGAGAGGTACCTTGTGCATTTATTGAGATGGTAAAGGATAAACCAACAACCGAGAAAGAATTAATTGGTTTTTGTAAAGAAACCCTCGCAGGTTTCAAAGTGCCAAAACAAGTTGTTTTTTGTGAACTACCTAAAACATCGACAGGAAAAATTCAAAAATTTGAATTGAGAAAAAAATTTTAGGTAATTGATTGATATTTGAAATAGAAAATAAAACTATTCATGCATCTGATGCAGGTCAAGGCATAGATCCAAAAAAACAAACAATAGTATTTCTTCATGGAAGTGGCCTTTCACACATAGTTTGGTCATTAACTGAACAATTTTTTTCGAATAAGAATTTCAATGTATTGTCTATCGATCTTCCTGGTCATGGAAATTCAGATGGACCATGTTTAGATACCATAGAAAAAATTGCTGATTGGCTAGAAAGTGTATTTAAAAAATTGCAATTAAAAAATTTGATTTTAGTTGGTCATTCTCAAGGATGTTTAGAAATACTTGAATATGCTTTTAAATATAAAAGCAGGTTAAATAAAATAGTTTTAGTTGGCGGCTCAAATAAAATGCCAGTTCATCCTGATTTAATAGAACTTGCAAATAATGGTGACTCTGATGCTGTAAAATTAATGATGAAATGGGGTTATGAAGGTTCAAAAAAATTTATTGGTGGTAATCCAGTAGAAAAAATAATTCAGTCCCCAAGAGATATTAGTGAAATTTTAGCAGTTGATTTAAATGCGTGTAATAACTACTCAAATGGGTTAGAGGCAACAAAAGTTTTAGATCTTCCCACATTACTTATTTTCGGAGAGTTAGACAAAATGATCAATTTAGATGCAGGGAAAAAATTTTCAAATTTAGTAAAAAACTCATCTACTCATGTAATTAAAGGTTGTGGTCATATGATAATGATTGAAAAAGCATTTGAAATGAGAGAAAAGATTTTAGAATTTTTAATTAAATGAAAAGTTATCCGATAGCAAAATCAAGAAGAGTTAGAAGTACACCCTATACTTCTAGAATTGAGAAACAAGGTATTACCGCTTATACTGTTTATAATCATATGCTTTTACCAGCAGCTTTCGGTTCATTGGAGGAGTCTTGTGATCATTTAAAAAAGAATGTTCAAATTTGGGATGTAGCTGCAGAAAGACAGGTTGAAATTTCAGGCAAAGATGCTGCAAAACTTGTACAACTCATGACTTGTAGAGATTTATCGAAATCAAAAGTAGGAAGATGTTATTATTGTCCTTTAATCGATGAAAATGGAAATTTGGTAAATGATCCTGTTATTTTAAAATTATCTGAAGATAGATGGTGGATATCAATTGCTGACTCTGATGTAATTTTTTTTGCAAAAGGTCTTGCTTCAGGAAATAAATTTGATGTTAAAATTTTTGAACCAATCGTAGATATCTTAGCAGTTCAAGGTCCTAAATCTTTTGATTTAATGGAAAAAGTTTTTGGTGAAAAAATGAAAGAGTTAAAATTTTTTGGATTTGATTATTTCACTTTTAATGGGGCAAAACATTTAATAGCTAGATCTGGTTGGTCAAAACAAGGTGGTTTTGAAATTTATGTTGAAAACACCAACTCAGGTTTGAAGTTATACGATCATCTTTTTGAAATTGGTAAAGAATTCAATGTTAGACCTGGATGTCCAAATTTAATCGAAAGGATTGAGAGTGGTTTACTTTCTTATGGGAATGATTTTGATAACAATGACAATCCATTTCAATGTGGTTTTGATAAATATGTCGATTTAGAGACCGATATAAACTTTTTAGGTAAAGATAAACTTAAAAAAATTAAAGAAAAAGGAATTGATAGAAAGCTAATGGGTGTTCAGATAGATTTAACCAAGATTCTTTTAACTAGTTCTTTAAACATCAAGAATAATGATGGAAATATAATTGGAGAACTAAGATCCGCTTGTTACTCACCTCATTTTAAAAAAGTTATTGGTATTGCAATGATAAAAGAACCATATTGCAAAGCATCTTCGTCCGGAACAATAGAAATTGATGGAAATTCTTTAGCTCTTAAAGTTTGCGATTTACCTTTCATCTAGTATAAAACTTAGATCATGAATATTGCAATTGTAGGAGCAACAGGAAATGTTGGTAGAAAAACATTGGAAATTTTGGAGAGAAAAGAATTTTCTATAGATAATTTATATTTAGTTGCGTCCTCAAAAAGTGTTGAAAAAAAAATTGGTTTTAGAGGTAAGGAAATGGATGTCCTTGATTTAGAAAATTTTGATTTCTCAAAAGTTAATATTGCTTTTTTTGCAGCTGGTGGAAAAATTTCTGAAAAATTTGCAGAAAGAGCAGCCAAAAATTGTTTGGTAATTGATAACTCTAGTTTTTTTAGAATGGATCCAGACGTACCTTTGATAGTTCCACAAGTAAATTCAGATGATCTAAAAAAAATTAAAAAAAATATTGTTGCAAATCCGAATTGTTCAACAGCTCAATTAGTGATTGCTCTTAAACCTTTACACGATCTATTTATTATCAAAAGAATTGTCGTGTCTACTTATCAATCAGTTTCTGGAGGTGGAAAAGCTCCCATGGATGAACTTATTGAGCAAACTAAACTAGTTTTAGATGGTAAAAAAGTATCATCTAAAAATTTTACAAAACAAATAGCTTTTAATGCCATCCCTCATATCGATCAATTTGCAGATGATGGTTATACTAAGGAAGAGTTAAAAATGATGAACGAAACCAAAAAAATTTTAGATACCAAAATTGATTTAACGGCAACATGTGTGAGATTACCAATCTCTGTTTCTCATTCTGAGTCAGTCAACTTACAATTTGAAAAACCTTTTACTCTGGAAAAGGTAAGAGATGCTTTGAATAATTTTGAAGGTTGTAAAGTTATTGATGAAAGAAATGATGGCGGTTATTCAACTCCAATTGAAGCAGAGGGAATGGATGAAACTTTTATTTCAAGAATAAGAGAAGATAAAACAATTAAAAATGGATTAAACTTATGGATCGTTTCAGATAATCTTTTGAGAGGCGCGGCTTTGAATGCAGTAGAAATTGCAGAAACAGTAATTAAAAACAATTACCATGGAAAATAAAAAACCATTATCCCCTCACATACAAGTTTATAAATGGCATATTTCGTCTTTAGTATCTATTTCACACAGAATTACGGGCATAATAAATATAATTGGGATTACATTAATTTGTTTGTGGGCATCTTTATTATTATTAGGTGAAAATAGTTATGAGGCTGTTAATTTACTATTAAATTCTCAAATTGGAAAATTTATTACTTTAGGTTTGACCTGGTCTTTTTGTTTTCAAATTTTAAGTGAGATTAGACATTTGATAATGGATTTAGGTTATGGATTTGAACTTAAGACAACTAAAATAACTGGTCTTTTAGTAATCATAGGGTCAATCTTTTTAACTATAATTTTATATTTGATTGGAAAAAATTTATTTTGAAATGATTGCTGCAACAAAAAAATGGATTTTTTTAAAAATTAGTGGAGCAATATTAGTTCCGTTAATGGCCTGGTTTATTCTAAGTTTTATAAGTATTTATGATCAGAGCTATTCAGAAGTATTGGAATTTTTTACGAATCCATTATCTAAGTTTTTATTTAGCTTATTTATTATTACTGCATATTTCTTTTCAGCATTAAGTATTAGTGAGGTTTTTGAGGATTATATAAAAGATTATAAAATCAAAAATGTCGCAAATGGTTTTTTGTACGTATCAGCTGTGGTAATTCCATTAATTACAATTATATTATTAATTAACTTATGAGTTCTTACAAAATAATCGATCATGAATACGATGTGGTAGTCTTGGGAGCAGGTGGTTCTGGTCTAAGAGCCGCGGTTGGTTTAAGTGAGGCTGGTTTAAAAACAGCTTGTATTTCAAAAGTCTTTCCAACTAGAAGTCACACCTCTGCAGCGCAAGGTGGTATTTCTGCTGCTTTAGGAAATATGGGTGAGGATGATTGGCGTTGGCATATGTACGATACAGTTAAAGGAGCTGATTGGTTAGGTGATCAGGATAGTATTGAATATCTCTGTAAGGAGGCACCAAAGGCTGTAATAGAGCTAGAAAAATACGGTGTTCCATTTAGCAGAACTGAAGATGGAAAAATTTATCAAAGACCATTTGGTGGTATGACTAAAAATTACGGCAACGGAATTGTACAAAGAACTTGTGCAGCCGCTGATAGAACAGGTCATGCAATTTTACATACTTTGTATGGACAAGCTTTAAAACATAATACAGAATTTTTTATTGAGTATTTTGCATTAGATTTATTAATGAAAGATGGAGCGTGCAAAGGTCTAATTGCTTGGAATTTAAATGATGGAACTATTCATAGATTTAGAGCTCACACTGTTATAATTGCAACAGGTGGTTATGGAAAAGTATATTATTCTGCAACATCAGCCCATACTTGTACGGGTGATGGTAATGCGATGGTATTAAGAGCAGGTTTACCTTTGCAAGATATGGAATTTGTGCAGTTCCATCCAACTGGAATTTATGGTCATGGTACTTTGATCACAGAGGGCGCAAGAGGTGAAGGAGGATATCTTACAAATTCTAAGGGTGAAAGATTTATGGAAAGATATGCCCCTAAAGCAAAAGATTTAGCATCAAGAGATGTTGTGAGTAGATCAATGTCAATTGAGATTAATGAAGGAAGAGGCGTTGGAAAAGATCAAGATCATGTGCATCTTAATTTAAGTCACTTAGATAAGGATATTATCGAAAGTAGATTACCTGGTATAACTGATGCTGCGAGATTATTTGCTAATGTAGATGTTACTAAAGAACCAATTCCGGTTGTTCCAACGGTTCATTATAATATGGGTGGTATTCCAACAAATTATAAAGCAGAAGTATTAACTGTTAATGGTTCAGAAAAAACTGTTCCAGGTTTAATGGCAATAGGTGAAGCAGCGTGCGTCTCAGTTCATGGTGCAAACAGACTTGGTTCAAACTCATTAATTGATTTAGTTGTTTTTGGTAGAGCAGCTGCTAAACGTGCAGCAGAGCTAATAAAACCAGGAGCTCCCCACGAGGAAATCAGTGAAACAGAAACCCAAAAATGCTTAGATCGTTTTGATAAAATAAGAAATTCACAAGGTGATATTGGAACAGCTGAATTAAGATTATCAATGCAGAAAACTATGCAGTCTAAGTGTGCTGTTTTTAGAACTGAAAAAACTCTTAAAGAAGGTGTTAACGAAATAAGAAAAACTTATGATGGGCTAGACTCTTTGTCAGTTAAAGACAAATCTCTAATTTTTAATACTGATTTAGTTGAAACTTTAGAATTTGATAATCTAATAAGACAAGCTGTAGTAACAGTTGATTCAGCTTATAACAGAAAAGAAAGTCGAGGAGCACATGCAAGAGAGGACTTTCCAAAAAGAGATGATAATAAATTTATGCAACACACTCTTGCCTGGTGTAACGGAAAAGATACAAAAATTAGTTATAGAGAAGTACACAAATCAACATTAACTAATGAAGTGCAATATTTTCCACCTCAGGAAAGAGTTTATTGATGGCTCAAATAGGTTTACCTGACAACTCTAAAGTAAAGAGAGGTAAATATTTTAAGGATAAAACTGGTTCAAAAAATCTTCGAAAAGTAAATGTTTATAGATGGGACCCGTCCACAGAGGAAAATCCTAGAATTGATACCTACGAAGTTGATATGGATAATTGTCCATCGAAAGTTTTAGATATTTTAAATAAAATTAAAAATGAAATAGATCCAACTTTGGCTTATAGAAGATCTTGTGCTCATGGAGTTTGTGGTTCGTGTGCGATGAATATGGATGGAAAAAATGGCCTTGCCTGTACTACTCCTCACAAAGAAATAAATGGTGATATCAATATCTATCCATTACCACACCTTAAGGTCAAAAAAGATCTAATAGGTGACTTGGATGGTTTATATAAACAATATCAATCAATTGAGCCATGGTTAAAATCAAATTCAAAGTCAGAAACTAAAGAAATTTTTCAATCTAAAGAAGATAGAGCTAAACTAGATGGCGCATATGAATGTATAATGTGTGCGTGTTGTTCAACTTCTTGCCCAAGTTATTGGTGGAATGGTGATAAATATCTAGGACCAGCAGTACTTTTACAAGCCTATCGATGGATCATAGATAGTAGAGATGAAGAGAGAAATTCAAGATTAAAAAAGGTGGCAGATGAACTTAAACTTTATAGGTGTCACACAATTTTAAACTGTACTAGCGCTTGTCCAAAAGGTTTAAATCCTGCAAAAGCAATTGCTGAAATAAAAAAAATGATAGCAACAGCTAATATTTAAACAATAGACTAATAACAATTTTTAATCTAAAAAGTCCTATTCATGAAATTAATTGAACATTTTGTAGGTGGAAAGATAATTTCTGGAACATCAAATAAAAAGGGTAAAGTTTTTAATCCAGCAACTGGTGATCAAGAAAAAGAAGTTAGAATCGCGTCTAAAAAAGATTTGGATAGTGCGGTAGAGGTAGCAAAAAAAGCTTTTCAAGAATGGTCAGCAAAACCCTCTTTAGTGAGAGCTAGAGTCATGTTTAAATTCAAGGAGCTTATTGAAAAAAATTCAGATGAACTTACACAACTAATTGTGAATGAACATGGAAAGGTTTATGAGGACGCAAAAGGTTCACTAACTCGAGGCTTAGAAGTTGTTGAATTTGCTTGTGGCATTCCTCATTTGTTGAAAGGTGAATTTTCAGAAAATGTTGGTACAAATGTTGATAGTTGGTCAATGCGACAGCCATTAGGTGTAGTTGCAGGTATTACACCTTTTAATTTTCCAGCAATGGTACCCATGTGGATGTTTCCAATTGCAATTGCTTGTGGAAATACTTTTATATTGAAGCCATCTGAAAAAGATCCCTCTTGTTCCATTAAATTAGCTGAACTTTTAAAAGAGGCAGGTTTACCCGATGGCGTTTTTAATGTGATCAATGGAGATAAAGAGGCTGTCGATGCTATTTTAACAAACCCAGATATAAAGGCAGTCAGTTTTGTTGGCTCTACTCCGATTGCAAAATATATTTATGAAAATTCAGCCAAGAATGAAAAAAGAGTTCAAGCTTTGGGGGGTGCTAAAAATCATTTGGTAGTGATGCCTGATTGTGATTTAGATGGTGCGGTGAATGGCTTAATGGGGGCTGCATATGGGTCTGCAGGAGAAAGATGTATGGCACAATCGGTTGCGGTAGCAGTCGGAGATATAGGCGATGAACTTGTTTCAAGACTTTCAAAAAAAGCAGAAGCTTTAAAAGTAGGACCAGGAATGGATAAAAATTCTGAAATGGGTCCTTTAGTAACAAAAGAACATTTAGAAAAAGTAAGAGGATATGTAGACTTAGGAGTAAAAGAGGGAGCTAAGCTTGTTGTAGATGGAAGAAGCCTAAAATTACAAGGATATGAAAATGGTTTTTATATTGGTGGCTGTTTATTCGACCATGTTAAAAAAGAAATGAGAATTTATAAAGAGGAAATATTTGGACCAGTATTATCTGTAGTTCGAGTAAAAACTTTTGAGGATGCAGCAAATTTAATAAATGATCATGAGTATGGAAATGGAGTGAGCATTTACACAAGAGATGGAGATGCTGGAAGAACTTTTGCGAGCAAGATTCAAGTTGGAATGGTAGGCATTAATGTGCCGATTCCCGTACCAATGGCCTTTCACAGTTTTGGTGGATGGAAAAGATCTTTATTTGGAGATAGTGCAATGCATGGTATGGAGGGTATAAAATTTTATACAAAATTAAAAACAATAACTTCAAGATGGCCCTCAGGCATCAGGTCAAATGCGGAATTTGTGATGCCAACGATGAAATAAAAAAAATGATAAAAAAAAATAGTAAAATATCTTTAATTGGTGCAGGTCAAATTGGAGGAACATTAGCTCACTTAATAGGAACAAAAGAATTAGTTGATGAAGTAGTTTTATTCGATGTGGCAAGTGGAATTGCCAAAGGAAAAGCTTTGGATATTGCCCAGTCTTCATCTGTAGATGGATTTAATGTGAAATTTTCTGGAACGGATAATTACAAAGATATTGAGGGATCAGATGTAATAATAATTACTGCCGGAGTTCCAAGAAAACCTGGTATGAGTAGAGATGATTTATTAGGTATTAATTTAAAGATAATTAAACAAGTTGCAAATGGAGTAAAAGAAAATGCTCCTGATGCCTTTGTAATTTGTATAACTAACCCACTTGATGTAATGGTAATGGCATTCCAAAAATTTTCAGGTTTACCATCTAAAAAAGTTGTTGGAATGGCTGGTATTTTAGATAGCTCGAGATTCAAATTGTTTTTATCTTTAGAATTTGATGTACCAATAAAAGAGATAGACGCGATGGTTATGGGAGGACATGGAGATACAATGGTTCCTCTTCCGAGATTTACTAAAGTATCTGGAAAACCTTTGTTAGATTTGGTTAATGACGGAAAAATTTCAAAAGAAAGATTAGAAGAAATAAATCAACGAACTCGAGATGGTGGAGCTGAAATAGTAAAATTTTTAGAAAAAGGTTCTGCCTTTTATGCACCTGCTGCTTCGGGGATTGAAATGGCTAAAGCTTATCTCAACGATGAAAAAAAAATGCTTCCGTGTGCAGCTCAATTAAATGGTGAGTATGGTATAAAAGATATTTATGCTGGTGTGCCAATTATAGTTGGAAAAAGCGGAGTTGAAAAAATAGAAGAAATAATCTTAGATGAAAAAGAAAAGTCTGAATTTTTACATTCAGTTGAAGCAGTAAAAAAACTATGGGAAGCAGCTTCTAAAATTGATCCTGATTTAGCTAAAAAATGAATATTCACGAACACCAAGCTAAACAAATTTTAAAAGAGTTTGGTGCAGTTGTCCCAGAGGGAGTTTTTGCATTTACTATTAAAGATTTAATTGAAAAATGTAAAAAACTAAAAACTGATAAATATGTCTTAAAAGCCCAAATCCATGCAGGTGGAAGAGGGAAAGCAGGAGGAGTCAAAATCTTAAATAATTTAGATGAATTAGAAAAATCTGCTAATGAACTTCTTGGGAAAAAATTAATCACGCATCAAACTGGGCCAGAAGGTCGAGAGGTAAAAAGACTTTATGTTGAAACTTCTTCCAATATAGAGAAAGAATTTTATTTATCATGTTTAATTGATAGAGCCACATCTAAAATTGCATTTATTTCTAGTAATGAGGGAGGGATGGATATTGAAGAAGTAGCAGCAAAATCCCCAGACAAAATTTTGACTAACAAAGTTGATTTTACAGAAGAAATTTCTGATACAGAGTGTGAAAAGATAATTAAAATTTTTGATTTAGAGGATAGTTCAAAAATGGAGGCTATTTCTTTGATTAAATCGATTTATAAAATGTTTGTTAAAACCGACGCAAATATGGTTGAAGTTAATCCATTAATTTTAACAAAAGAAAAAAAGATTGTTTGTCTAGATGCAAAAATAAATTTTGACAGCAATGCTTTATTTAGACATCCAGAGATTTTAAATCTTAGAGATTTAAATGAGGAAGACCCTATAGAGATTGAAGCTAGTAAACATGATTTAGCTTATATCAAATTAGATGGCAGTATTGGTTGTATGGTAAATGGAGCTGGTTTAGCAATGGCTACAATGGATATAATAAAGTTATACGGTGAAGAGCCAGCAAATTTTCTTGATGTCGGTGGAGGAGCTTCAAAAGAGAAAGTTTCAGCAGCTTTTAAAATAATTTTGTCAGATAAAAATGTTAAGGGTATTTTAATCAATATTTTTGGTGGCATCATGAGATGTGATGTCCTTGCTCAAGGTGTGGTTGATGCAGCAAAAGAAATCGATATTAATGTTCCTTTGGTAGTGAGATTAGCTGGCACAAATTTTAAAGAAGGAAAAACTATATTAGACAATTCTGGATTAAAACTTATATCTGCTGAAAATCTAGATGATGCAGCAAGTAAAATTGTCAAGGCTATAAAATAATGTCAGTTCTTGTAAATAAAGAAACTAGATTAATTTGTCAGGGTTTTACTGGGTCACATGGAACATTTCACTCTGAGCAAGCAATTAAATATGGAACTAAATTAGTTGGTGGAGTCACTCCAAAAAAAGGAGGACAAACACATTTAGGATTACCAGTTTTTAACACAGTTAAAGAGGCTAAAAACTCTGAGGGTGCCAACGCTACGATGATATATGTGCCAGCGAAGTTTGCTGCTGCAGCAATCGTTGAGGCAATAGACGCATCAATCGAGTTAATTGTTTGCATTACTGAAGGAATCCCAATTCAAGACATGTTGAGAGTTAAACAGAAATTATTAAAATCAAATTCCAGATTAATTGGACCTAATTGTCCAGGAATAATAACTCCTGATGAATGTAAAATTGGTATAATGCCAGGCAATATCCACAAAAAAGGTTCAGTTGGTATTGTCTCTAGATCTGGGACTTTGACCTATGAGGCAGTTGCTCAAACCACAGAAAATGGATTAGGTCAATCTACTTGTATAGGTATTGGTGGAGATCCAATAAATGGTACAAATTTTATTGATTGTTTAGATTTATTTTTGAATGATGACGAAACAGAGTCTATTTTAATGATAGGAGAAATCGGAGGAACAGCCGAAGAGGAAGCAGCAGAATTTATTCAAAATCACAAAATAAAAAAACCAATTGTTGGCTTTATAGCTGGTATAACAGCACCACCAGGTCGTAGAATGGGCCATGCTGGTGCAATCATTTCTGGGGGCAAAGGTGGTGCTAAAGATAAGATTAAAAAGATGGAAGATTGTGGAATAACAATGGCAAATTCTCCCTCCAAAATTGGAAAAACATTGTTCGATAAATTGTCTGATTGAAAAATTTCTTAGTCAGTTTATATTGATTAAACATAATGTCTTCCTCTAAAAATTTAGAATTTAAAAAAACAGCCTTTCTCAATAAATCAAACAGTGCTTTCATCGAGGAAATGTACTTAAAATTTGTAAATAATGATCCTGAATTACCTGATAGCTGGAGAAATTATTTTAAAGAAGTTGGTGATGAAGACGATATAATTGTAAATGAAATCAATGGTCCCTCGTGGAGTCCTTCTCAGAAAGTTTCAATTAATAAAAAGCAAAATTTTGAAAATCAAATCACAGAACAAAATAGTGATGATATAATTAAATCAAACACAAATTCAATTAAAGCCGTTGCGATGATTAGATCATATAGACAAAGAGGTCATCTAATTGCAAAGCTTGATCCATTAGGATTGTTAAAAACAGATTATTTAGAGGAACTTCATCCAGAGTCTTATGGATTTAAAAAAGAAGATTATCAAAAAAAAATTTTCTTAGACAATGTCACTAATAAGCAATACTCAAATATTAATGAAATATTAAAATTCTTAAAAGAAAAGTATTGTGGTTCTTTAGGTTATGAATATATGCATATTTCAAATCCCACTGAGAGAAAGTGGTTTAGAGATCGTGTTGAAAAAGCAGATGATTTTAATTTTACACAAAATGGTAAAGAGGCAATTCTTAACAAATTGATTCAAGCCGAGGGTTTTGAAAAATTTCTTCATACAAAATATGTTGGGACTAAAAGATTTGGTCTTGATGGTGGTGAAAGCTTAATTCCTGCACTTGAACAAATAATTAAAATTGGTGGTCAGTCAAATGTCAAAGAAGTTAAAATCGGCATGTCTCATAGAGGTCGACTAAATGTATTAGCTAATGTTCTTCAAAAATCTTACAAAAGAATATTTAATGAGTTTGCAGGAGAAATAAGTTCAAAGTCTAAAGATGATACCGGAGATGTCAAATATCATTTAGGTGCTTCTTCTAATAGAGAGTTCGATGGAAATTCAGTTCATGTGAGTTTGACAGATAATCCTTCACATTTAGAAGCAGTCAATCCAGTCGTTTTAGGTCAAACTAGAGCAAAACAATTTTTTCATAAAGATAAAGAGAGAAAAAAAGTAATTCCGATTCTTATTCATGGAGATGCAGCCTTCGCTGGACAAGGAGTGGTAGCTGAATGTTTTGCAATGTCTGGTCTTCCAGGACATAATACAGGTGGCACAATTCATATTATAGTAAACAACCAAATAGGTTTTACAACAAGCCCAAGATTTGCAAGATCTTCGCCATATCCTTCTGATATAGCAAAAATGGTTGAGGCACCGATTATTCATGTGAATGGTGATGATCCAGAGGCGGTTGTTTATGCAGCAAGAATTGCAACAGATTTTAGATTAAAATTTAATAGAGACGTTGTCATTGATTTGATTTGTTATAGAAGATTTGGACATAATGAGGGAGACGAACCTTCATTCACTCAGCCTTTAATGTATAAAAAGATAAGATCTCATCCCTCAACTATCAAAGTTTATGGTGAAAAACTGGTAAGTGAAGGATCAATTACTAATGATTATTTAAATAATTCCATTAAAAAATTTAAAGATCTATTAGATGACCAATTTAAAAATGCAAAAAATTATAAACCAAAAATAGAGTGGTTTGAGGGAACATGGTCAAGATATAGACCAGAGCGTGGAAAAGACAAAAGAGGAGTTACAGGCTCTGATACCAAAAAATTAAGAAATATCTCTGATAAAATAAATACAATACCGTCTGAAATAAATATTCACAAAACAATTATGAAAATTTTAGATAATCGAAAACTTTCAGTTTCTAATGGTAAAGGCATAGATTGGTCTACTGCGGAGTCCTTAGCTTTTGGGTCACTATTGGAAGAAGGTTATCCAATAAGACTTGTAGGTCAAGATTCAGGAAGAGGGACATTTAGTCAAAGGCATTCTGTTTTAAGAAATCAAATCGATAATTCGAGATATATCCCTTTAAATAATATTTCTAACAAACAAAAAAATTTTGAAATAGTAGATAGTTTTTTATCAGAATTAGCTGTTCTAGGATTTGAATATGGATATAGTTTGGTGGAACCTAATACTCTTACTATCTGGGAGGCCCAATTTGGAGATTTTGCTAATGGTGCGCAAGTAGTTATCGATCAATTCATAGCCTCAGGTGAACGAAAATGGTCGAGAGCCTCTGGTTTAGTAATGTTGTTACCACATGGATATGAGGGTCAAGGACCTGAGCATTCATCGGCGAGGTTAGAAAGGTTTTTACAATTATGTTCGAATGACAATATGCAAGTCATGAATTGCACAACTCCTGCAAATTATTTCCATGCTTTGAGAAGACAAATGCATAGAGATTTTAGAAAACCATTAATTATTATGACACCAAAATCTTTATTACGTCATAAACATTGCGTTTCTAATTTAGATGATTTTAGTAAAAAAAATTCTTTTCATCGAGTTTTATGGGATCATGCCATCGATCCGAAAGTAAAAGGGTTTATCAAATTAAAAAAACCAAAAGATATTGAAAAAGTGATTCTTTGTTCTGGAAAAGTCTACTTTGACTTACTTGAAGCGAGAGAAAAAATAAAAAAAGACAACGTAGTGTTATATAGAATAGAGCAACTTTACCCTTTTCCTGCAAAAGCACTTGCTAATGAGCTCAAACCATATGCAAAAAAAGCAAAATTTTATTGGTGTCAAGAAGAACCCAAAAATATGGGTGCTTGGTTTTCAGTCAGAGATTATATCCAATGGACATTAGATAATATTAAGGCTAAAAATAGTATGATTTCTTATATTGGAAGAAGTCCAGATGCATCACCTGCAACAGGATATGCCAAGAGACATGTTTCTCAACAACAAGAAATTATAAAGAAAGTTTTTGAATAAATATTAATGAGTGAAAAGATATTAGTTCCAGTTCTTGGGGAAAGTATCACAGAGGCAACTGTCTCAAAGTGGTTAAAAAATGAAGGTGACTCTGTTGAAGCCGATGAACCACTTGTTGAATTAGAAACTGACAAAGTAAATTTAGAGGTTCCTTCTCCAGTATCTGGTGTTCTTACAAAAATAAATTCAAAAAATGGTTCGGTTGTTGAAGTTGGTGCTGATTTAGGATCTGTTTCAGAAAGTGAGAACAATTTAAAAGAAAATCATGAAATTAAAAAGATACAACCCACTGTCAAAGTTGATAAAGACAAAGATGATTTGATAGACGAAGATGATAAAAGTGAAGAAATAAAAGTTTTTCAAGATAATGTTGAAGAAGAAAAACCACTAATTCTTACTAAAGAGGTCGAACCCACAAAAGTAAAAGTTGAGACAAAAATCGATGAAACTTTATCTCCAGCCGTAAGAAAAATTGTTACTGAAAATAAGATAGATATCAGTTCAGTCAAAGGCTCAGGAAAAGGTGGAAGAGTTTTAAAAGGTGATTTAATTAATTTGATGGGTGTCAACCCTCCTCCATCTGAAAGAAAAATTAAATATGGTCAAGAGGAGAGAATTAAAATGACCAGATTAAGACAAACTATTGCTAAGAGATTAAAACAAGCACAGGATAATGCAGCCTTACTTACAACATTTAATGAAGTTGATATGTCAAATGTGATGGCAATGAGGAAAGAAAATCAAGATGATTTTCAAAATCGCTATGGTGTAAAATTGGGGTTTATGTCCTTTTTCGTTAAAGCAAGTATAGTAGCACTAAAAAATTTCCCAGCGATAAACGCTGAAATTGAGGGTGATACAATTGTTTATAAAAATTATTATAATATAAGTTTTGCAGTTGGCACTGAAAAAGGATTGGTAGTTCCAGTTCTAAAAAATGCAGATGAATTATCTTTTGCTGATATTGAAAAAAATATCAAAGATATTTCTGAAAAAGCAAAAAATGGAAAACTCACAATTGAGGATCTTCAAGGCGGAACTTTCACTATCAGTAATGGTGGTGTTTATGGCTCAATGCTCTCAACTCCTATTCTTAATCTTCCACAATCAGGTGTCTTGGGTATGCACAATATAGTTGATAGACCTATCGTAGTTGATGGAGAAATTAAGATCAGACCTATAATGTACTTGGCATTATCATATGATCATAGAATTGTTGATGGTAAAGAGTCTGTTTCCTTTTTAAAAATGATAAAGGAAAATTTAGAGGAACCAAGAAGGTTATTTTTGGATATTTAAATGACAGATAAATTTCAAGCAGTAGTAATTGGTGGAGGACCTGGAGGTTATGTTTGTGCAATAAGATTGGCACAATTAGGCCTCAAAACTGCATGCATAGAATCTAGGGGTTCACTGGGTGGTACTTGTTTGAATGTTGGATGTATACCCTCTAAAAGTTTATTAAATTTATCTGAGGAGTTTCATAACGCGCAAAGTCTATCAAATAAAGGAATAGAAATAGGTGAAGTAAAATTAAATTTGTCAAAAATGATGAAGAATAAGGATAAAGCTGTTACGATTTTGACTAAAGGGGTGGAGTTTCTTCTTAAAAAAAATAAAGTCACCTATTTTAAAGGCACTGGAAGTTTCAAATCTAAAAATGATATTGTAATCAAAGATAACAATAGTAAAGAGACAATTGTACAAACTGAAAATACTATAATTGCCACTGGTTCAGTTCCAGTATCATTACCAGGAATTGAAATTGATGAAAAAGTAATTGTTTCATCCACTGGAGCACTTAAGTTAGAACAAGTCCCAAAAAAAATGGTTGTGGTTGGTGGAGGATACATAGGTTTAGAGATGGGGTCTGTATGGTCTAGACTTGGTTCAGAAGTTCATGTAGTTGAGTTTCTAGATCATATCACACCAGGTATGGATAAAGAGATTTCTAGTGAGTTCATGAAAATTTTAAAAAAACAAGGTATCAATTTTCATATGCAGCATAAAGTAGAGAAAATTAAAAAGAATAACAATAATGCAATTGTTTCAACTTTAAACGAAAATGGTACCAAAAAAGATTTTGAATGTGATGTAGTATTAATATCTGTTGGTCGAAAGCCAAATACAGAGGGACTAAATCTTCAAAAAATTGGTGTGGAATTAGATGAAAAAAAAAGAGTAAAAACAGATAAAAATTTTAAAACTAATCAAAATAATATTTATGCGATAGGAGATGTAATAAGTGGTCCTATGTTAGCTCATAAAGCTGAGGATGAAGGAATTGCAGTTGCAGAAAATATAGCAGGTCAATCAGGTCATGTTAACTATGATACTATCCCAGGTGTGATTTATACTAGTCCAGAAGTTGCTTCTATTGGAAAAACAGAAGAACAATTAAAAGAACTTAAAATAAATTATAAAATTGGAAAATTTTCATTTATGGCAAACTCTAGAGCAAAAGCAATTGATGATACAGAGGGTTTTGTAAAAATTCTTGCTGATGAAAAAACTGATAAAGTATTAGGCGCACACTTAATTGGACCTCATGCTGGTGAATTAATTGGAGAAATTGGTATTGCTATGGAATTTGGCGCTAGCTCCGAGGATATTGCAAGAACTTGTCATGCCCATCCTACTTTTTCAGAAGCAGTGAAGGAGGCGGCTTTATCTGTAGATAAAAGAGCAATACACTCTTAATAATTTTTCATATTATCTAAATATGAATTTTCCGATTCTTTTACCTAACATATTTAACCATCCTTTTACCTATAAAAGTGATATCAAATTAAGCATTGGCGATTTTGTTGAAGTTCCTTTTGGAAAAACAAAAATTATCGGAGTTGTGTGGGATAATTTTGAAAAAAATCAGAATAAAAATTTTAAGATTAAAAAGATAATTAGAAAGTTAGAAATTCCAAAATTAAAAAAAAAAACAATAAATTTTTTAAATTGGTTTTCAGAATATAATATTGTTCCAAAAGGAATGGCACTCAAATTAACTTTATTGAGTGGAAGACCAGTAAAAAAACTTGATAATAAATTTTATAAAGATTTTCATTTTAAGTTAAAAAAAAATTTATTTGAATTGAATGTAGAACAAAAAGAGTCTCTTAAGGAGATGAATAATATGAATAAAAAGTTTAATGTTCATGTTTTACAAGGAACGACTGGTTCAGGTAAAACTATTGTATATTTTGAAACCTTAAAGCATATCTTGCAAAAAGGATATCAAGGATTAATAATGTTGCCAGAGATTGGGTTAACCAATCAATTTGAAAAAAAATTTTTTGAATTTTTTGGTTTCAAAGCAGCAATTTGGCACTCTGGTATAACAAAAAAAAACAAAGAAATTATTTGGAGTGGAATTACGAATGGTGAAATAAGCGTTGTCATTGGGGCCAGATCATCTTTATTTTTACCATTTAAAAATTTAGGGTTAATAATAGTTGATGAAGAGCATGATCAATCTTACAAACAAGATGAAGGGATAATATTTAATGCTCGAGATATGGCTATCTCTAGGGCATCTTTTGAAAATATTCCAATAAATTTAATCACCTCTGTTCCATCAATAGAAACATACGAAAATATTAAGAAAAAAAAATACACCTGTTCAAAACTTGTTCAAAGATATCAAAATGCTTCTTTACCTAAATATGAAATAATTAATTTGAATAATGTTAAAATGAATAAACAATCTTGGCTTTCTAAAGAGATAATTCAAAAAGTAAATTTTCACCTTAAAAAGAATGATCAGGTTTTATTTTTTCTAAATAGAAGAGGATTTTCCCCAAATGTTTTGTGCAAAAAATGTTTCAATAATTTTTCATGTCCAAATTGCTCAATAAATTTAGTTTATCACAAAAATAAAAATAATTTATTGTGCCATTATTGTGGATTTAAAAGTTTTTTGAAAAGAGAATGTTATAAAGAAGGATTTTGTGAATTTATATTTTGTGGACCCGGTGTTGAAAGGATCTCAGAAGAAGTAAAAAAAAGTTTTCCATCAAAAAAAATTGAAATTTTTTCTAGTGATACAATGAATAAAAAAAGCTCAAAAGAAAAATTAGAAAAAATAATAAATAATGAAATTGAAATTTTAGTTGGAACACAACTAATTTCCAAAGGTTTTCATTTTCCAAACTTGAATTGCATTGTTGTAGTTGATATCGATTTATCACTAATGGGTCACGATTTAAGGAGTGCAGAGAAAAATTTACAATTATATCATCAGTTATCAGGTAGAGCTGGAAGAACAGGAAGTCCATCTACTATTTATTTTCAAACTTATAATTTTAATACAAAATTGATTGATGATATTACAAATAAAAATCCAGAAATTTTTCTTGATAAAGAAATAGAAATTAGAAAAAAAAATAATTTACCTCCATTTCAAAGATTTATCTCTTTGATTTTGACAGGTAATAAGGAAAATGAATTAGAAAGAGAAGCCTTAAAATTCAAACTATTCATTTCTAATAATATTAATGGAAAAATTTTAGGTCCAGTAAGCGCTCCTATCTTTAAATTAAAGAGCAAATATCGTGTGCGATTACTTATAAGAGGTGCTAAAACTCTTCAATTACAAAATAGTTTAGCATCAATAATTCCAAAATATAAATTTGCCTCAGGAATAAAACTTTCAGTTGATGTTGATCCAATTAGCTTTAATTAACGCTCAAAAAAACTAATTTTTAGCTAATGTGTTACTTGAAGACTATAAAGGCATGTGCTAATTAAATCGTGATTTAAAATTAATCATATTCATTTAGAGGGTAAAAATTGAGTAAAAATAAAGGATTTTCAGATACCTCAGCTAATAGATACTCTTTAGCTTTGTATGAGTTGGCGAGAGATTCTAACTCACTGGTTGATGTAGAAATAAATGCAAAAGCTTTTATAAATTTAATTTCAAATAATAAAGATTTTACGAATTTTATTAAAGATCCTACATTAAACAGAGAAGTTTTGACCAATGTAATAAATAAGATTTCAGAAAACTTTAAATTAGAGGCTCTTTTTAAAAATTTTGTAAATTTTTTAGTCTTAAAGAGAAGATTTTTTTATCTAGAGCAAATTCTAAAAACATTTATTGAAATATGTTCAGAAAAAAGAGGTGAATTGAAAGCAGAAATTAAATCCGCAAAATTACTTAATCAAGAGGAGATTAAAAAAATTACAGATGAATTATCAAATAACTTTAAATCTCAGATAAAATTAAACTATATACATGATGAAAGTTTAATTGGAGGTTTGGTCGTTCAAGTGGGAAGTACTATGATTGACACATCAATAAAAAGTAAATTAAAACAAATTGAAAACAGAATGATAGAGGCATAAATGGAAATAAATCCTTCAGAAGTCACAAAAATTTTAAAAGAACAAATTAAAAATTTTGGAGAAAAAGCAGAAATTTCTGAGGTAGGACAGGTATTATCTGTAGGTGATGGTATAGCAAGAATTTACGGCCTTGATAATGTTCAAGCAGGAGAAATGGTTGAATTTTCTGATGGATCGAAAGGAATGGCTTTAAATCTAGAAAGTGAAAATGTTGGAGTTGTAATTTTTGGTGACGACCGGAATATTAAAGAAGGTGATGTTGTAAAAAGAACTGGAAGCATTGTAGATACACCTGTTGGAAAAGAGTTGTTAGGTAGAGTCGTAGATGGATTAGGAAATCCAATTGATGGGAAAGGGGCTTTAGACAAAGGTATTAAAAAAAGTAGAGTTGAAGTTAAGGCACCAGGAATAATCCCAAGACAATCTGTTAGTGAACCAATGCAGACAGGACTAAAATCAATTGATAGTCTTGTACCAATTGGAAGAGGTCAGCGTGAGCTAATAATTGGAGATCGTCAGACAGGTAAAACTGCTGTAGCAGTCGATACAATTATTAATCAAAAAAAAATAAATGAGTCGGGGGATGAAAAACAAAAACTTTATTGTATTTATGTTGCTGTTGGTCAAAAACGATCAACTGTTAGACAAATTCAAAAAACTTTAGAAGAAGCTGGAGCAATGGAATATACAACTATAGTTGCAGCAACAGCATCAGACTCAGCTCCACTTCAATTTTTGGCTCCTTACACTGGATGTGCAATGGGAGAATATTTTAGAGATAATGGAATGCATGCTCTGATTATTTATGATGATTTATCTAAGCAAGCAGTTGCTTACCGACAAATGTCACTGATTTTAAGAAGACCACCAGGTAGAGAAGCATACCCGGGTGATGTATTTTATCTTCATAGTAGATTGCTAGAAAGGGCCGCTAAATTAAGTGATGAACACGGCGGAGGTTCATTAACAGCTCTTCCTATTATTGAAACTCAAGGTGGAGACGTTTCTGCTTATATTCCAACTAATGTAATTTCAATTACTGATGGACAAATTTTTTTAGAAACTGAATTATTTAACCAAGGTATAAGACCAGCAATTAATGTTGGATTATCTGTTTCTAGGGTTGGTTCAGCAGCGCAAACAAAAGCTATGAAAAAAGTATCAGGATCAATGAAACTTGAATTAGCACAATATAGAGAAATGGCAGCTTTTGCTCAATTTGGATCAGATTTAGATGCCTCAACTCAACAGCTTTTAAATAGAGGATCAAAATTAACTGAGTTATTAAAACAAAAACAATACTCTCCAATGACTGTTGCTGAACAGGTTATCTCTGTATTTTGTGGAGTAAAAGGATATTTAGATGATATTGATTTAAAAGATATTGCTGAATTCGAAAACAAGATCATTGAGAGATGTAAATCTGATAAACCAGAATTAATCGAGTCAATTCAGAGCTCAGGTAAATTAGAAGAAGTAACAGAGAAAAGCTTAATTGATGTAATCACTAATCTTAAGAAAAACTTTAAATCTTAATTTATTTATGGCTAGTTTGGACGATCTAAAAAAAAGAATAACAAGTGTAAAATCTACACAAAAAATTACAAAAGCCATGAAAATGGTGGCTGCAGCTAAACTAAAAAGAGCTCAAGATAGTGCTGAAAAAGGAAGGCCATATTCTGAAAAAATGAATAATATAATTTTAAATTTATCTAGCGGTATCTCTGACAAAGAAACAGCTCCTAAATTACTTTCTGGAACAGGGAAAGAACAAGTTCATCTTTGTGTAGTGCTGACGTCAGATAGAGGTTTATGTGGAGGCTTTAATGCTAATATAATTAAGAAAGCTAAAAGTTATTTTGCCAAATTGAATAAAGAGGGTAAGGAATTGAAGATTATTACTGTTGGTTCTAAAGGTAATGATCAGTTGAAAAGAGTTTATGGAAACAGAATTATTGATAACATCTCATTTAAAAATTCAAAAAACGCAAATTATTTTGATGCAGAAAAAGTTGGAAAAATTATAATTGAAAAGTTTCAAAAAAAAGAATTTGATGTTTGTACTATTTTTTACAATCAATTTAAAAATGTAATAACTCAAATACCTCAGGCTCAACAAATAATCCCATTAAATACAAAAAGTGATGATCAAAATAATTCAGAAGATAGCTACGAATTTGAACCAGATGAGGATGAAATTTTAAGTAATTTATTACCAAAAAATATTTCGACGCAAATATTTAAAGCAATGTTAGAAAATTCAGCTAGCGAGCAGGGTGCAAGAATGAGTGCAATGGATAATGCAACTCGAAACGCGGGTGAAATGGTTGATAAACTTACTATTGAATACAATAGAAGTCGTCAGGCAGCAATTACAAAAGAACTAATAGAGATAATATCAGGAGCAGAAAGTTTATAATTATGAGCAAAGGAATAATAACACAAGTTATAGGAGCAGTTGTTGATGTAAAGTTTGAAGGTGATTTACCAGAAATATTAACAGCTTTAGAATGTAAAAATGGAAATAATAGATTAGTGCTTGAGGTAGCTCAACACTTAGGTGAGTCTACTGCAAGAACTATTGCAATGGATGCTACCGAAGGACTAAAAAGAGGTGATGAGGTAATAAATACGAATGCTCCAATAAAAGTACCAGTGGGACCTGAAACTTTAGGAAGAATTATAAATGTTGTAGGAGAACCAATAGATGAAAGAGGAGAAGTAAAAACAAAAGAAAATTGGCCAATCCATAGACCAGCTCCAGAATTTAATGATCAATCAACAGAAACAGAAATACTTGTAACTGGTATCAAAGTAATTGATCTTTTAGCTCCATATGCAAAAGGAGGAAAGATTGGTTTGTTTGGTGGTGCTGGTGTTGGAAAAACTGTTTTAATTATGGAATTGATAAATAATGTTGCTAAAGCCCATGGTGGTTTTTCAGTTTTCGCCGGCGTAGGTGAAAGAACTAGAGAAGGAAATGATCTTTATCATGAAATGATGGAGTCTGGGGTAATTAAATCTGAAGGCCCTGGTTCTAAAGCAGCTTTAGTTTATGGACAAATGAATGAACCTCCAGGAGCAAGAGCAAGAGTGGCACTTACAGGATTAACTGTAGCAGAATATTTTAGAGATCAAGAAGGACAGGATGTTCTATTTTTCGTTGATAATATATTTAGGTTTACTCAAGCGGGTTCTGAGGTATCAGCATTATTAGGAAGAATACCTTCTGCTGTAGGATATCAGCCAACATTGGCAACTGATATGGGAAATTTACAAGAGAGAATCACTACAACCAATAAAGGCTCTATTACATCAGTACAGGCAATTTATGTGCCTGCTGACGACTTAACGGATCCTGCACCAGCAACTTCATTTGCTCATTTAGATGCAACAACTGTACTTTCGAGACAAATAGCTGAAATAGGTATTTATCCTGCAGTTGATCCACTAGACTCAACTTCAAGAATTCTTGATCCTAGAATTGTTGGTGATGAGCACTATCGAGTAGCTCGTGAGGTACAAAAAATATTACAAACATATAAATCATTACAAGATATTATTGCTATTCTAGGTATGGATGAATTATCAGAGGAAGATAAATTAGTCGTAGCAAGAGCTAGAAAAATTCAAAGATTTTTATCTCAACCTTTCTTTGTGGCTGAGGTATTTACAGGATCACCAGGAAAACTAGTTGATTTAGAGTCAACAATTAAAGGTTTCGATGCAATTTGCAAAGGTGAATATGATCATCTTCCAGAAGCGGCATTTTATATGGTTGGAACCATTGAAGAAGCCATCGAAAAAGCTGAAAAAATGTCTAAAGATGCAGCAGCTTAATGAGTGATGAATTTAAAATAGAAATAGTTAATCCAGAGAAATCCTTCTTGTCAAAAGAGGATGTTAATCAGGTAGTTGTTCCTGCATTTGAAGGAGAAATGGGGATACTAAAAGATCATATTTCTATGATTTCATTTTTAAAACCAGGTATTATAACCATTCAAGCAAAATCTGGTGAAGAAAAGTATTATGTTGAGGATGGAATCATTGAATTTAAAAATAATACTTTATCCATTTTAACTAGCTATATCTTTAATTTAAAAGATATTGAGAAAAATAAATTGCTGGAATTATTAAAAAATGCAGAAGAAGAGTCTAATAAACCAGAAATTAGTGATCAATTGAAATATTTGGCTGATCAAAAAGTTGAAATTTTAAAGTCTATCAATTAATTATTATCTTTATTTTTTCTTTAAGTTCTTTATATACATGATATTTGAAATCCACTACTACTTCGGTAATTTTTTCTAATTCAATCCATTTCCACTCTAAAAATTCTGGTTTATTTGTTTTAATATTTATATCTTCATCTTTACCCAGGTATCTCATTAAAAACCATTTTTGTTTTTGTCCCTTATATTTACCTTTCCAAATAATACCCAATAAATTTTTTGGGAGCTCGTAGGTAATTGTGCCTTCAATTTCTCTGATAAGCTCTACATTCTTGATACTAGTTTCCTCCTCTAATTCTCTATATGCAGCAGTTAAAAAATCTTCTCCTTCATCTACTCCACCCTGGGGCATTTGCCAAAAATTTTTTGGATTATCAATTCGTTTTGCAACAAAAACTTTATTCTCCTTGTTAAGGACAACAATGCCCACTCCACTTCTAAGTGGCAGATTTCTGAATTTTTCTTCCATATTAGCCTTTGAGAAGTTTAATGGCGTATTCTAACTGATTGTCGGTTTCAGTTTTGATTCTGAAATCATCGTTCTCCTCATCAATCTCTATATCTGGAGATACACCAACTTCGGAAATGGATTTTCCGGAAGGAAGATAATATTTAGCTACTGTGAGCCTTATTGCTCCATCATTTTTAAGGGGAATTATAGATTGTACTGAACCTTTACCATAACTATTTTCACCTAATAAAATTGCTCTTTTGTGATCTTTGAGGGCTCCCGCAACTATTTCTGATGCCGAAGCTGATCCATAGTTAATAAGAACAATCAAGACTTTTCCATTTGTAAGGTCACCTTTTTTTGCAAACCATTTTCTATTTTCAGAAGGTTTTCTACTCTTTGTGGATACGATCTCTCCATTATCTAAAAAAAAGTCAGAGATTTTTATTGCTTGAGAAAGTAGTCCGCCAGGATTGTTTCTTAAATCTAAAATGTATGACTTAACATCTTTATTTTTTTCTAGTTTTTTAATTTCTCTTTCTATTTGTTTGCCACTATTTTCATTAAACGAGGTTAGTCTTAAATAACCTATACTTTTTTCTAAAATGTCAGCTTTAACAGATTGAATTTGTATAATCTCTCTTACAACATTAAATATTAGAGCTTTTCTCTCTCCACGTCTTCGAATTGTAAGTTCAATTCCCGATCCAACTGGCCCCCTCATTAAATCAACAGCTTCGCTGAGAGATTTGCCCTGAACTTGAACATCATTAATTTTGACAATATAGTCGCCTGCTTTAATTCCTGCTCTAGATGCTGGCGTGTCGTCTATAGGAGAAATGACTTTTACAACACCTGACTCCATACTCACCTCAATACCAAGACCCCCAAATTCACCACTAGTCTCAGTCTGCATTTCATTAAATATTTCTGGAGACATGTATGCCGAGTAAGGGTCCAGAGATTGTAGAAGGCCATTTATTGCAGAGTCCATACTCTCAGATTGATTAATTTCATCTACATATTCTTTATTGATTTTTTCAAGCACTTCTCCAAATAAATCAATTTTTTTGTAAATATCATTTTCAGCAGAATTCACTTGCTGAAATAGAAAATAAAATAAAAATAAAGTAAATACTTTTTTCATTAGATTATTAATTTTTCTTTAGGTATTAGCTCAGACCACATTTTTTCAAGTTCATAAAATTTTCTTTTTTCTGGGTGAAAAATATGAACGATTAAGTCTATACCATCAATTAATTTCCATTCACTACTATCTGCGCCCTCAATTTTTGAATTTTTTATGCCATTATCTTTAAATTTTTCCAAAACTTGCTCAGATAAAGATTGTATGTGCCTAGATGAAGTGCCGCTCGCAATAATCATAAAGTCAGCCATAGAACTTTTGTCTTTGAGATCTATGCTTATTATGTTTTGAGCCTTGTTAATATCTAATGTTTTGATGATAGAATTTTTAAGATCTGAAATTTTATCCATTAATTAATTTTAGACTATCAAATTTTCCTTAATTGAGAAGACGAAATATTGACTTTATTAAAATTAACAAATTTAATCTTCTCACTTTTAAGGGTTTTATATGTCTTTGAATTTAATGATTTTTTCTTATATCCATATCTATCAAAAACCAAGATATTACATTTTTCTGAAATCTGTTTCCATTTATGCCATTTATGGAAATTAACTAAATTATCCGCACCCATTAAAAAAAAAATTTCATTTTTTTTATTTTTGTTGAAGTAATTAATTAGATTTATTGTTTTATTTGACTTAATTTTATTTTCATAAAATTTGACCTCAATAGATTTATTTTTTTTAATAATCTTTTTACATCCTTTAATTCTAGATTGCAGGCTTAAAGAACTTTTTATTTTAAAAGGATTTTTTTTTGTAATTGCCCATATAATCTTTTCAAGTTTAAATCTTTTTACTGCTTCTTTAGATATAGCTAGATGACCATTGTGAGCAGGATCAAATGAACCACCTAAAATTCCAATTCTTTTTTTTTTCAAATTCAAATTACTTCCTTATTTGGCCTTTGCTAGTGACTTTGTATTTGTAGGAAATAAGTTGATTAAGTCCCACAGGACCTCTAGGTGGAAGTGTGTTGGTTGAAATTCCCACCTCACCACCAAACCCAAATTCACCTCCATCTGCAAATTGTGTTGAAGTATTGTGCATAGCTATTGAACTTTTTACCTCATTTAAAAATTTTTTTGCTGCTTTTTTGTTTTGAGTAATAATACAATCCGTATGCATGGTGCCGTATTTGTTAATATGCGCTATAGCCTCATCTATATTTTTTACTGATTTCACAGATACAACAGGTGATAAATATTCTTTTGACCAATCTTTTATTGAAGCCTTCTGAATTTTTTTATCATAAAGTTTTCTTATCTTATTATCACCAATAATTTTACATCCATTTTCTTCTAAATTTTTTAAAATTTTATTTCCAAATTTTTTGATTATTTTTTCGTGTAAAAGAATTGTTTCGGTTGCTCCACATATTGCGGTATTCCTCATTTTAGCATTTTGAACTATTTTATTTGCAATCTTAGGATTTGCATTCTTATCTACATAAGAATGACAAATACCTTCCAAATGACCAATTGTTGGAACAGATGACAAATCCTGTACTTTTTTAACTAAACCTTTCCCGCCTCTTGGAATTATTACATCAATAAATTTACTCATTTTTTGTAAAAGAAAATCAACAACACTTCTTTTTTTTAGTTTTAAAAACTGAACAAAATTTTCATCAACATTATTTTTCTTTAGTGATTTTCTGAAGAATTTTGTGAGAATAAGGTTAGAATAATAAGCTTCAGATCCACCTTTTAAAATAACCGCATTCCCAGACTTAAAACATAATGATGCAACATCTGCTGTAACATTGGGTCTACTTTCGTATATAACGCCAATTACACCAATAGGTATTGATACTTTTGATATTACTAAACCATTTGGCCTTTTCCATTTTTCTAAAATGACATTTGTAGGATCACTTAAACTGATAATTTTTTTTATTGAATTGGTTATCGCAATTATTTTTTTGTCATTTAATATTAATCTTTGGATTAAATTATCTTTAATACCTTTTTTGTAGGCATTCTTAATATCTTTTTTATTTTCATTAATTATTAATTTTTTGTTCTTTAAAATTAGAAGACGATAATCTTTTAGAACTTTGTCCTTTTTTTTTGTACTTAAACTTTTATTAATAGCTTTTTTTGATCTTTTTCCGATATCAGTTAGTAGCTTTTGCATTAAACCTCGACCATATCATCTTTATGAACAACTTCAGACTTTGTTATGTATCCAAGTTTTTTTTCAATCTGATTTGAGTGACAACCCATTATTTTATTTATTTCTTCAGAGGAAAAAGAGCTTAGACCTCTCGCAAATTCTTTATTTTTAGTATCTAAAATCTTTATATGGTCACCTTTGTTAAATTTTCCTGATAAATTAATAATCCCTGCAGCTAATAAACTTTTACCACCAACTAGTGCTTTTTTAGCACCATCATCTATGACAAGAGTCCCTTTTGGTGAAACAGAACTTATTATCCATTTTTTTCGTGCATGTAATTTAGATATTCTTGACTCAAATAAAGTACAAATATTCTTTTTTTCAATTTGTTGTATTGGATTTAAATATAATCCGTTTGCAATAATCATATTACATCCTGCCAAATTACAAATCTTAGCAGCCTCAATTTTGGTATTCATTCCACCCTTACCAAACTCTGTTATCCCTTTTATGTAAATTTTTTTCATATCTTTGTCTAGATTATTCACTTTTTTTATTAATTTTGCGTCTTTAAATAATTTTGGATTTTTTGTGAAAAGACCATCTACATCGGATAATAATATTAAAGTATCGGCATTAGTTATCTGTGCAACACGAGAGGCAAGTCTATCATTATCACCATATTTTATTTCTGAAGTTGCAATTGTATCATTTTCATTAACGATGGGTATGTAATCCAACTTAAATAAGTTCTCAAATGTTCTTTTGGCATTTATCGATCTTCTTCTCTCCTCGGTATCATCCAAAGTTAGCAAAATTTGTGAAATATTAATCTTTAATTTTGAAAAAGTTTGAGAAAATAAATTCATAAGTTCGATTTGACCTACAGAGGCTATTGCTTGACTTTTATCAAGCTTTAAATTTGATTTATTGTAATTCATTTTTTTACATCCAAGTGCAATTGCTCCAGAACTTACAATGATAATTTTTTTATTTTTAGATTTTAATTTTTGAATATCTTTAGCAAAAGATGATAGCCATTTTTTTCTTATTTTTTTTTTACTATCTACAATCAGTGATGACCCAATTTTTATTACTATAATTTTCGAATTTTTAAGATGCATAACCAACTAATTTTGCTTTAATTTTGGAAATGTATTTTTTCTTTATTGTAGAAATTGTAATAATTTCTGATTTAGTGATTCTTTTTAAATTTTTTTCAATTTTTTTCATTTCTTTATCATCAATTAAATCGGTTTTATTTAAAACAATAAGCTCTCTTTTTTTTGCAAGTTTGGAACTATAATTCTTTAATTCTTTTTTTACTTGGTTGTAACTTTTTTTTATATCATCGTTTGTGATATCGATCATGTGTAAAAGAGATTTACACCTCTCTATGTGTTTTAAAAATTGTATACCTAAACCAGTTCCCTTATGCGCTCCCTCTACTAATCCAGGAATATCTGCAATTGTAACTTCTTTATCATCATAGCTTGCCACACCAAGATTTGGATTTAATGTTGTAAATTCGTAATTTGCAATTTTAGGATTAGCATTAGTAATAGCTGCTAGTAAGCTTGATTTACCAGCATTAGGCAATCCTATTATTCCAATATCTGCAATTGTTTTTAATTGAAGCCATATAGTAAATTCTTCACCTCGAGTACCCTTAGTAAATTTTCTTGGAGCTCTATTTGTTGAACTTTTGAATCTAGTATTGCCTAAACCACCTTTACCACCTGCAGCAGCCACAAACTTCTCCCCAATTTTTATAAAGTCAAAAATTAAGGTTTTATTATCTTCTTCAAAAACCTGGGTACCTAATGGAACTTTGAGAATGAGATCATCTCCACTTTTACCAGTCCGGTTTTGTCCAGCACCATTATTACCTCTTTTTGCTTTATGATGTTGTTGGTATCTAAAATCGATTAAAGTATTTAAATTTCTTTCAGCTTTTAAAATTACTGAACCACCTTTACCACCATCGCCACCGTCTGGTCCACCATACTCGATAAATTTTTCTCTTCTAAAACTTGGAGAGCCATCACCACCATTGCCAGCTTTAATATAAATTTTTACTTGATCTAAGAATTTCATAATACAACGCTATTTTGAGTTGTAATATTAATTGGGTTTTACTGAAACAAAAGTTCTATCGGATTTTGTTTTTTTAAAAACAACTTTACCTTTTATTACTGAAAAAATTGAGTGATCTTTACCCATACCCACATTTTCTCCTGGAAATATCTTAGTACCTCTTTGTCTAACAATTATGTTGCCAGGAATAACATTTTGACCACCATATTTTTTTACACCAAGTCTTCTGCCGGCACTATCTCTACCGTTCCTCGATGATCCACCAGCTTTTTTCGTAGCCATATTTTATTCCTTTATTTACTTAATTCCTTTTTTTCAGAATTTTTTTTTGTTGGTTTTGAAATCTTTTCAGCCTCAGATAAAATCTTACCATCTTTTGAAAAAATTTTATTTATTCTAATCATAGAATATTCTTGTCTATGACCATTTTTTCTTCTTGAGTTTTGTCTTCTTCTCTTCTTAAAAATAAGTACAGTTCTATTTTTGCTATTTTTTATTAGGTTTGCCTCAACCTTTGCACCTTGAATTGTTGGCGAACCAATTTCTATTACTTTATTATCGCCATATGCCAATATATCATTAAACTCAATTTTAGTATCGGATTTTGAATTTGGTAATTTTTCAATTTTTAAAATTTCACCAGACTTCACTTTATATTGTTTTCCACCTGATTGTATAACTGCGTATGACATAAAATAGATTTTTTTATCAGGCAATATAGTCAGGGCATTTCTTTAGTCAAGCTTATTAACTAAAAATTATCCTTTAAATCTCTTAATTTTGAAAAACTTTCTAAATCTTTTGCTTTAAGAAATATATTACATTCTAATTCATCAGCTAAAGTGCTTGGTATTGTTGGTAATGCATTTTTAAGTTTCTTGTTAATCTCTAGTATTTTATTTTTTAATCTTAAATTATCAGAGTCATTGGCAATACAAAAATTTGAGTTTTGTAAAGTGTATTCATGGCCACAATATATTTCTGTATCTTTTGGTAATGATTTAATTTTATTAAGTGAATTATACATTTGTTCGTAGGTACCTTCAAAAATTCTGCCACACCCTAGAGAGAATAAAGTATCACCAGTAAAAATTTTTTTTTCTTTAAAAAAATGAAAAGCGATATGTCCAGATGTATGACCTGGAACATGATAAATTTTTGCCTGAAAATTATCTTGCTTCCATATTTGGTTATCCTCTAGAGATATATCAATCTCGGGTATACGGTTTTTATCTCCAATAAATCCAACTACCTTAGAGTTATACTTTTTTTTTAATTCAAGATTTCCACCCACATGATCGTAATGATGGTGTGTATTTAGTATAAATTTTAAATTTATTTTTAAATTATCAAGATAATTGATTATTGGTACAGACTCGCTTGGGTCAATGACACAAGCAGTTTGATTTTCTTCATCAATAATTAAGTAGCTATAATTATCCTGTAGACATTTAATAATTTCAATTTTCATTTATTTTTCTATTAAAAATATACCAAGTTCTCCAAATAAATTTTTAAAAATAAGATTTGAGTTATTAATATCAGAAACATTTTCATTAATTAACGCTAAAGATTTAAAAATTTTAAAGTTTATAATCTTAGAAAATCTGACAAAATCTTTTATCGTGCACATATGAATGTTTGGTGTGTTATACCAATCATGAGGTAAAGAGTTTGTAATTGGCATAGTTCCTTTAAATAATAAATTTAATCTTACTTTCCAATGCCCAAAATTTGGAATAGTTACTATAGCTTTGTTACCAACTCGTAAAAGCTCTTTAATTACAGTCTCAGGATTTATAAAAGCTTGTAAAGTTTGTCCAAGAACAACATACTCAAAAGAGTCATTTGGAAATTGCTTTAAATCAAATTCCGCATTTCCCTCAATAACAGTCAGCCCTTTAGCAATACAAATTTGCACTTTTTCTTTTGAAATTTCAATTCCTCTGATATTAACATTTTTGTTTGTCTTCAAAAATTCCATCAAAGTTCCATCATCACATCCTACATCAAGAACTTTTGCATCTTTCTCAATTAAATCTGAAATAATTTTATACTCTGGTTTCATGAAAGTTTTTCTGCATAAGATTTATCTAAAAAATTTTTGAGTGCTTTTAAGAAATCTGGAACATTAAGCAAAAAAGAATCGTGGCCTTTATCAGACTCAATTTCAACAAAACCCACATTTGCACCTACTGCGTTTAAGGCAATTACAATGTCTTTATTTTCTTGTGTTGGATAAAGCCAGTCTGAGGTAAAGGATATTATAAAAAATTTTGCTTTAGTATTTTTAAAAGCATCGGATAAATTTCCATTAAATTGTTTTACTAAATCAAAGTAATCCATTGCTCTGGTAATATATAAATAGCTATTCGCATCGAACCGATCTACAAATACCGAACCTTGGTATCTAAGATAACTTTCAATTTGAAAGTCAGCATCAAAACCAAATTTTAAATCATCTCTTTCTTGAAGTTTTCTCCCAAATTTTTCTTGAAGCCCTTTTTTTGAGAGATAAGTAATATGTGCAGCCATTCTAGCTACAGCTAATCCTTTATCGGGTACAATATTTTTTGAATTATAATTTCCATCTGACCAATTATGATCTGCTGCAATGGCTTGTCTGCCAAGTTCATTAAAAGCTATATTTTGTGCAGAATGGCTTGAAGTACAAGCAATTGGTATTGCTGTTTTAGCTTTATCAGGAAAATTACTAATAAATTGTAGGACTTGCATCCCACCCATTGAACCACCCACAACTGAAAAAAGTTTTTCTATTCCAAAAAAATCCAACAAATTTATTTGTGCATTTACCATGTCATTAATTGTAATGACTGGGAAATCTGTTCCGTAAATTTTTTTCGTATTAGGATTTTCATGGCTAGGCCCGAAAGACCCCATACATCCGCCTATCACATTTGCACATATTACAAAATATTTATCTGTATCTATCGATTTACCAGAGCCTACTGCGTAAGACCACCAACCATCCTTTTTGGTTATCGGATTTATACCTGTTACGAATTGATCACCAGTTAAAGCATGAAACACTAAAATCGCATTATCTTTTTTATAATTCAGCGAACCATAAGTTTCATAAGCTAAAGGAAAATTATTAATAGTTTGACCACAATCTAACTTGAGTGGTTTTTCAACAATCAATGTTTTTATATTTTCTTTTATATTCATAATAAAAGCTGAAAGTTGAATTGTGAGAAAAAAAACTTTTTTAGCGGTTTTTTTAAAGCGCTCGCAATTCAGGTAAATCAGCGCATAAATTTTGTACTAGAAGTTATTTAGTATGTCAATTTTTAAAAATAATTACACTTAAACTATGTAAAAAAATGTTTTTTTATTTATAAAGGGCATAAAATTTATAAAAGACGGCAACTATGAGATTTAAGAGATTGAATATTGAAACCTATGAACCTGGTAAATCCAGTGTTAAGAGATTTCATCAAGTTGTAAAGCTATCTGCGAATGAGTCGGCCTTAGGTGTCAGCTCAAGAGCAAAAAAAATTTTGTCTAATAAAAATTTAAGTTTTTTTAGGTACCCAGATGGCAAGTCTAAAGCCTTAAGAAGACAAATATCAAAAAAGTTTAAATGTGATGAAGATAGAATAATTTGCGGAGCTGGATCTGATGAAGTTATTCAAATGTTGTGTCAATTATTTTTAAATCCTAAGGATGAAGTTATTCTTCCTCAGTATAGTTTTTTAATGTATAGGATATATGCAAAAATAGTTGGCGCAAAAGTTATTTTTGCTAAAGAAAATAATTTTAAAGTATCAATTCCAGAAATTATTAAAAATGTTTCAAAAAAAACAAAAATTGTTTTTTTAGCAAATCCTAATAATCCAACTGGAACATATCTTACAAGTTCTGAGCTTTCAGAACTTAGAAAAAAATTGAGAAAAAATATTCTGTTAGTAGTGGATGATGCATATGCAGAATATATGAAAAATAATGATTATAAAAGTGGATTAGAATTATTCAAAAATAAACAAAATGTCTTTATTTTAAGAACATTTTCTAAAATATACGGTTTATCCTCTCTAAGAGTAGGATGGGGATATGGTTCAAAAAAAATTATTAAAGCACTGAATGTTATTAAGCCACCTTTTAATGTTAATGAGGTTGCACAAAAAGCTGCCATTGAGTCTCTTAAGGATACTAAGTTTATAACTCGTTCGGTTAAACACAATGTTATTTATGCAAAAAAACTGAAAAATTTTCTTAACCAATATGGAATTAATTCAAATAATATATCGGCTAATTTTTTATTATTAAATTTTGAAAGATGTAAATTTAAAGCGAAATATTTTTATGAAAAATTAAAGATGAAAGGAATTATCTTAAGATCAACAGAAAATGGCTACAAAATAAAAAATATGTTAAGATTAACTATTGGATCAAAAACAGATAATTTAAAATTTATGCGAGCAGTAAAAGGAATGTTTAATTAATGAAAAATGTGCTCATCATCGGCTGTGGCTTGTTAGGATCTTCGTTAGTAAAAAGAATTGCAAAAAAAAAATTAGCAAAAAAAATTTTCATTTTTGAAAAATCTAAAAAAAATATATCAAAGATCAAAAGACTAAAATTGCCAGGAACTCTCGTAAATAAACTACAAGAGGTAGTTGCAAAATCAAATCTAATTATTTTTTGTACGCCAATGAGTGAATACAAAAAGATAATATTAAGATTAAACAATAATTTTAATTCAAAACAAATTATTACTGATGTTGGTTCGTCAAAAATAGAGTCTTCAGAAATAATTAAAAAAAATTTAAAAAAAAAAATATCCTGGATTCAAAGTCATCCTATAGCTGGATCAGAAGTAAGTGGGCCTGAGCATGGTAAGGAAAATCTGTTTGAAAATAAGTGGTGTGTATTGATTAAAAATAAGAAAATAAATATGAAACATTTAAAATTTTTAAATTCTTTTTGGAAAAAAATGGGTTCAAAAACTGTAATCATGAATGCGGAAAGACATGATAAAATATTTTCAATTACAAGCCATTTACCACATTTAATAGCTTACAATTTGGTCAAATCAGCTCAAGATTTTGAGAAAAAGCAAAAATATGACTTAATTAAATATAGTGCAGGTGGATTAAGAGATTTTTCAAGAATCGCTGCATCGAATGAAATTATGTGGAGAGACATTTTTTTTGATAATAGAAAAAATGTTTCAAGAGCAATTGATATATTTATCAAAAATTTAAGATCATTTAAGACAGACATTAATTCAAAAAATAATAAATCAATTCTTAAAAAATTAATTCAAACAAAAAAAGTTAGGTCAAAAATAATCAAATTAAAACAGGATGTAAATAAACCTGATTTTGGTAGAGATTAATAATTACCAATATTACTTACTTTTTTAACTTTTAGATTTGCGGTTTTATCAATTAATTGAATTGTTTGTTTAGTTGGCATTACTACCACCTTCTTTTTTGGTCCATAAGCATGAATAAATTTAGACTTACTTAGACATATACCGACATGTCCTTTCCAAAATATTATATCTCCTTTACTTAAATTTTTACCTTTTTTTCTTTTACAAAACTTTATTTGATCTTTTGTATCTCTTGGAAAAAATATTCTGTTATAATAAAAATAAATTTGGATCAAAGCAGAACAATCAATACCATCTGATGTTTTTCCACCCCATAGATATTTACTACTTTTAAATAATTTCATTATTTTTAAATAATCTTTTTCAAGATGATCAATTTTAACAATATCACTTTTTTTTATCCATCTGTCCTTTTTAAACTCAATTAGCCCTTTATTTTTGTTTAAAACCGATATGCCAGATGCAAAGTAAAGATAATTTTTTGTTGGTAAAAACTTATTTTCTTTTTTAATAAATATTCTAGATTTTGTTTTTTGTATCTTAAAAGTTGGCTTAAAATTTTTGTAAAAATTATTTTTTTTAATATAACCAGTATAATTGTCGAAATTAGTTTTTATTTTAACCCAGTTTTTCTTATTTCTTAATACCTTAAATTTTTCGCCATATAAAATTTGCGATAAAGTTTCAGAATTATTAGAGGGTTTTGAATTTATATTTCCAAGTGAAAAATTATAAAAAAAATTATTTTTCATTAATCTTTAATTTATTTCTTATTATCCATAATATAATTAAAGATGGTATTACCATTATAGCAGTTAAAATAAAAAATACCCCCCAGTCTCCATTAAGCCAATCAACTAAAGCACCCGATGATGAGGCCAACGTAGTTCTTCCAGCAGTACCTATTGAAGCTAATAGAGCATATTGAGTTGCTGTGTAAGTTCTATCAACTAACAATGATATGAATGCAACAAATGCAACAGTGGCAAAAGCTGCTGCTATGTCGTCAAAGATTACAGCTATTGCAAATAGTATTTCAGATTTACCACTCCACGCTAAAAGACTGAACAAGAGATTTGTGCTCGCCATTAAAATTCCTGCTAAAAACATTGCTTTTAAAACACCAGATCTTATTACAAATAGTCCACCTAGCAGAGTAAAGATGACAGTTGTTATCCAACCTAAAGTTTTTGAATAAATAGCAATATCTGATTTACTAAAACCAATTTCTTTATAAAAGATAATAGACATACGCCCTAAAAAAGCCTCTCCAACTTTAAATAAAAAAACAAACCCTAGGATCCCCAAAGCTATTTGAAATCCATTTTTTTTAAAAAAACTTATTATAGGTCCACTAATAGTTCCACTGATCCAAGTTATAGTTTGAGTAAGAAAATTTGAATTTTGGAATTTACCAGCAATTAATTGATCATTTTTTTTCTGATTAATTTGTCTTTCAGTCGAGTTAGTTTCATTGACAAACATCAATCCAATATTCATAAGAATTATTAAAATTCCTAAGATTAAAAAAGTTAGTTGCCAATAATTTTGAAAACCTAAATTTTCTAAAAAATCTGCAGAAAACAATGACAAAACCCCGCCTAATTTATATCCACTCCACCACCCAACGACAGCCATTGCTGCGCCCGCAGCCATTGATTTACCCTCGTTTTCGCTAATTTGCTCAATCCTTAAAGCATCCACGGTAATATCTTGTGTTGCTGAAGCAATTGCAATCAGTAAACCTACTGATATTACAAGGGCTAAATTTTCTGAAGGATCGATTACACTCCACAAAAATAATGAGATTAAGATTAATATCTGCATTAGGACAATCCACCCTCTTCGATGTCCAATCTTTTTTGTTAGGTATGGTATTTGAATACGATCGATTAAAGGAGCCCATAAATAATTAAATGCATAAACTGCAAATATAAGACCAGCCCAACCAACTGTAGATCTGCTTAATCCATCTTCCTTTAACCATAAACTTAAACTACTACCTATCAATACCCAAGGAAAACCAGAGATGGCACCAAGCAATAATATTTTTAACATTCTTTTATCGAAATAAACTGAAAATGTTTCTGAAAGGGATTGTTTTTTAATTTCTATCATTTTTTAATTCCTCCAGAATGAAGGTAAAAATAACACTAATATAGCAAATAACTCCAGTCTTCCCAAGATCATACCGATTGTTAAAATCCATTTGGAAAAATCTGGTAATGAGGAGAAATTACCATTAGGTCCAATTATTGATCCTAAACCTGGACCAACATTTGAAATAGAGGTCGCAGCACCTGAAATTGCGGTTATAAAATCAAGTCCATTTAAAGATAATAACGCAGACAATAAAAAAAATATTATTAAGTACATGTAAATAAAAGAAATGATCGATGCTATGAATTTATCGTCAATTGGATTTTTATCGTATTTCAACACAAAAACACCTTTAGGGTAAATAATTTTTTTTAGTTGATTAATTACAAATGAATAAAGAATTTGAAAACGAAATATTTTTATGCCACATGTTGTTGAACCAGCACAGCCACCTATGAACATCAAAGCTAAAAATAATACTAAAGGAAAGCTACCCCAATTGTCAAATTGAGCATTGACATAACCGGTTCCAGTTAGAATAGAAATAACGTTAAAGAAAATTGATCTTAAATCAAATGAACTTGAATTATTTAAAGTAAGATAAATCGATAAAATGAAAATTGATATAAATATTATCTTAATAAAAGTTTTGATTTGAGAATCCGATGTAAAAATAGACCTATTGCCATTCAAAAATTTAATGTACACGATAAATGGTACACTTCCTAAAATAATAAATACCATAGCTGTAGTTTCTATCGCTAAGCTATTAAAAAAACCAATTGATTGATTATAGTTAGAGAATCCACCAGTTGCTATAGTTGTCATCGAATGTGTAATACTATCAAAAATATTCATTCCAAAAATATTGTAAGTGACTGCACATAGCGCTGTTAATCCAGAGTAAATATAAATCAATCTTAGAGCAACCTCTTTAGACTTTGGAAGAATTTTTTCAGATGAATCATTGTTTGAAATTTTGAATAATTGCATTCCCCCAACATTCATGATGGGCATTAATGTAATCGCCATCACTATGACACCAATACCTCCCAACCATTGAAGTATAGCTCTCCAAAATAATATGCCTTTAGGCATATTTTCTAAATTTGATATGATTGTTGAACCAGTTGTTGTAATACCTGACATACTTTCAAAAAAGGCATTTGTGACTGAAAATTCTAAATTAGAGAATATAAAGGGTAATGAACCAAATATAGCAATACTTAACCATGCTAATGCAGTTAGAAGGAATGCTTGTTGCAAGTTAAGTTTTTTTTCATGATCTAGATTGGAGAGAAAAAACAAGGTTCCAAAAATAATTGTAACAATTGCTGCACCAAAAAAAGAAGAATCTATTTGACCATAAATAAATTGTACAATTATTGGAACAAGCATAAAAATACCAAGAATTATTTGAAGAATTCCAAGAGTGAAAAAAACAGTTTTATAATTAGACATTTTGAAAGAACATTATTTTATGGTAAATAAATTTCAACTCTATAAGAATTAAGTAGTTCGCTAATTAAAGATTTTGTTGAATTATTCATGATAAAAAAAGAAAACTTAGAAAAAACAAGCTCTTGGCCAATCGTTGAAGCAAAAAAAATGCTCAGAGAAAGAAAATCTTTTTTAGAAAAAAAAGGTAAAATTACACTACAGACTGGATATGGCCCAAGTGGACTTCCTCACATAGGAACATTTGGAGAAGTTGCTAGAACTTCTATGGTGGTTAATGCGTTAAAACAATTAACTGATCTTCCAACAGAAATTATCACTTTTTCTGATGACATGGATGGTCTTAGAAAAGTACCAGACAATGTACCCAACAAAGAATTGTTAGAAAAAAACCTTCATAAACCTTTGACAGACGTGCCAGATCCCTTTGAAAAATATAATAGTTTTGGTGAACATAACAATGAGAAATTAAAAAAGTTTTTAAATAATTTTAATTTTAAATATAATTTTAAAAGCTCTACTCAATTGTATAAATCAGGTTTTTTTAATCCAACACTTCAAATTATTTTAGATAATTATGATGGAATAATGAATATCATTATGCCTACTTTAGGAAAAGAACGCCAAAAAACTTATTGTCCATTTCTTCCTATTTGTCCAGAAACAGGACATGTTTTGGAAATTCCAGTTAAAGAAATTGATAATTCTAAGTCTAAAATTGTTTTTGATAATAAAGGTAAAGATTTAGAATCAAGCATATTAGATGGTCATTGCAAACTTCAGTGGAAAGTAGATTGGGCCATGAGATGGTATGCGTTAGATGTTGACTTTGAAATGTACGGAAAAGATCTGATAGAAAGTGCAATATTATCCACTAAAATTATTAAACTAATTGGAAAAAAAAACCCATCTGGTTTTGCTTATGAACTCTTTTTGGATGAGAAAGGGGAAAAGATTTCTAAATCAAAAGGGAATGGAATAACAATCGAGCAATGGTTAGATTACGCCTCACCAGAAAGTTTATCATTATACATGTATCAAAATCCAAAAAGAGCAAAAAAACTTTATAATGAAATAGTTCCAAAAGCAGTCGATGAATATTTGGAATTTATTGAAAAGGCTAAAACCCAAGATGAGCTTCAGCTACTGATGAATCCAGTATGGCATGTTCATAATGGTAGTGTTCCAAAAGAAAAAATGATTATGTCATTTTCTATGTTATTAAATCTTGTTGAAACAAGTAATGCCGAAAACAAAGAATTATTATGGAAGTTCGTAAAAAAATATAAAGAAAATATTTCTGAAAAAGATTATCCCATTTTTGATAATTTAGTTGGTTATGCAATTAAATATTTTAATGATGTAATAAAAGCTAAAAAAAAATATAAAATACCTGATAAGATAGAAAAAAAAGCGTTAGAGGCTCTAATATTAACCTTAGATAAATGTAATGACAAGATGTCTCCCGAGGAAATTCAAACTTTAATTTATTCAACAGGAAAAGCAAATGGGTATTCAGAAAATTTGAGAGACTGGTTTAAATTAATTTATGAAGTTGTATTTGGAGTCGAAAATGGCCCTCGAATGGGTTTTTTTATAAGTTTTTTTGGTGTTAAAGAAACTAAAGATCTTATAATAAATAAAGTTAAATAATGTTTTCAAATTTAAGATCTCTAATTTTTAAACTTGATCCAGAGACAGCCCATGGTTTGGCAATAAAGTCATTAAAATTTAATTTTGTGCCAAATGTTTTGGATAAAAATAAAAATAGCCATTTATTTAAGACTAAATTATTTGAAAAAGAAATAGAAAATCCAATTGGAATGGCAGCAGGATTTGACAAAAATGCTGAGGTTTATAATTCTTTATTTAAATTGGGATTTGGTTTTGTGGAGGTGGGCACAGTTACACCTCTTAAACAATATGGTAACCCCAAGCCAAGAGTTTTTAGATTAGTTGAAGATGAAGCATTAATTAATAGATTGGGTTTTAATAACTTAGGTGCAAAAAACATTGTTGATAGGATCTCAAGTAATAAACAAATTGGTTTACTGGGAATTAACATAGGTCCTAATAAAGATACAAATGATAGATTGCAGGATTATGTTGAATGTTTAAAAACCTTCCATGAATTTGCAGACTATATTACAATTAATATTTCATCTCCCAACACTGAAGAGCTGAGAAATTTTCATGATCAGGAAAAATTGAATAGTTTATTAAATATAATCAATAGTGAAAAAACAAAACTAAATTCAAAAATTCCGATTGTAGTAAAAGTCTCACCAGATATTAAAGATAAGGAAATACCCAAAATTTCTGATGTTCTTTTAAGCAATAATATAAAAGCAGTCATTTTATCGAACACCTCTAATTCTACTCGAGATAAATTAAATGACATTCAAAAGCATCAAAAAGGAGGTTTGTCAGGCAAACCAATAGAAGAAAAATCTACAACGCTGATTAATAAATTTTATAAAACTCTTGATAATAAAATTAAAATTGTTGGAGTTGGTGGAGTAGACTCTGGAATAAGTGCGTACAATAAGTTTTTAGCTGGCGCGAGTTATGTCCAACTTTATACAGGTATGGTTTATAGAGGACCAAATATTGTAAACCTTATTAAAAAAGAGCTAAAGGAATTATTGATAAGAGATGGCGTTAAACATTATAGTGAAATCATAGGGAAAAAAACAACTTCTTAAATTTTATAAACTTGACGCAATCATCAACTCACTTTATATAGTCGAAAATATTATGTCAAAAAAATGTGAACTTACCGGCAAAATTCCCCTTAAAGGTCATAATGTTAGTCATGCTAATAATAAGACAAAGAGAAGATTTTTACCTAATTTAAAAAAAGTAAAATTTACCAGTGAACTTTTAAAGAGAAGCATGAAACTTACTGTAAGTAATGCTGGTGTAAGATCTGTTGATAAAAAAGGAAGTTTTGACGAATTTTTAAAGACAGTAAAAAATAAAAATTTATCTCCAAGATTAAAGAAGATGAAGAAAAGTTTATTAATTAAGTCTCCATTTCAAAAAAAACAAGTTCAATCTAAGACAGCCTAATGAATAAAATTTTTTTTATACTCTCATTTTTAATGGGGGTAGTTGTTTTAGCATCTAATTATTTAGTTCAGTTCCCTATAAAATATTATGGTTTAGAAGAAATATTAACTTATGGAGCTTTTAGCTATCCGATTGCTTTCTTGATCACAGATTTAGCCAACAGATCTTTTGGCAAGATAGTTGCCAGAAAAATTGTTTATATTGGTTTTGCTATAGGTATTAGCTTTACGCTTTTATTCTCTACAAACTTCACAGACTTGATATCTATAAGAATTGCAATCGGATCGGGTACTGCTTTTTTAGTCGCCCAACTCTTAGATGTTCAAATTTTTGATAAATTGAGAAAAAAAGAATGGTTTGTTGCACCTTTGACGTCATCTTTGATAGGTTCAACAATTGATACGTTTATATTTTTTTTAATATCTTTTTATGGTACGGGCATTCCTTGGATTACATTGTCTTTAGGAGATTTAAGTGTAAAAATTTTTGTGGCTTTAATGATGCTAATCCCTTTCAGACTACTACTGAAAACACTTAAACCAGTTTAGATTTAATATAAATATTTATAAGATAATATTTTATAAGCTAACTTTGCTACTAGAAAATTGTAGGAATTAAATCCTTTAATTGGTGCAAGCTCATTAATATCTGCGCCAACGATGTTTGAGTTTTTGGCTGCAATCTTAATTATATGTAAAACTTCATCCCATAGTAAACCACCAGGCTCAGGTGTTCCAGTTGCAGGCATGATACTCGAATCTAAACCATCTACATCGAAAGTTAGATAAACAGTTTTATTTTTAATTAGTTTTTTAAATTTTTTTAAATTCCATTTTGCCTTATCTTTTGCCCAAAAAATACTAATTCTAGATTTATTTTTTTTTAAAAAAGGTATCTCCTCTTTAGAAATATTTCTAATTCCAAATGAGATTATTGAAACATTCTTATAATCTAAGCATCTTCTGATAGCAGACGCGTGTGAAAATTTTTCACCATTATAACTTTCTCTTAAATCTGCATGAGCATCGAAATGTAAGAGGCAGATATTTTTATGTTTTTTTACAAATGGAACAATACATCCTGGTGTGATTGAATGTTCACCACCAAAAGTCATTGGAAAAAGTTTATTATTAAGAATTTCTTTATTTATGTTAGCTATCTTTTTTAAAGCTTTTTTAATATTTTTATCAATCTTAAAAGGTTTTAAAGTTTTAATTCCTATTTTTTTGTAAGGTTCACAATTTAATTCCTCATCATATAATTCAACTTGATGTGAAGCTTTAATTATCTCTTTTGGGCCATTTTTAGTCCCACCACCATAACTCACAGTTTTTTCCAGACCAAAAGGAACAATTACAACTTTTTCTTTAAAATTGAATTTATTATCTATTCCAAGAAACCCTTTTTTATTTGAAAGATATTGCAATGTTTTATCCAAAAATTTTTGTAAAGTTTTTTCTATCTCTATTTTTCCATTCACCTTTATGATATGCATCACTTGCAATCAAAGGTAATACACTTGTTGCCTCAGCAAAAACCATTTGTTCTTTCGTGACATCAACTTTACCCCATGAACTTGCCTCTTTTAAAGTTGAACTGCTACATGCACCATCTCTTGAATCTGCTACAGTAATTTGCACAGCATATTTATGCATTTCAACATCTTTACCTAAAAGTTCAGCACATATGACTGTATCCTGAATAAAATTTTTTGGCACTCCGCCACCTATCATAAATAATCCAGAACCTTTTGATTTAATTTTTATTTCAGTTAATTCTCGAAATTCTCTTATGGAGTCTATTGTAATATGAGATTTTGGGTTCTTTTCTTGATGAATTACTAAACCGAAACCAGCGCTAGAGTCTGTAAAAGCAGGACAGAATATTGGCACATTGTGATCATAGGCAGTTTCAATTAAAGAGTCTTTCTTTTCTGAGTTTTTTTTAAGATATTTTCCCATTTCGTGAATAAATTCTCTAGAGGTATAGCTTCTAGGCTCCAAGTTATCAGCTATTTCACAAATTTTCTTATCACAAATTTGTAATTCATCTTCGTCAATGTACGTATCGTATATTCTATCAATATAATTTTCTCTAAGTTCAGTATCATCTTGAAATTGAGAGCCTTGATAATGCTTAAATCCTAGTGCCTCAAAAAAATCCATATCAATTATCGAAGCACCAGTTGCAACGATTGCATCTACCATATTATATTTGACTAAATCTTTGTAAATATTCATACAACCAGCTGCTGAGGTCGAACCAGCTAAAGTTAGAAAAATTGTACAATCTTTATCTTTTAACATTTCATTATAGATGTTTGCTGCATTCGCAGTTTCTCTAGATACAAATGACATTTTCTCCATTGATGAAATAATTTTTCTAGAGTCAAAAGATGTAATATCTATATGTTCAACTGGATTTTTAAGAAAGTCTTTTTTACTATTATGTCTTAGATTTTTATTTTTTGACATTAAGCAACTAAAGTATCTTTGTTGCTGTCTTTGTTATAGAGGCTCATTATAGAATTATCTTCAACTTCATAAATTTTATCAGAATAGAAACCATTAAACTGTGTTCTAAAGGTAAGGCCGTAGGAACCTAATTGACCAAGTTCTATATAATCATTTTCTTTAATATTATTAGGTAAAAGGAAAGGACCTTTCATATAATCCATGCTGTCGCATGTTGGTCCATAAAAATCAAATGCAGTTAATTTTTTTGAAATAATTTTGTTTGAATTATCTTTTATCATTTTAGATGGAAACACAATATTCGGTGTTCCTGCATCAAAAAGTGTTCCATAAGTTCCATCATTTATATAAAGTTTTTGTTTTTTTCTTAAGTTAACCCGAACTATAGTTGAACCACTTTCAGCAACTAAGGCTCTACCTGGTTCACAAATTATTTCTGGCAATTTTTCAATCTTTAAGTTTTCTAAACCTCTCTTAATTTCATCAAAATAACTCTCTAAAGAGGGTGGAATTAAATCTGGATAGATAGTTGGAAAGCCACCTCCTATATTTAAATAATCAGGAACAATTTTCGTTTTCTTTATTATATTTGCAATTTCAGAAATTCCTTTTGAGTATGAAATTGGATGCATACATTGCGATCCTACATGAAAACTTAATCCAATCTTTTTTGAGTGTTGTTTTACTAATCTTAAAAGTCCTGCCGCCTCTGAATTTATAGCACCGAATTTTTTTGATAAGTCAATTTCAGCATGTTCATTTGATACAGCCACCCTTACAAACAATTCTAAATCTTTTGCATTGCTGGTACTCTCAATAATCTTTATCAATTCATCTTTAGTATCAAGTGCAAATGTTTTGACTCCATATTTGAAGTATGCCTCACTTATATCTTCTCTACTTTTAATTGTGTGCATGAAAGAACACTTAGATGCTTGATCAAATTTTCTGACTGCTTTTATCTCCTCCACTGAGGCAACATCAAATTGATTAATACCACTTTTTAATAAAGTTTTAATTACCTCAGGATGAGGATTTGTTTTGACAGCATATAGAATTTTACCTGGAAAGTTTTTTTGAAAAAATTTGGAAGCCGAAAGAATTGATTTCTTTCTAATACAATAAACCGGTTTGTCTGGTCTCAGTTGATTTACTAATTCTTCAACCGACTTAAATTTTTGCATTTTTCATGCCCCCCAAAAAAAATTTAACAAAAAAAAGTCTTTTTATTTAAAAAAACTTTAATGAATCGAGCAATTAATTCAATACTTACCTAATGTAAAGCAAATAATGACCTATTGAATTGTGGAAAAAAATTCCCATATAGGATCTATGAAAAACGAAAGCGCATTACAAAATTTAGCTGATTTCAACAATAAATCACTATTAATTGTTGATGATGACAATCCATTTAGAGAAAGATTGGCTAGGGCCATGGAAAAAAAGGGTTTTGAAGTTATTCAAGCTGAAGGTGTGCAAAAAGGAATTGATACAGTCAAAGCAAAAAAACCAGGATTCGCTGTTGTTGATTTGAGACTGGGTGATGGTAATGGTTTGGAAGTTGTAAAACAAATACAAACCTCTAATCCTGAAAGTAGAATAATAATGTTAACAGGATATGGAAATATTCCAACTGCTGTTGCGGCAATAAAAGAGGGTGCAATCGATTATTTGGCTAAACCTGCAGATGCAGATGATGTTGAAAAAGCTCTTTTAGCTGATCCTGCAAAAAAAGCGGCTCCACCTGAAAATCCAATGTCAGCAGATAGAGTGAAATGGGAACATATACACAGAGTTTTTGAATTGTGTAACAGAAATGTTTCAGAGACAGCAAGAAGACTAAAAATGCACCGAAGAACTCTTCAAAGAATTTTATCTAAAAGATCACCTAAATAAGTTTTCTAAATTTTAAAATTTTCTTAGCAATAAGCACCAGTAAAGCAATCTTAAATATTTCAGCTAATAGAAAAGGCTTAACACCTAAATCGAATATAGGTTTGTCCCATCCGATTAATGTCCCTAACCACAAAATACCAAAAATATAGATTGTTGATACTGCAAATATAAGTTTTGAGAAAATGATTAAAAAATTATCTTTTAATTTTACAAAAGAAGCTAAAAAACAAGCTGAAAGAAATCCAATTAGATAGCCCATTGTTGGACCTGTAAAATAAGCTAAACCTATTCCTCTTTCCGGGGAGTTTGAAAACACAGGAAGACCTGCAATTCCCTCAATTAAATATAAACCAATTGTCGCAACACCTATTTTATATCCAAAGCTTATTCCAATAAAAAGAACTACAAAAGTTTGCATTGTCATTGGAACTGGATAGAAAGGAATTTTAATTTTTGCTGAGACAGCAAGTAACACAGAACCTAAAAAAATTACAAGTATTGATTTAATTATTTGGGCTTGTGTATTTTGCTTTATAAGTTCCATAAAAAATAATACTCTTATTTCTGTCTATAATCTATATTAATTTCTAATGGGAAAAATTAAAAAAACAGATCATTTTTATTTAATTGATGGATCAGGTTATATTTTTAGAGCGTATTATGCTTTACCACCGTTAACGCGTAAAAGTGATGGATTACCGACGGGTGCAGTGAGTGGTTTTTGCAGTATGCTTTTCAAACTTCTAGAGGACTCAAAGTCAAATCAAAATTTACAAAAACCAACACATTTTGCAGTTATATTTGACTCTGCTAGAAAAACTTTCAGAAACGAAATTTATAGTGATTATAAAGCTAATAGAGCTGAAGCACCTGATGATTTAGCTCCTCAATTTGATTATATCAGAAAATCAGTATTAGCTTTTAATTTACCTTCATTGGAATTGATAAATTATGAAGCCGATGACTTAATTGCAACGTATGTTGAAATGATTTTAAAAGAAGGTGCAAAAGCAACAATAGTGTCCTCCGATAAGGATTTAATGCAATTATATAAAAAAAATGTTCGAATTTATGATCCAATGAAAAATAAGTTTATTTCAGAAGAAGATATTAAAAATAAATTTGGTGTAGGTGCAAGTAAGGTAATTGATGTTCAGGCTTTAGCTGGTGATAGCAGTGATAATGTACCAGGAGTTCCTGGAATTGGTGTTAAAACAGCTGCAGAATTAATTAATAAATATGGAGACCTTGAAAAACTTTTAAAATCTGCTCATGAAATTAAACAAAACAAAAGAAGAGAAACACTTATTGAGAATAAAGATAAGGCTTTAATAAGTAAAAAACTAGTGACATTAAAAAGTGATGCTCCAGTAAATAAAAACCTAACTGATCTTGAATTAAAAAGTATTGATAAAGATAAACTTTATAAATTTTTGAGGGAGATGGAATTTAATAGATTGTTGAGTTCAGCTATCTCTGCATATGGAGAACCAAATTTAACAAGTATCAAAAACGAGGTTAAAATTGAAAAAAATCAAAAAGCAATCAATAAAAAAGAATATTATCTAATTGAAAATTTGGAACAAATCGACAACTGGATAACTGAAGCTGAGGAGTTAGGTGAAGTTGCAGTAGATACTGAAACAAATTCATTAGACCCTCATCAGGCGGATCTAGTTGGTGTTTCATTAAGCTCAAAAATTGGAAAAGCTTGTTATATTCCTATCGGTCATAAATCTAACAAATGCATCGAAAAAGATTTAGTTTTAAAAAAGTTAAAACCTTTACTTGAGGATCCTAGTATCAAAAAAATAGGTCAAAATATAAAATTTGATTTTATAGTTTTTTTTAAACACGGAATTAATATGACTTCAATGGAAGATACCATGCTGATGTCCTACGTTCTTGATGCAGGAAAAAATAGACACAATATGGATACATTGTCGGAAATTCATTTAAACCATAAAACAATTCCTTTTAAAGATTTAGTTGGGACTGGAAAAAAGGAAATTAATTTCAGTGAAGTAGATGTTGAAAAAGCCAAAGATTATGCAGCCGAAGATGCTGATATCACATTTAGATTATACAAAAAATTTCAAAAAAGTTTAAAGGATGAAAAAATGATAAATATTTATGAGATATTTGAAAAACCTTTATTAAAAATTCTTGCCTATATGGAAATTGAGGGAGTTAAAATAGATAATAAATTTTTAAAATCATTATCCACTAAATTTGAAAAAAAAATTATTAAAATTCAAAATGAAGTTTTTAAAATATCTAAAAAGGAATTTAATATTGCATCGCCAAAACAACTGGGAGAAATATTGTATAATGATCTTAAAATTGCAGATTTAAAAAAAACAAAAAAAGGGAGTTTTGCAACAAGTGCTTCGGTTTTAGAAGATTTAGCATTTAAAGGTCATAAGTTTCCCCAATTAGTATTGGATTGGAGACAGGTATCTAAATTGAAAAATACCTACTCAGATTCCTTGCCGGAACATATCAATCCTAACACACAAAGAGTTCACACCTCTTTTTTATTAGCAGCTACTACAACTGGCAGATTAGCGTCAAGCGATCCAAACTTACAAAATATTCCGATTAAATCTGAGGATGGTAAAGATATTCGTAAAGCATTTATAGCAAAAAAAGATCATGTTTTAATTTCTGCAGATTATAATCAAATAGAGATGAGAATTTTAGCTGATTTGGCTGACGTGAAAGGATTAAAAAAAGCTTTTAAAAACAACGAAGATATTCATTCACTCACAGCTAGTCAAATTTTTAATGTTGATATAAAAAAAGTAAATCAAGATCAGAGAAGAAAAGCTAAAGCTATAAATTTTGGAATAATATATGGGATTTCACAATATGGATTAGCAAAACAGATTAATGTCACAAATCATGAAGCTGAGGAATTCCTTAATGCTTATTTTTTGAAATTTCCTGAAATTAAAATTTATATGGACCGAACAATAAAGTTTTGTAGAAAAAGTGGATTTGTGAATAATATTTTTGGAAGACGATCACATTTTATTAATATCAATGATAAAAACTATAATATTAGAAATTTCCAAGAGCGCGCAGCAATTAATGCTCCAATTCAAGGCTCAGCCGCAGAAATAATGAGATTAGCCATGATAAGACTTGATAAAAAATTAAGTGATCAAAAAAATCAAAATACAAAAATGTTGTTGCAAATCCATGACGAGTTAATTTTTGAAACTCCCAAAGAAGAAGCAAAAAGAATCAGTAAAATTATAATTGATGAAATGTCTAGTGTTGTTAAGAGTGAACAGCATTCTTTTTCCATACCTTTAACAGTTGATCTAAATACCGGAGAAAATTGGGGTACACTTCATTAATTTAATTGCCCAAATTAGAACAATTTAGTATTTTTATAATAGAGTATGCAGAAACAAACAATTGCACTTGTCGACGATGATAGAAATATTTTAACAAGTCTGAGTATAGCTTTAGAGAAAGAGGGATTTAAAGTTCAAACATATATTGATGGTGAAAGCGCTTTAATTGGCTTAACTAGAACCCCACCGGATCTTGCAATCGTTGATATTAAAATGCCAAAAATGGATGGAGAAGAACTACTTAAAAAGCTAAGAAAAAAAACTTCATTACCGGTTATTTTTTTGACCTCTAAAGATGATGAAATCGATGAATTGCTTGGATTGAAGTTAGGAGCAGATGATTTCATAAAAAAATCTGGAGGCTTTTCAATTAAAGTGTTGATTGAGAGAATAAGAGTGCAACTAAGAAAGAAAGATTCAAAAGAAATTATAGAGGAAAACAAAAGTATAATATCTCATGGTAAATTAAAACTAGATCCCTCACAATTAGAGTGTGAATGGAATGGTAAACAATTGCCAGATAAACTTACAACGACCGAATTTTTATTAGTTAAGGAATTAGCAAAAAGACCAGGTATAATCAAAGAAAGAGCTCAGTTGATGGATATAGCCTATAGAGAAGATACTGATATAGAGGACAGAACAATAGACAGTCATGTGAAAAGAATAAGAAAAAAATTTAAAAAGGTTGACCCTGAATTTTCAGCTATAGAAACTAGATATGGAAGTGGATATAGGTGGAATGTTAGCTGATGTTAAGCAACCTTCTTAAAAACTTATCTATATTAAAAAAATTTTTATTTATTAATTTTATTTTTTTTACAATTATTGGAATTTTTCTTTTTATTTACTTAAAAAATGTTCAACCAAATTTAATAAAAAAAAAATCATCTAATCACATTGAAGTGATTAATAATACAATTGATAATTTGACAAGACTAAATGTCAAATTTGTAGAAGATGATATTAGGAAATTTCTTTTTTCCACAAGATTTCTTTTTCAAAATTTAGATAGAGTGATATTTTTCGATAATCAACTAAACTTAATTGGTGATACAGATACCTTAGATCTTGATCCTAGATCGTTTTCACAAAGATTAGATATTGTTGAATTTGAAGTGTTAACTGAAAAAAAAACTAAAGAAATCACTGAGAAAAAAAATATTGATGTTGGAAATAATAATGTTGTTTCTCTTAACGATGTACTTTTAAATTATGCATCTTCTAAAAATTTTGGAACTCCTTTTACTTTTACCCAGGAAGAGTTCAATAAATTTAAGCTGACAACAATTAAAAATGTAATGCAAAAAGGTGAAAACATTGGTTATTTAGCTATTACAGAAAATGCAAATGATGTTAAAGCAGCTATAGATGAAAGAAAGACTTTTGTAATTAGAACAGCTTTAGCTATTGGTTTAGTAATATTAATTTTCTCCTTTGTTTTAAATAGATATTTCTTAAAACCAATTAAAAATTTAGTAACGTATACTGAAACAATCAGAAATAAAGATCCGAAAGTTACTAATCTTGATATTTTAAAAAAAAGAAATGATGAACTAGGATTACTCTCAAAGTCATTAGATGATATGACCAATGAATTAACTAAAAGGATTTCACATGCTGAAAATTTTTCAACAGATTTAGTTCATGAAATAAGAAATCCACTAGCTTCTCTCAAAAGTGCGTCTGAAATTTTACATGATACTACTGATGTTGAGCAAAGGATTAAATTAATTGATATTTTGAGTCATGATGTTCAAAGAATTGAAAGATTAATTACAGATTATTCACAAATGTTAAAAGATGAAGTTGCGTTAAGTAAAGAAAAAATTAAAAAACTTGATATCGAGCCAATTATTAAATCAGTAGTAGATGATTTTAATAATATTTATAAATTAAAAAGAGGAATAAATATTTCTTATTCGAACGATGGAAAAAACAAATATTTGATAAATGGAATAGAAAATAGGATTGAACAAATAGTTGCTAATCTTTTGGATAACGCAATATCTTTCAGTGGTGATAATAAAGATGTAATCGTTAAAGTTTCAAAATTAGAGAATGACAAAGTTTCAATCAATATTTTAGATGAAGGACAAGGATTTAAAGAAAAAGATACCAATAAAATATTTAAAAGATTTTATAGTAATAGACCTGATAAATTTGGACAACATTCAGGACTTGGTTTAAATATAGTTAAAAATTTAGTCGATTTACATAATGCTACAATAAGAGCATCTAACAGATTAGACAGAAAAGGAGCAAGTATGGAAATTATATTTCCAAATGCTTAAAGAGTTCTATTGATTAATTAATTCTTTATTGTTAGAAGACGCACCATGGAAGATTTCAAAGTTAAAGATTTGACCCAAGCTGAGTTTGGAAGAAAAGAAATTTCAATAGCAGAGAGTGAAATGCCTGGCTTAATGGCTTTAAGAGAAGAGTACTCTGGAAAGTCACCGCTAAAAGGAGCGAAAATTATTGGATGTCTGCACATGACTATTCAAACAGCTGTTTTAATTGAAACACTTGTTGCTTTAGGAGCGGAGGTAAGATGGTCATCATGTAACATTTTTTCAACTCAAGATCATGCAGCGGCTGCAATCGCCAAAGCTGGGATTCCAGTATATGCTTGGAAGGGAGAAACTGAAGAGGAATATATTTGGTGTATTAAACAAACTATTGAGGGTAAAAAAGATTGGGCGCCTAACATGCTTTTAGATGATGGAGGAGACCTCACTGCAATGATGCATCAAGAGTATAGTGAATTACTTAAAAATGTGAAAGGTGTTTCAGAGGAGACGACAACAGGCATTAAAGCTCTTAATAAAATGGAAAAAGATAAAACTTTGTTAGTGCCTGCAATAAATGTAAATGATTCTGTCACCAAATCTAAATTTGACAATCTCTATGGATGTAGAGAGAGTTTAGTTGATGGCATAAGAAGAGCTACAGATGTTATGATGTCTGGAAAAATTGCTATAGTCGCTGGATTTGGAGATGTCGGTAAAGGAAGTGCCGCATCTTTAAGACAAAGTGGTGCTAGAGTATTAGTTACAGAAGCCGATCCAATTTGTGCATTACAAGCAGCAATGGAGGGTTACGAAGTGGTTTTGATGGAAGAGGCAATTAGCAAAGCTGATATCGTCGTTACAGCAACTGGTAACAAAGATATTGTTACAGCTGATCATATGAGAGAAATGAAAGATAGAGCAATTTTGTGTAACATAGGACACTTTGATAACGAAATTCAAGTTGAAGCTTTGAAAAATTATAAATGGACTGAAGTAAAACCTCAAGTTCACGAGATAGAATTACCAAGTAAAAAAAGGATTATTTTATTAGCAGAAGGTAGATTAGTTAATTTAGGTTGTGCCACAGGTCATCCAAGTTTTGTAATGAGCGCATCGTTTACTAACCAAGTGATTGCTCAGATAGAGCTTTGGAATAATCATAAAAACTATGAGAACAAAGTTTATGTTTTACCAAAACATTTAGATGAGAAGGTTGCCACACTTCATCTTAAGAAAGTTGGAGCAAAATTAACCAAATTATCAAAAGAACAGGCGGACTATATAAGTGTCGGAGTCGAAGGTCCTTTTAAACCTAATGCCTACCGCTATTAAAAGTGATAAAATAGATTTATCTTCAGAAAAAGAAACAGAGGAACTCGCCAGTACATTTTTAAAAAAAATCAAGCCTGGATGCTTCATTTTTTTATATGGTGAAATCGGGGTAGGAAAAACTACTTTTATTAGATATCTTATTAATCAATTTCAAAAACTTAATAAATTGGAGATAACAGAAGTTACGAGTCCCACTTTTAATTTGTTAAATGAGTATCAAATAAATGATTTCAAGATAAATCATTATGATCTATTTAGATTAAAATCTACTGAGGAAATTAAAAATTTAGATTTATTTGAAGATAATAAAAACACAATTACTTTAGTAGAATGGCCACAAATAATTAAAGAAAAACCAAAAAATTTGATAGAATTAGTTTTCGAGTATGGAAAAGATCACAAAACTAGATCTGTTCAAATTAAAGGTTTATAGCTTCTATTCCTGAATGCCAAAATTAATAAAAATAAAGGGAGATGCATCTTTTAGAAGTTTTTTTAGAAAAAAAGTAAATGGTAAATCCTCTATCGTTGTTTATGCCAAAAAAGAAAAATTTAAAAATTTACTTGTATACGATGCAATAAATAAAATTTTAAACAAGAACAAAATTTTAGCACCACGTTTATATACTCAGAGATATGATAAAAATTTCATTGAAATTCAAGATTTTGGAAATGAAACTGTTTTTAAAACATTAAAAAAAAAGGGCGAAAATAAACTAAGCTATTTTAATCGAATAATTAAATTGTTAATACAAATACAGTCTATCAAACATAGAAAAGTAAAAAATTTTAGAAATCAAAATTATATAATTCCAAAATATGATAAAAAGATTTTAATAAATGAAGCTAATTTATTTTGTGATTGGTATGCAAAAAATAATTTATCAAAATTAAGAAAAAAAAAATTCTGTAAAAAATTTAAAAAGATCATTAAAGAACTAACTTTGAAACTAAAATTAAAAGATAATATTTTCGTCCACAGAGATTTTCATGTTTCAAATTTAATGTCAGTTAAAAACCAAATAGGTCTTATTGATAGTCAGGACGCATTAATTGGTAACAAAGCTTATGATTTAGCTTCTTTAATAGATGACGTGAGACTAAAAACTTCTTACTCTTTTAAGGAGAAAATTTTTAAGTTTTATATAAAAAAACAAAAAAACTTGGATACTAAAAAATTTAAGAATGATTTTGAAATATTATCAGTTTTAAGAAATCTTAAGATTATTGGAATATTTACCCGCCTAGCACTCAGGGATAGAAAAAAAAATTACTTAAGATTTATTCCTTATACATGGCAACTGATTAATATGCGAATTGATCAAAATCGGACATTCATTGATTTGAAAAATTTATTAAGTCAAAATTTTAAAAAGATTAAATGAGAATTAAAACAGCTTTGATATTATGCGCAGGCTTCGGATCGAGGTTAAATCCGCTTACTTTAAAGACACCTAAACCTCTTTTGAAATTAAATGATAAAACAATGTTAGAAGTCTGCATAAATTTAACTTTAAAATTGGGTGTTCAAAAAATATTTATCAACACATTTCATTTAGGTGATCAAATCTCAAAATTTATTGAAAATAAAAAGTTTCCAATAAATATTCAAATAATCAAAGAGGAAAATGAGATACTTAATACAGGTGGAGGAATATTAAATTTGATCAATAATTCAGATGATAACGATTTTATAATTTTTAACCCTGATACTTTATGGCACAAAGATTATCTTCATGAAATTACTCAAATGCAAAATTTTTATTTTTCTAATAAACTAAATAATGTTCTCCTGCTTTCAAATAAAGAATTGAGTTTTGATAAAAATTTTTTAGGTGATTTCACATTGGAAAATAATTTGATAAAAAAAAATGAAAAAAACGATTTGATATATATTGGTTGTCAAATTCTGAACAAAAGTTTATTTAAAGAATATAGAGTCTCAAATTTTTCTATTACAAAAATATGGGATAATTTACGAAAAGAAAATAAATTAAATGGTTTTCAAAGTAAAAAAAAATTTTATCATTTAACAAATTTAGATGTCTTCAAAAAACTAAAAGATCTTTAGCTCTTTCCTTATCAAGATACTCACATTTTGCTATTGCAAAATTTTCTCTAAATTCTATCAACATAGGGTTTCCAGTGGGTATTTCTAAATTAGAAATTTGTTTATTATCTAAATTAAATAAATTCTTACATAGAGCCCTAATAGAGTTTCCGTGTGCAGATATTAAAACATTATTTTTTTTTAAATTTTCTTTCACGTGTTCTTCAAAAAAATTTATAACTCTTTCATAAGTGTCTTTTAAAGACTCAGTGTCAGGTAATAATTCTCTCGGAATTTGTTTATAAGTATCAATATTAAGTGGATGAAATGGACTTTCCTTTTTTAGTGGATCTGGTCTTAGATCCCATGATCTTCTAAACTCATAAATTTTATCCTCGCCAATTTTTTTACTCATTTCAACTTTATTCAAACCAGTTAGTGCTCCGTAATGTCTCTCATTCAATTGCCAAGCTTTAGTAAAATTTTTTTTATCATCTAATTCTTGTTGAATTATTTTAAGAGTATTATTTGCTCTTAATTGAAGAGAAGTGTAATAAAAATCAATTTTGATGTTTTTGTTTTTCAATAAAAATCCTGCTTTTTTTGCCTCCAAAATACCTTTTTCGGTCAAATCAACATCAACCCAACCAGTAAATTTTTTCTCTAAATTCCAAGTACTTTGTCCATGCCTCACTAATATTAAAAAACTCATATAATTATATTTAAATTAAATTTATAAATAAAACTATCAAATTAAATGATAAATTTTTTTTCAAAATTTAAAATATTTTTTTATGTAATTAATTTATTATTAATCATCTTATATTTATTCCCTGGGAGTTTATTAGGATGTGTTTTTTTTGATAATTGTAAAGTTCAACCACAAATTACATCAGATTTTCTCCAAATATCCTCTAACCACTTTTACGCTTTCGGATTAGTTACTATTTTAGGATATTTAACTTTTTTAAATTCAGAAAAATTAAAACTAGTTTTATATTATCTTTTAGTAATTTCAGTTTTATTAGAGGTGTTTCATATATTAATTCCTGAAAGGAGTTTTCAGTGGTCAGATCTGTTTGGAAATTTATTAGGGGTGATAGTTGTAATTTTTGTTAAGAGTCTTATAAATAAATATGGGATCACTAAAAAATAAATTTGTTATATTATTTATTTTTTTCTTAACAGGATGCTCATCAATTCCATCAAATACTGCAAATAGTTGTTCAATATTTAATGAGCGTTATCTCTGGTACAAGTATGCAAAAAAAACAGAGCAAAAATGGGGTACTCCTATTTATATTCAATTAGCTATTATAAAAATGGAGTCAGATTTTGACTGGTTAGCTAAGCCAGCTAGACAAAAAATATTTAAAGTAATCCCTTACAAACGCCCATCAAGTTCATTTGGATACTCTCAGGCAGTAAAAGGGACTTGGGAACAATATAAAAAAGAAACAGGAAATAAGTTAGCAACAAGAGCTAGATTTAAAGATAGTGTTGATTTCATTGGTTGGTATACTAGTAAATCAGAAACAATTTTAAAAATTTCCAAACAAGACGCTTTTAAACAATATTTGGCCTATCATGAGGGCTGGGGAAATTTTAAGCATTATAAAAAAAATAAAAAAGTTATTGGATTAGCTAAAAAAGTTGAGAAACAATCTAATATTTATAAAAAACAATTATTGAGTTGCAGCAATTCTTTAAATAAAAATAAATATATTATTTTTTAGAGAGTTCTTTTTTTAACTCCAGGTCTATTACATCAATCCTTTTGGTGTTTTTTGCTAAAGCTAAATACATTGATGGAGTAACATATAATGTGAAAAAAGTTGAAATTATCATACCACCCAAGATGGTTGCTCCCACAGCTAATCTTGATCCTTCACCTGCACCTGGGCCAATATTCCCTATAACCAAAGGTATCATTGCGATCATTGTACTTAATGATGTCATAATGATAGGCCTAAATCTTACTGCACAAGCCTCTTTCACAGCTAATTCAATACTTTTTCCTGTAGTCCTTATTCGATTGGCATAATCAACAATTAAAATACTATTTTTAGTTGATATACCGATAAGTATTATCAAAGCGATTTGAGAAAAAATATTAACTGAACTATTTAAAAATAAAATAAACACTAAGCCACCAAAAATTGCCAAAGGAACTGTTAAAACTATAATGAATGGATGAATGAATGAATTAAACGTTGCTGCCATTACCAAGTAAGCTGTGAGCAATGCGAGGGCAAAAATTATAAATAATTCATTACTAGTCTCTTTAATTTCCTCGGATTTACCTTTCCAGGTAATCTGATTTTTTGGAGCCAAATCTGCCATGATACTCTCAAAGAATTTTATTGCCTCGGTTAAGGTGTATCCCTCATTAATATTTGCAGATATCGTGACTGCTCGTTGTCTATTGTATCTTGCAAGTTGTTTCGCTGAACCCTCCTCTTTAAAACTAACTAAATTTGATAAAGAAATTAGTTTTCCATTTGTTTCAGAACGAACAAAAATTTTTGAAACTCCTTCTTTATTCCTTCTATCAGATAAATATTGCTGAACTACAATTGGGTATTCTTTACCTAATTTATTGAAAGTTGTAATTTTTTTCCCCCCATAAAGAGTTTCAAGTGTTTCTCCTATTGCTTTTGTTGATACGCCTAAATCTTTAGCTTTATTTTTATTAATAACTAATTTCACCTCAGGTTTGTTTCGATTGTAATCAGACTCAATTCTTGAGAGACTTTTATTTGATCTTAATTTTCTAATTACTCTTTTTTGAATTTCTTCAAGTTCCTCATAGGTACTTCCATAAATAACCATTTGTACTGGCTTATTATAATTAGATACCCTGATTGATTGTGGAGATATTGGAAATGCAAGAGCTTGAGGTAATGTAACAATTTTTCCAATAGCCTCTCTTAAAACAACTTGCTGTCCTTTTTTCCTATTTTTCCAGTCATCTAAAAGTGCAATTATGATAAAACTATTATATGAGTTTGCAGAACTACCAAATCCAGGTACTCTCATAATAAATCTTGAGTATGGACTATCTTCAGCTTGTAAAAGTGGAATTAATCTAGCTTCGACTTTTTGTGCTTGTTCTTGTGTGTACTCAAAAGAGCTTCCTTCATCTGTTGCGCCAATGATTAAATAAGCACCACGATCTTCCATTGGCAATAATTCTTTTTTAGAGAAACTAAACAACAATACAGAGCAAATAATTATAAATACAATAAAAGAACCCACTGATTTTGTTTTGTGAGCAATTACATCTAAAGTCTCTCTATAGAATTTTGAAAATCCTAAAAATATTTTTTCAAATTTTTGAATCAAAATCCTCTTTGAAGTCTTTTTATTTAAAAATTTACTAGCGAGCATTGGCGATAAAGTAAGAGCAACAAATGATGAGACAACTATTGAAAATGATAATGCAATTGCTGTTTCTCTAAATAATGTTCCTGAGATTCCCTCTATGAATATCAGTGGTAAAAATACAGCTACTAAAATTAATGTTGTTGCTATGATTGCAAATGAAATTTGTTTGGACCCTTTATAAGCAGCAACTAGTGGAGTTTCTCCATTTTCTATTCTTCGATAAATCGCATCAGTCATAATCACGGAGTCATCAGTAATTATTCCAATTGCTAGAATAAAACTTAAAAGAACAAATATATTTATGGATAACCCAAAAATATAAAGACCTAAAAAAGATGCTATTAAGCTTACTGGAAGAGCAATCGCTGGAACGACTACAGCTTTAAGATTACCAAGAAATAAATAAATTATTAGTACCACTAATACAAAAGCAATCAAAAGGGTTTTATATACCTCTTCAATAGCAGCCTCAACGTAGTTTGCTCTATTAAATGAAACTCTTAAATCTAATTCATTTGGTAAAGATTTTTTAACTTCTACTATCTTTTTTTTGATTTCATTCGAAAGTTCGACTGTTGAAGCTCCACTTCTTGCATAAATACCAATACCCACTGTCCTTAAATTAACCTGATCTTTTGTTTGAGCTTTAAAAAGTGTTTTTTCTGAAACAGGTCCAAACTCAATATCAGCAACATCAGATAACAAAATGACTTTATTATTTGTTTTTTTGATTGGTAATTGTTTTATCGAATTTATGTCATTGTATGATTTATCTAAATTTAATGTCAGGTCAATATTATCTGCCTCAAGAGTACCAGCTGGTAGACTTATATTTTCTCCGCGCATCGCAAGTTCGACTTCCTTAATAGTTAAATCATTTGCAGCAAGTTTAATTGGATCTATCCAAACTCTGATACTTAATTCTCTTAGACCACCAACAAGAATTCTTCCAACATTTTTAATACTAGAAAACTGATCTACTAAATATCTTTCTGCATAGTCTCCTAATTCAAGATCACTCCAAGTTGCAGATGATAACGACAACCACATAGTCGTAGTAAAACCAGCTGCCCTTTTTAATATTTGAGGAGGATCAGACTCAGATGGTAAATTATCTACAACTCTCGCAACTCTCTCTCTTATATCGTTAGCAGCATTATCTAAATCAATACTAGTATCAAACTCTACATTAATTGTGCTTCTTCCATTCTCAGATTTTGAGTCTATATTTTTTATACCTTCAGCACCTCCAATAACATCTTCAACGACTTGAGTAACTTCTTGATCCACTATTGAAGCTGATGCAGATTTGTAATCTACTTGGACTTGGACTACAGGCGGTTGTATTCCATTTGGTAATTCTCTAACTGGTAATTTCCAAAAGACAAATAAACCAAAAATAATTAAGATTAAAGACATTACCCAAGAAACAGCTGGTCTTTTTATGCTTAGTTCAGTAATAAACATTTATTTTGTAATAGGTTTTATTTTTCCTCTAGGTCTTACTTTTTTTAATCCTTCCGCGACGATTATTTCCCCTTCACTTAATCCAGAAATTACCTCGATGTTTTTATTACTTCTTAGACCTGTTTTAACCTCAATTTTATTTGCAACATTATCGCCATTTATTTTGTAAACATAAGATTTGTCGCCTTCAATCATCACACTTGTATCAGGTACACTTAATGAGTTTCTAAGATTAAATTTAACGCTTACTTCTAAAAGAGATCCCGAGATTAGTTCGAGATCATTATTTTGCACTTTAATTCTGGACAATATACTTCTAGTATCGGCGTTAATCCTGCTTGATACAAAATCAACTTCACCTGAAAAAGTTTTATCTTTAAAACTAGATAATTTTACGTCAACAGGAAGACCTTTTTTAATAGATGCCGAATAATTCTCTGGAATTTTAATGTCTGAGTAAATAGTTGAATTATCATCTAATGTTATGATGAATATATTATTAGATACAAGAATATCTTCTGTAAGACCAGTATAACCAAGTACTCCGCTGAATGGAGCTACAATATTTCCACTTTTCAATTTGATTAATACATCTCCTTTTTTAACAAAGTCTTTCAATTTTAAATCTTCAAAAAGATCATCTTTTTTTATTTTGAAAGTTTCAGATTTTTTTGAGATTGCAGTACCAAAGGTCTCTATTGTTTCAGCAAATTCCTTTTTTACCACTTCGGTGACAATTATTCCTGGAGGGGGCCTTTTACTAAATTTTTTTTTAAAATGATTTCCAATCATTGTTCTACCAATAATTACTGCTGCAATGATTAGAAAAAATATTAAAATAATTGATATAGTTTTAGTCGATCTTTTCATTTTTTTTAAATTAACCCGTATTCAGCCCAAGAGCCATCATAAATACAGGGTCGATATTTATCATTTATTAAAGAATAAGCTAGTGCCAAAACACACGCGGTGACCCCAGATCCACATGAAAAGACAATATTTTTATCATTTAAGTTTTTTAAGGAAGATTGAAAAATTTTTTCAAGTTCTTGTTTATTTCTAAAAGTTCTATCCTGATTAAGACAAGAGCCAAATGGTATGCATACAGAATTTTTAATACTTCCACTTTTTAATCCCTCCCTAGGCTCAGGAACTTTCCCTTCAAATCTTTCTTTGCTTCTCGCATCAACAACCTTAAAATTTTGGGTTTCTATATTTTGATTAATTGAATCTTTGTTTTTAACTAATTCCTGATTTTCAAAACTTTTGTAGTCTGACTTCATAACTTTAGATAGATTATTTGTTACTTTTCTTTTTTCTTCCAACCATTTTTTTAAACCCCCATTTAAAACATGAACTAGTTTAGGATCATGACCATAATAGATAAAATTAAACCAACAGCGACATGAGCTAACAACATCAGAATTATCATAAATAATAATCATATCCTCATTTTTGATTCCCATCTTTGAGACTATTTTTTCCCATTCATTCTTATTCACTAACATATGTGGAAGATTTGTATTTTTGTCAGAATTATCATCTAGGTCAAAAAAAATGGACTCCGGGATATGTTGAGTTTTATACTCTTCAAAACCATTTCTTTTTGTTTGTGGCATGTGCCAAGAGCAATCAATTATTTTTACTTTGTCTTTGTTATTTTCGAGCCAATCAGTTTCTACTAATGACATTATCTCTTTTCTAAATATTTTTGATGATATTCTTCAGCAATACAATAGTTTTTTAGTAGGGAAATTTTTGTTACAACTTTCCCTGATAACTTTTTATTGACCTGGTCAAGAACATCCTCTGCAATTTTTTTTTGATTGTCATTTAAATAAAAGATTTCACTTCTATATTGTGTACCAAAGTCTGGTCCTTGAGAATTTAGTGTGGTTGGGTCATGAATTTCAAAAAAAATTTTTAAAATTTCTTCATAAGTAATTACTTTCTCATCAAAATCAATTTTAACAACTTCAGCATGATTTGTACTTCCTGTACAAACTTCTTTATAGGTGGTTTGTGAACTATTACCACCGCAATAGCCAACTTCAGTTTTGATAACACCATTAATTTTGCTGAATTTGATTTCAGGTCCCCAAAAACATCCAAGTGCTAAAACTGCTATTTCCATTGATTATGATTTAAATTAATTTACAAATTATTCGTATGCTTAGTAAAAATCAATTGGGATTTTTGTACATGTTTATGTCTGTTTGTGCATTTTCACTAATGGATATAATTGTCAAGTGGTCAGTCGATTATCCGATTGGACAGGTTTTATTTTTTAGAGGGTTTTTTGGAATACTATTTTATTTTTTTATTATACCAAGAGATAGACTTCACAATTTTTATCAAACCAAAAGACCAGGCTTGCATGCCCTAAGGTGCTTGTCGGGTTTAATCGCTTTAGTAGCAATTTTTATTGCTTTAAGAAAATTACCTCTCGCAACAGTGGTAAGTATTTCTTTTGCTGCTCCAATCTTTACAACTATATTTTCAATTTTTTTATTAAGTGAAAAAGTTGGCATTTATAGATGGTTAGCTGTTATAGTTGGTTTTATAGGAATATTAGTAATCACTGAACCAGGGATAAGTGAACTAAACATTTATTATATTTTTCCCATAATATTTTGTCTTGGTCTATCTTATGTAGCGATATCAATAAGACAGTTATCGACCACAGAACCAGTTTGGTTAATTTCATTCTATTTTTCCTTATCAATAACCTTATTGAGTTTTTTAACTATTCCACAAGGATGGGTTATGCCTAATTTAGAGGATTTTATTTTATTATCTTTTGTTGGCATTTTTGGAGGCGTTGCAAATTTATGGTTAGGTCAGTCATATAAATATTCAGAGGTTTCTTTGGTAACTCCTTTAAAATATTTAGCTCTTTTATTTGCAATAATTTTTGGATATTTCATTTGGGGTGAGATTCCAACAATCAAAACTCTTCTTGGAGCCTCTTTGGTAATTATTTCAACATTAATTATTTTTAGAAGAGAAATTTATAATAAAAAAATAATCACTTCTAAAACAATCAATGACTAAAGTTCCAAAATATTGGAATAAAGCCAAAAGATATTTATCCAAAAGGGATAAAATAATGTCAAGATTAATTAAAAATTATCAAAGCCCCAATGAAACGATTCTTACCTCAAGAAAGGATATTTTTTTTTCATTATGCAAAAGTATTATTGGTCAGCAAATAAGTGTTGCTGCAGCAAATTCAGTTTTTTTAAAATTTAAGAAAAAATGTAAAAATAAAATTAATCCAAAAACTGTATCTAAATTGACCTCAACACAACTAAGAAATTGTGGATTAAGTAGGCAAAAAGTCTTAGGAATAAAAAGTTTAGCAAAACAAATCATTAATAAATCCTTTAATCCTAAATTAATAAAGAATATGAGTGATGAGGAAGCTATAGTTTATTTATCTAATTTAAGACAAATAGGTAGATGGTCGGCTGAAATGATTTTACTTTTTACTTATAATAGATCTGACATTTGGCCTATACAAGATATTGGGCTTTTGAGAGCGATTTCTAAAAATTATAATAAAAAATATTTTCCACCAGAAAAATTTGTGTCTTTGCTTCAAAAAAGATTTTCACCTTATTGCTCAGTAGCTACATGGTATTTATGGAGAAGTATAGATCCTGAGCCTATTCAGTACTAAATCCCTCAACGATTTGCATGTGTCTTATAGTAGTCTTTTTGGCTAAATCCCAACCAGCCTGATATTCTTTTGATTGATGACATTTTAAAGCTTGCTCGTAATTTGGAAATTCCCAAACCACAGTTCTTAAAAAATCATCACCATCGAAAGTTGTATGTTTGCCACCTCTAACTAAAGGTAAACCACCATAACTTTTAATAATTGGAGTTACTGTCTCTGCATACTTTTTTAAATTTTCTTGGTCATCCACTTTAGTATACAAACTTATCCAATAAGCTTTCATGATTTCTCCTTTTTAATTATTTTTAATTATGATAATAAATTTCATGGCAGAGAAATTAATTATCAGTTTTAATGAATATACTCAAATAGTTGAAAAGTTAGCAATACAAATTCATGAAAAATATAAACCAACTGTATTAGTTGGCATTATGAGAGGGGCAGCCCCTATTATTGATATTTTATCAAGAATTTTGAAATTACCAATTGCGTATATTGTTATTCAAAGTTATTCAGGTAAAGGTTTAGAGGACCAACAGGGCCAATTGATGTTTGCAAGAGAAATAAGTTCTTTGGCAAATAATAAAGATTTTAACAAGGTGCTTCTAATAGATGATCTTTCAGATACTGGCTTAACGCTTAATAAAAGCATTGAGTGGTTGAAAAATTACGGCCCAACTAAAGATTATATAAAAGAGGTAAAAACTGCTTGTTTATGGAAAAAGAAATCGTCAACTTTCGAACCTGATTTTTGTCCCATCAGATTAGATTCAGATCCTTGGATTGTTCAACCTACAGAACATTATGAAGAATTGTCTATTGAGGAAATTGTGAAAAAAAATAAACAGGGCTAGTATAAACTAGCCCTGTTCAATTAATATTTAAGCAACTGCAAAACTTACAACACTCAAAATTGCTATTACCCAAATAGCTGGTGAAGTAGTTGCAAATTTACCAGTGAATATCTTGATCAAAGCATATGATACGAAAGCTAGAGCAATACCATTGCTGATACTATAAGTTAAAGGCATAGCGATCATTGCAAGAATTGCTGGAGCAGACTCTGAAACATCATTCCACTCTATGTCAGTAATATTTCTTATAAATAGAACTGAAACAAAAAGTAAAGCAGCACCATCAATTTGTTTTGGCAAACTAGTTGCTAAGGGCGCAAAAAATATACATGCTAAAAATAATATACCAATTACCAAAGAGGTCATGCCAGTCTTTCCACCAGCTTTTACCCCAGCCCCAGACTCAACGTAACTAGTTACAGTTGTGGTTCCCATTACAGCTCCAGCAACAGTACTAACGCTGTCTGATAACATTGCTTTATTGATGTCTTTAACTTTTCCATCTTTGCCAACTTTTCCAGCTACGTTGGCAACTGAAGTTAAAGTTCCTGCAGTATCAAAAAAGTCTACAAACAATAGAGTAAATATGACTGTAGACATTCCAGCTGTCATAGCTGCAGATAAATCAAATTCAAAAAGATAAGTCATTGAAGGCGGAGCACTTGCAATACCATTAAATTTTGCAAGACCCGTAGCCCAAGCAATTATACTAAATACTAAAATACCAATAATGATATTACCTTTGACGTTCATCTTATCTAAAACAATTATTGCAATAAAAGTTGCGCATCCTAATAAAACAAGTGGATCACTTAAATTTCCAAGCTGTACTAATGTTACAGGATTATCAACAACTACCTCCATAATTTGAAGACCGATAATTGCTAAGAACAAACCAATTCCGGCACCAATTCCTAACTTTAAACTCTTAGGAATTGAGTTGATAAGCCATGCTCTTATTGGTGTTAATGATATAATTAAAAATAATACACCAGCAACTAATACAGCTCCCAAAGCTTGTTGCGGGGTGTATCCCATACCTGCACAAACTCCAAAAGCTACAAAAGCATTAATCCCCATTCCTGGCGCAAGACCAATCGGCCAAGTTTTTCCATGAAATGCCATTATGAAACAAGCCAAAGCAGTTGCTAAAATAGTTGCAGTGTAAACTGCACCGAAATCAAAGAAACCTTTTTCGGGTCCAGCAAATTCACCTGATAAAATAAACGGATTTAAAAACATAATATAAGCCATGGTTAAAAAAGTAGTCGTTCCGGCTATTACTTCTGTTTTAAAATCTGTTTTGTGTTTTTTGTAATCAAAATATTTGTCTAACATTATTCCTCCTATTCTGACTAAATAGATGATTCTTTTGACAAATACTTAGCTAAATCTAATTTTATCAACATAATTCAACTAAGAAGTTTATATTTTGGTCATATTTGGAAGCTAGAATATGAAAATGAGAAATTTTAAATTAATCGTGTTTTTACTTAGTTTCTTCTTAACGGTCACCGCATGCCAGACTGTACAAGAAAAAACTGACAAAATTGTTGAGCAAGAAAATAAAAGATTGGGTAAATATATAGGTCAATTATCCAGTGAACTTAAAATTGATCTAGGAAATCCTGATGAAGATTTTAAGAACGAAAAAGGAAATCAAGTTCTTGTATATAAAACAAAAAAATATGGTATTTCTTGTGAAAGAAAATTTGAGGTAGACACTAACTCAGTGGTAATTGGATTTTCATCAAAAGGATGTTTTTAGTTTACTTGCGGAGCTAGTTGCCCCGCAAGCAAGGCTTTAACTTATCTAATTTCGATTAGTTTTTTCTTCTTATGCTCTGGTACAATTCTTTCGCAAGATATTGTTAAAAGACCATCTTTGAGCTCGGCACCATTTACTTTAACGTCATCAGCAATTGTAAATGATCTAGCAAATTGTCTTTGAGATATTCCCTTATGAATGATCTCTCCATCAGCATTTTTATCCTCAGATTTATCAACTTGTTTTGTTCTTACAGTTAATAAATTATCTTCGAACTCAACCTCAACATCTTTTTTGTTGAAACCTGCTAAAGCAACTTCAATAGCGTAGTTATCTTTACCAGTTTTTCTGATGTTGTATGGTGGGTAATTGGATTGCATTGTCATTGCACCATTTCCCAACATATTCTCAAATTGATCAAACATATCGTCGAACCCAATCGAGAATGGTCTTAATGAGTTAAATATAGATAGATCCTTACTTGTCATATATCCTCCTTTGTTAAGCAAGTTTATTTATAAGCCCCATTAGGCGACCTACACATATTATGTAGGAACGATTTAAGTTTTTTCAAGATTGAGAAATTAAATTTTTTTTGAAATTTTTAGTGCAAAAGCATAGTCTAAAGCTATTTCTTCTATAGCACCATCTCTACCTGATTTTCCACCATGACCTGCATCCATTTCTGTTTTTAAAAGTAATAAATTATTATCTGTTTTTAAGTCTCTTAGCTTGGCAGTAAATTTAGCAGGCTCATCAAACAATACTCTATTGTCACTTAAACTAGTGGTAATTAACATATGAGGGTAGTCCATTTTTTTTATATTATTATAAGGAGCATAAGAAAATATATAATCAAAGTGATCTTTATTATCTTTGGCATTACCAAACTCATCAAATTCACCAACTGTTAATGGTAGAGAGTGATCAAGGTTAGTAGTTAAAGAGTCAACAAATGGAACCGCCATTATAATCCCTAAAAATAATTTTGGAGATTGGTTTACCACTGCTCCCATTAATAATCCACCTGCAGATCCACCCATACCAATGATCTTACCAGCTGAAGAGTATTTCTTTTCAATTAAATATTTAGCTGCATAAATGTAATCCTCAAAAGTATTTTTTTGTTTGTTAATTTTCCTTCTTTCCACCATTTCATACCTTTTTCCATTCCACCTCTAATATGGGCTGTAGCCCAGATGATATCTCTGTTGATCAAGCTCAAACGTGTAGATGAAAAACTAGGGCTCATTGAATTTCCGTATGAACCATAACCGTACAATAAGACATTTGCAGTTCCATCAATCTTAGTTTTCTTATGTCTTGTTATTGTTAAAGGAACCATTCTTCCATCATGTGATTTATATTCAATTCTCTCTACAATAAAATCTTCTGAATTATGGCCTGATGGAATTTCTTGTTCTTTTACTAATTTTTTAGATTTATCTGAAAGATTATATGAATAAACTCTTGAAGGAGTTTTCGGCGATGAATATCCAAGGTAAATTTCGTCTGTGTTTCGATCTTTTTGTTTAAGAGAAATATTTGGTACGTATACTTTTTCATCTGAAAAAATTAATTCTTCCTCAAAATTTGTTGATATATTTCTTATGAATAACTTATCTAATGCATCAGAAGTTTCTGATCGAATTATCCAATTTTTTAAAAACACACAACCACCAATTAAAACCTCATTTTTTGAAGGCACAAAAGGTTTCCAACTTTGGTTCTCTAAGCTTGAAGAGATATCAATCTTAAAATCTTCAGCATCATTATTTGTATGATTGTAAAAATTGTTGGCCCAAGAATTTATAGAGTATAAAATTCCTCTTTGTCTTTTAATGATTAATTTTGGTTTTGGAGTTATTTCATCAACACCAAAGTAGTATTGCTCTGATGTGTTGTGATCAGAAGTTGTTATTAGATAATATTTTTCATCAGAGGTTAAGCTTATTCCAACTGTAAAAGCCTCACTTTTTTCATCAAAAACCAAATAATCCTCACTTAAATGGTCTCCAATTTTATGTCTATATATTTTTCGGGCACGATGATTTTCATCTAATTTCGAGTAAAAAATATATTTATCGTCTAGACTAAAAGTAATACTGCCAGATGTATCCATTATTTCTTTTGTGACCAACTTATTTGTTGAAATATCTCTTATGAAGATTTTGTAATACTCTGATCCTTTGGTATCCAGAGAATATGCAAGTAGCTTATCGTTATGGCTAACTTCTAAATCTCCCACTCCAAAATATTCAACGCCTAATTTTTCTTTTTCTTTATCTCCGTTCCAAATTTCTTCAACATTATCTGTATTAATTTTTTTACGGAGTTTGATAGAATAATTTCCTTCGGTTGTGGTTTTTGTCCAATAATCATAAGTGTGATCTCTAAAAGGAAGAGACTCATCATCTAATTTTATTCTTCCCTTTATTTCATCAAAGAGTTTTTTCTGTAAGTTTTTAGTATCTTTAAGATGATAGTCAGTATGATTGTTTTCTTCAATTAAGTATTTTTTTACTTCTGGATTTAATTTATTTTTGTCTTTTAAGACTTCAAGAATATCTTTTTGATGTATCCAGCTGTAATTATCTTCCCAACTTGTGTTGTGACAAGATTTTATTTCCAGTTTTTTTCTAAGTTGTGGTACCTTCATAAAAAAGAAGAACTATATGAATATCATAATTTATACATTAGTCATTTTGACTATTTTATACTTTCTATTGAAATTTATAACTAAGATTTCCTCAAAAAAAATATCAAAAGGTCTAAGGATTTTATTAATACTTGGTTTCATTGTATTAGCAATTTTATTTGCCATCGGTGGGCGTTTTTTATTAACTTTGCCTTTTACATTAGCCAGTCTTGCATTATTAAAATTAAAAGGTCTATCTATTTTTCAATTAATATCGCTTTATAGATTAATTCAAACATTGAGAAGATCGGGAAGATTTTCTTTTAATCAATCGAACCTAAATAACTCATCTTCAATTTCAGTAACTGAAGCATATAAAATATTAAATTTAGATGTGAATAAAAAAATTACAAAAGAAGATGTAAATAAAGCTTATGTTAAAATACAAAAAAAAATCCATCCAGATATTTCACCGGAGACAGCTAGATTGTCCTCAATAGTAAATGAAGCAAAAGATATAGTTTTGAACGATATTTCTTAATTTAGAATCTCTAAAGCTTTATCAAATATTTTCTGAGGATTTATTCTATCTTTTCCAGAGGTATGATGCCTGACAGTTTCCTCACCATCTGGAATTACTGGGAACATTTTAGAGTTATAATTTCCGTAAATAATTGGCGTATCAACCATCAAAGTAATAGTTTTAGTCCCCAATGCCGCAGATAAGTGACTAAAACTTGAGTCATTACAAATAGACAGATTGCAGTTTTTTATGATTGGCAAAATTTCTTTAATTGATAAATCATCTAAAGGTAAACATGTGTCTTTAAATTTAGACTGAAGTATTTCATTAAGAATGATTTGCTCATCACTATTTTTACCAGTAGCAAGATAAAATTTACATTTTTTAATTTTTGAAATTTTTTCCATAAAATCGATAAATATTTTCGAGGGAACTCTTTTCGTAGGGCCTGAGCCACCAATTCCTAAGAGTATATTAATTTTATTGCTATCAATGTTAAATTTTTTAACTGATTGTGAAATAGTCTCATCATCAATATGTATTTCAGGATCTTCAATTTCTTTTATATTTAATTTATCTTTTAAAAATTTTTTTGGAGTATTAATAATGTGCTGGTCAGTTTTACTAAATAATGGATACTGATAAATTTCGGCTATTCCTGATAATTTTGCTATTATATTAAATCTAAGAGAAGAATTAAAAATAAAAATTTTATCAAAATTTTGTTTTTTTAATTCTTTCATTAAATTTAAAGTTCCAAAAATACCACCATGTTTATTACTTAATTTTTTATCTCTTTCTAAGATAAGAATTTTATTAATGTAATTAGTTTGATGTAAGAACTCTGCCGCTTTAGAATTTTCTCTTACTAGGAGACTTACTGGTGAATTGTATTTTTTTGATATTGCCTTAATAAAGGGTAAAAAAATTACTGTATCGCCAATACCCATTCTATTTTGGACAGCTAATATTTTCATATTCGATTTATAAACTTTACTAATTTTTATATTTTATATAAATTTTTATTATGACAAAAATAAGTGGAATATATGCAGCTTCGATGTCAGTTCTGAACTCTGATTTGAGCTTAAATATTGAAAAAACCATATCACATGCAGAGAATTTAATTGATCAAGGTTGTCATGGTACTGCAATATTTGGAAGCACTGGCCAAGCACAATTAATTCCTATCTTTGAAAAGATAAAATTACTAAATCATCTTTCAGAAAGTAAATACAAAGAAAAACATTTAATCGGTACAGGATTAAATTCGTTAAATGAAACAATTAATTTGATGAAAATTTCAGTTTCTCTAGACTTTAAAAAATTTTTAATCATGCCACCAGCTTATTATAAATATCAAGACAAGGATGTAATAAACTTTTACACAAAAATCATTGATGCAATACCAGAGTCTAAAATTATACTTTATAATTTCGAAAAATTGTGTGGATATAAATTTAGTATTGAATGTGTAGAAAAATTGGTTCAAAAATTTCCTGATCAAATTGTAGGTGTGAAGGATAGTTCTTACAATTTATTTGAAAACTTAAAGTTGGAAAATTTTTCAGTTATGCCAGGTTCAGAGTCAAAATTACTTAAAGGATTAGAAAATGGTTGTTCAGGTATTATTACTGCAACTTGCAATGCTACATCTCAATTAGCTCGAAAAGTTTACGATGATTTTAAAGAAAAGAAAGATTATTCTTTAAACCAAAAATTAGTTAATGTCAGAAATACTTTTGAAAAATATAATTTAATTTCAGCTCTTCATACTTTGTTTTCAAAAGAGAACAAAATTTATGGAAATCTTTTACCACCTTTAAGTCTACTTAGCGAAGTTGATGAGAAAAATCTTTTGCAGAGTTTAAAAGATTTAAATTTTGAAACAAAATCACAATTGGCAGCTTGAGATGTATTTAGCGAGATTTCTTAATAAAGTATTTAAAAAAGGAGGGTTTATTCTTACCGATGCTGACTCCAAGGATTATATTATTGGTCAGCCAACTGACGATCCTATTAAATTAAAAATTCTAAATAAGAAACTTCATTATAAATTACTATTCCATCCAGATCTTTACTTTGGGGAGGCATATACAAATGGAGATATTGTTATCGAAAACGGATCGCTTACAGATTTTTTAGATCTAGCATTGATGAATATTGGAAGAAACGAGTTAAACATTTTTAGTTATCTTTTAAATAAACTAAGAGGGTCTTACAGATATCTTACCAATTTTAACTTTATCAAAAAATCTAAAATGAATGTTTCACATCATTATGATATCAAAGATGATCTCTATGATTTGTTTTTAGATCCTAAAAGACAATATTCATGTGCTTATTTTAAAAATGAAAATGATAGTCTTGAAACTGCACAGAAAAATAAGATTCAACATATAATTAAAAAATTAAATATTAAACCTGACCAAAAAGTTTTAGACATAGGATGTGGCTGGGGATCATTAGCAATTGATATTGCTAAAAATGCTAAGTGTGAAGTTACAGGAATAACCCTATCAGAAAATCAACTAAACTATTGTAATCAAAAAGCAAAAGAAATGAATTTACAGAACCAAGTAAAATTTAAACTGATGGATTATAGAGAGCTGGATGAGAAATTTGATAGAATAGTGAGTGTTGGCATGTTTGAACACGTTGGGAGGAAATTTTATAAAAAGTTTTTTAAACAAATAGAAAAATTGTTGAAAGATGATGGTGTTTCGTTAATTCACACTATTGGGTCTGTTAACCCGCCGAGAGATCCTCATCCTTGGATTACAAAATATATTTTTCCTGGTGGTTATACACCAAGCTTAAGTGAAGTAACGAATCCTATTGAAAAAGCTGGCTTAATTGTAACTGACATTGAAGTTTTAAGACTTCATTATGCTCATACTTTAAGACATTGGAAAGAAAACTGTTTAAAAAATAAAGATAAAATAATCCAAATGTTCGATGAAAAATTTTTTAGAATGTGGGAGTTTTATCTCGCTGGTTGTGAAATGGCATTTAAGTGGGGTGACCAAGTTGTTTATCAATTTCAACTCACTAAAAATTATAGATCAACACCTGTGACTAGAGACTATATTTATCAATAAATTATTGATAGAATCATTTCTTCTCAGAAATGAAAAAAAAACAAAAAAAATCAAAAAAAAAGAGAAAAGTATTAAAAAAAGTCAAATCCTATAAGTTTCGAAGAAAAGGTAAAAAAACAAAAAGGGTTGTTAAAAGATTAAAAAAAAAAAGAATTATCAAAAAAAGGAAAAATAAGGTTAAAAAATTAAAAAAAACTAATTATTCAAAACAAATTAAAAAAACCCAAAACGAAAGTATAGTTTTAAAATTAGTTAAATTGCAACTATCCTTGAAACCTCAATTCAATTTTAAATTTAATTTTAGTTTAGAAAAACATATTCAAGGTTTTTTTGACAAAATTTCAGAGACAATTTCAAGTTATAAAGTTTTAAAACGTGATGAAAAAAGAAGAATTAAGATAGAAAAAATTGAAAGAGAGAGGGCAGAAAAAATTGAGTTGGCTAAACAAAAAGAGGAAGAACAAGCTCTCAGAGTTAAACTAAAAGAACAAACACTTAAAGAAGAAGCTAGATTGGAAAAACAACGAGTAAAAGATATAAAATTATTCTTAAGAAAAGAACAAGCACTTTTGAGAATTGAGCAAGCTGAAAAACAAAAACAGTTTTTAAAACAATTAAGATTAGATAAACAAATTGAAAAATTCAGAATTAGAGAAGTCAAGGAACTAGAAAAACTTGAGAAAATTTCTTTAAAAGAAAAAAGAGAAGACTATGCAGGTCTACAAGAAAGAATTGATAAACTTAAGGAAAAATATCGATTACTTCGAGATCAAAAAATTAAAGAAAGAGTTGAAGCATTAGGGGTTAAACTTCAAGGTGATGAAGATAGAGAAACCTTATTAGAAAAAGAAAAAGAATATACTTTAGCAAGACAAAAAATTGAATTTGCATTAGAAAGTTTTTACAGAAGTGCAAGTAGCTTAGTATTTCAGTTAAATAAAAGACATATTACCCGCGATATGTCTATTTTTCGTTGTATAGACAGAAGATTTGAAACAGGTGAAGTTTTTATTAAATGGGATGAGTCACAAGATGATGACTGGTTATTATTAATTTATATTAAAAATAATTCTCCAGATGAAGGAATCGTTATTGAAGATAAAACTAATCCTGAAAAAAATGTTTCTCATGAGTTTAGAAATGTAGATATTTTCAAAGCCTCAGATACAATGGTAGACTCTTTAACGCAACTCATTGCTAGGAAAAGAGCCAAAAATAATAATTAAACATTTATATTAAATTAGGTATTATCTCTAATGATTATAGGATCTGCCTTTCTAATAATTTTATATTTAATTTTCAGATATATTATTGCATGGATCACATATTTTAATAATTTGGACCCAAGACTTGGTGATAGTACATGGCGGTTTACGTATGATTATCCAGTAGTTGGTGAGAGAGATATCTCTGATTTGGATGATAAGGACTTTGTTAGATTAAGAAGAAAAAAAAATAAAATTATTTTATTAATGTATTCAATAGTCTTAGTGATGTTTGTATCTTCTATGTCTCTATTAAGTAAATTTTTATTATTTTTTACAAGTTAGATTTTTTAAGTTGCTTTTTATTTTTTAAGTAAAGAAAAAAAGCTACTATTTCATATACAATTGTAAATATATTAAAGATGATTGGTAATTTAAAAAATTTATAAAGAAATTTATATTTTGGCATTTTTTTCCATAATAATAAAAAAGCTTCTGCACCTCCAATAACTTTTTCACCATCTTTGACATGCAGTCTTCTCAAAAGTTGTTTACTATCTTTAGAGGTTTCTTGTTCAGCTAATTCATTATCTGTAATATCAACCCAATCAATTTCCTCTATTTCTTCCTTCTTATAAAGATCAATTTCTGCCTTACAAATTTTACAAGAATTATTAAAATAAACTTTCATAATTAGATGTTTTATTACTAATTTGTCCCATATATGTACATGCGTAAAATACTCTAGTTGAAAAATCTTTGAAACAATCTATTTAATGTTCTCTATGAGTAATTTCTTTGAAAAATCTGACCTTTCAAGAAGTGAGGCTGAAAATATTATTTCGGATACACTTCAAAAATGTGATGATGGTGAGTTGTACTTAGAAAATTCTAAATCTGAGTCAATTTTACTAGATGATAATAAGATAAAAAATTCTAGTTATAATTCAGATTTAGGATTTGGGTTTAGAGCTATCTCCGATGAAGTAGTTGCCTATTCTCACTCTAACGAAATTTCAAAAAGCTCCTTAAAGCAATCTTCAGAAAATTTAAAATCGACACTTAAATCTGTCAAAGGTACCTATAATCATGAAATTTCTAAATCAAATAAGAAATATTATGAAAACATCAACCCTATTGAACAAAAATCTCTTAATGAAAAAATTAAAATACTTAATGAAGTAAATAATTATTTACGTTCAAAAGATGACAACATTAAACAAGTTACAGCTAATTTTTTGGGAGAACAAAAATCGGTTGAAATAATTAGATCTGGTGGAGAAACTTTAACTGATGTTCGTCCTTTAATAAGATTCAATGTATCTGTTATGCTTGAGAAAAATGGGAGAAAAGAGACGGGTGTGTATGGTGTTGGAGGAAGACAATCTTATGACTCTTATTTAAAAGATGATAACTGGAAAAGTGTTTGTGATGAAGCTTTGAGAATAGCTTCGGTAAATTTAGAGAGTAAACCCGCACCTGCTGGTGAAATGAAAGTTGTGCTAGGACCTGGATGGCCGGCAATATTAATTCATGAGGCTGTTGGTCATGGTTTAGAAGGGGATTTTAACAGAAAAAAAACCTCAGCTTTTCATAATTTAATGGGCCAAAAAGTTGCGAGTGAGGGAGTTACAATTGTTGATGATGGTACTATTGATAACAGAAGAGGTAGTCTTACGATTGATGATGAGGGAACCCCGACAGAAAAAACTGTTTTAATTGAGAATGGGATTTTAAAAAATTTTATGCAAGATCGTCTAAACGCTCGTTTGATGAAAACCAAGTCTACTGGTAGTGGAAGAAGAGAAAACTATAGACATATTGTTCTTCCAAGAATGAGAAATACGATGATGCTTAGTGGCAATCAGACTCAAGATGAGATGATTAAAGCTGTCGACAAAGGTATTTTTGCTGTGAGTTTTGGTGGTGGACAGGTTGATATTACTTCTGGAAAATTTGTATTCAATTGTACTGAAGCTTATGAGATTGTTAATGGCAAAATTGGATCTCCAATTAAAGGCGCGACACTTATTGGAGATGGCCCTTCAATTTTAAAAGAAGTTTCTATGGTTGGGAATGACATGATGATGGATCCTGGTATTGGAACATGTGGAAAAGCTGGCCAAGGTGTTCCCGTAGGCGTTGCTCAACCATCTATATTAATTAATAAAATGACTGTTGGTGGCACAAAACTTTAAATGGTCAAAGATCAAGAATTTTTAGAAAAAAAAGCATCATATTGTTTAGGTTTAGCTAAGAAATTTGGTGCAACCGAGTCTAGTGTGGTTGTTAATAACTCTGTATCTGAAGCTGTTAATTTTAGAAATAAAAAACTAGACGAGTCTAACAGGTCAGATGATCTTGGAATAAGCATTACAACTTACATTGGAAAAAAAAAGTCATCAATATCCTCTTCTAATTTACTTGATGATAACCTTAACATTTTGATTGAAAAATGTGTTGAGACAACAAAAAATACTCCTGAAGATGAATTTAATTCATTACCAGAAAAAGATTTATTGGCCAAAGATGTTAAGGATTTGAACCTTTATGACGATACCCACATAGAAAATGATCAAAAAATAGACTATTTAAAAAAATTAGAATCTGCTGCTTCCAATGATAAAAAGATTGTTAATACAGAATCTAGTTTTACTCAAAATAAATCAAATTTTATTTTAGCCAACAGTGAAGGTTTTTGTGCTGGCTACAAAACATCTTCATTTACAGCTTCAAGCGTTACAGTTGCAAAAGATGAAAAAAGCATGGAAAGAGATTATGAATATACTAGTAAATGTTTTCTTAAAGACTTAGATGACGCAGAAGAATTAGGCAAACAAGCCGCTGATCAAACAATTAGAAAATTAAGCCCTAAAAAAATAGGTAGTGAAAAAATTGCTATAATTTTTGACAAAAGAATAGCTAAGGGAATACTAAGTACTCTCGCAAGTGCGATTTCATCTTCAGCAATATCAAGAGGAACCTCTTTTTTGAAAGATAAAGTTAACCAAAAAATATTTTCTGATACAATTAATATCTTAGATAAACCAGATATACTTAAAGGTTTAGGCTCAAGAAATTTTGATAGCGAGGGGGTTAAAACTGATACTCTTAAATTAGTGGAGCAGGGGATTTTAAAACATTATCTGATTGATACCTACAATGGAAAAAAATTAAACCTTAAATCAAATGGAAGATGCGGCGGGACAAGTAATCTCTATTTTGAAAATGGAAATATTAGTTTTAAAGATTTATTGAATTCAAAATCAAAAAGTCTCTATATTACAGAAACGATAGGTCATGGAAGTAATATTGTAACTGGTGATTATTCTGTAGGTGCGACAGGGTTTTTAGTGGAAAACGGAGAGTTTAAGTATCCTATAAATGAAATTACTATTGCAGGTAATTTTAAAGATATGTTTAAAAATATTACCCTCGCAAATGATTTAGATTTCAAATATGCAACCAATTCACCAACCATGATGATTGAGGGAATGGTTGTTGCTGGTAAATGAGTGAGTTTTGCGTAATCGGCTCAGGTATTTCTGGAGCTACAATTGCAAATCTTCTTAATAAAAAAAATTCAGTGATCCTATTTGATAAAGCGAGAGGTCCAGGAGGACGTGCATCTTTCAAAAGAATGAAAGGAAATATAGGCTTTGATCATGGTACTCAATACTTTTCACCAAAAACCCCAGAATTCAAAAAATTTACTAAAGATTTAATTAAAAAAAGAATTCTAAAGGTTTGGGGTGGTAAACACATTTTTCTTAACTCCAAAAAAAAAGAAAATAAAAAACATCTGAAAATAATAGGTAAAAATGGAAACAATGATATTAGCAAGTACTTATTAAAAGAAATTAAGTGCAACTATCAAAGTGAATTAAAAAAAATTAATTATAAAAACAAACTTTGGCATTTATCATTTGCTGATGGAAAATTGAGATCTTTTAAAAGTATTATTTTGACCTGTCCTTTTCCACAATTAAAAAAACTCTCTAAAAGATTCATAAATAATTCTTTTTTAAAAAAATCAATAAAAATGGATGCAAATATAACTACTATGATTGCTATAAAAAAAAACAAGAAATCAAATAGTAGCTATCTTTTTGAAGATCCAATTCTTGGTTGGGCCGGTAATGAAAATTCAAAAAAAAGATTTAAATCAAAATATGATTTATGGACCCTTCAAAGTACATTTAAGTGGGCAAATAAAAAGATCAATCAAAATAAAAATAATAAGAAAGAGAATTCAAAAATTATGATTGATAAGTTCTTTCAACTTTCAAATATAAAAAAAACGAAAATTAATTTTTCTCTTAATCATGGTTGGAAATATTCTTCCAATTCAAAACCTTTCAAAATTAAAAGTTATTGGGATCCAAAGAAAAAAATAGGCGTTTGTGCTGATTGGTTTGTAGGGCCAAGACTAGAATCAGGGTGGATAAGTGCACAGGACTTATTTAAAAAAATTTCAAGATAAATTATTCAAAGCTTTTCAATCTATATTCCCAATTACCCATCCTTGAGTAAGTCACTTTTAAAATTCTTAAATTTTCTTGATCGTACCAAATATCAAAGTCTAATCGTTTATCTTTAGGAATACTCATATCTTTAGATTTAAGTGTAAAATGATCAGCATCATAAATTTTTCCATAAAGATCAATTTTTTCTTTTCCTATAAAAGTAACAACCTGTTCTTTAATACTTCCAGATATTGGACTTATTTGAGACCCTGCTTGTAAAATTTTATGATTCCACCAATTTCCAATAACGTTATTAATAGTCGCCTCGCCATTGAACGAGGAGCCTTTGATATCATATTTTTTACTTTTTTTATTTAGTTCTAAATTTACAAACTTTTCTTTATCATTTTGAAGAGTCTTAGAGTTATATGATATCAACTGATTTTTGATATATTTTTCTTCACCATATGACTCAACCTTAAAAATTGTAGCTCCCAATAGATCAACAGAAAATTTAAATTGATTTGTAATAATAGTTTCTTCACCATTTCTTTCAAAAAAATAATAATTGTATCCAATTAGTTCACCATTTCTAAAAATCTCCATTTCAATTTTGTTATATTTATTGTAGTGACCCATATGTGCCATGGAAATAACTGGAAAAATTAAAATAAACAAAATGGCTATAAATTTTCTCATTTAGCAATTACATTAGTGGACTTTATCTGTAATAGAAATAACTTATTAAAATGTTTTTAAAAATAAAGAAAATACCAAAAGTTAATTGGAGTTCTGACAAACCATATAATTTTAAACCAAAATTTTCTACTTTCTTTTTTTTATGCTTTGGTCTGACGATGTTTGGTCTTGGTGAAGGGTTATTGATTGTTTCCTTTACAGGCGCTTCTCCGTGGAGTGTTTTAGCTCAAGGTATTTCCTTAAATGTTAATTTAAGTATTGGCACAATTACTCTTTTAATAAGTATTGCTGTCTTAATTTTATGGATTCCTTTGGGTCAAAAACCAGGAATGGGCACAATATTTAATGCCCTAATTATAGCCTTTATGATTGATCTTTGTATTAAGTTTGTACCAACCCCATCAAATTATTTTAATCAATTAATCCTAGCAGTAATTTCTGTAATGATGGTTGGAATAGGTGGGGGCATTTATTTAGTTTCTAATCTTGGTGCAGGACCAAGAGATGGATTAATGATTGGTTTACAAAAAGTAACTAACTTACCAGTAGCAGCCGTTAGAGCTTTTTTAGAAATTTCTGTTGTAAGTATTGGTTGGTATTTAGGTGGAACAGTAGGGGTTGGAACTCTTTTATTCGCTTTTGGTATTGGTCCGTGCGTTGCTCTAGGTTTATTTTTAGTTGATAAAATTTTTGATTAGGCAGCAGCGCCTGATTTTTCACTTCTTTTTCTTTCATGAGGATCAAGAATAGCTTTTCTTAGTCTACAAGACTCAGGAGTAATTTCTAAAGCCTCATCAGTATTTAACATACTTAGTTGTTCAGCAATTGACATTTTTCTAACTGGAGTTAATACAACATTTTCATCAGTGCCTTGCGTTCTCATATTTGTTAATTTTTTACCCTTCATAACATTAATAATCATATCTCCTGGCTTAGGGGATAGACCCACAATCATTCCAGGATAAACAGGATCGTTATGAGTCACAAACATTTCTCCTCTAGCCTGTAAATTAAAGATTGCAAAAGCAACTGCCTTTCCTTGTTCCATAGAAATTAGAGCACCATTTCTTCTGCCTTCCATTTCACCTTCAAATGGACCATATTCATGAAAAATTCTATTGATCACACCGTTTCCTTTTGTCAGTGTTAGAAATCTACTTGTATATCCCATTAAACCTCTTGTTGGTGCATGAAATATAAGTCTCTTTTTATTTTTACCAGTATCTTTTAATTCTATTAATTTACCTTTTCTTCTGTTCATGGAGTCAATTATTTTTGATGAATGCTCTTCATCAAGATCCATAGTAATTTCCTCTATTGGCTCAAGTTTGTTTCCATTTTCATCTTTTTTGTAGAGAACTTTTGGAGGGCTCACAGTCATTTCAAAACCTTCTCTTCTCATTTGAGTGAGTAAAATTTCCAACATTAATTCTCCCCGACCACTAACTACAAAAGAATCATTTCCTTCATTTTCAGTGAATGTAATTCCAACATTATTTTGTGCCTCTTGAACTAATCGATCTCTAATTTGTGTGCTTGTAAGTTTTTTACCTTCCGTACCAGCCAAAGGAGATGTATTTACAGTTATTGTAATTGACATAGTTGGAGGATCAATAGGAGTAGCTTCTATGGGTTCATTAACCTCAAGATCACAAATAGTATCTGCAACGTTAGCTTTTTCTAAACCTGCAACAACAACAATATCTCCAGCTTCACCAACCTCAATTGGAACTTTTTTGGTTCCTTCGTATCTAAAAATTTTAGTTAATCTACCTTCATCAACTTTTTCTCCGTTTAAGTTGATCGCTTTAATTGCCTGATTAGCTTTTGCTGTTCCTTGAGAGATTCTACCTACTAAACTTCTTCCTAAGAAACTATCAGCATAAAGAAGTGTAGAAAGCATAGCAAAAGGTTTTGATTTGTCTAATTTAGCTGGTTTAACATGATCTATAATTTTATCTAAAAGTGGATTAAGATTCTCTCTTGGACCATCAACTTCATGATCAGCCCATCCAGATCTTCCACTGGCATATAAAACTGGAAAATCTAGTTGTTCTTCATTAGCATCTAAACTTACAAATAAGTCGAATGTTTCATCTAGAACTTCATTAGCTCTTTGATCTGATTTATCTAATTTATTTATTACCACAATTGGCTTTAAACCTTGTTTTAATGCTTTTGCTAAAACGAATTTTGTTTGAGGCATCACACCTTCAGCAGAGTCTATCAGTAATAATGCTCCATCAGCCATACTAAGTACTCTTTCAACTTCAGCAGCAAAATCTCTGTGGCCAGGGGTATCAATTATATTTATTCTAGAATCTTTCCAATTAATCGAGGCAGGTTTAGCTAATATTGTAATTCCTCTCTCTTTTTCTAATTCTCCAGAGTCCATCAGCCTTTCATCAACAACCTCATTTTCTCTAAATGAGCCGCTTTGTTTCATTAAGTTATCAATTAGGGTTGTTTTGCCATGGTCAACATGGGCAATTATGGTGATGTTTCTTATAGTATTATTCATAAATTTGGGTTCTTATACATATTTAAACACTTTTGAAAACGTAAAAAAAACTACACTAGGCTTGAATAAATTAAGGATTTTTTTTTAATTTTTATTTTTTTTGTTTTTCGCGTTTAAGTTTCCTTTTTTCTTTAAAACTTAATTTAGATTTTTTTTTGACACTAGAGTCTTTAAATGATTTTCCACTGTATCTTTTAGACATAACACTAAGTTTTTATCATTAACAAAATATTATATATTAACAAATATGCAAAATCTTAAAGTGGGTTTAAAAATAACATGAAATTTAAATTTTTTCTCCATCTTAATTTTTATGCAAAAAAAGGGCAGAAAAAAACTGCTTTTTCGAATTTCTTTATTGAAAATTAGATAGTTTATTATAAGTTTTTAAAATGAAAAAACTAATCTTAGTTTTAACCGTATATCTAATATCAACAATAAACGCCAATGCTGAATTTTCTTTTACTTTCGAATGGGGTGATATTAAGAAATGTACAAGTGGAAATCCTAATAGAGTAGAAAATCCAATTTTTAACTTAGTAAATGTTCCAGAGGGAACTAAAGAATTAAGATTTAAAATGAAAGATAAAGATGTTCCACAATATAATCATGGAGGTGGAAAAATTAAAAATTATGGTGGTGAAACTTTAATTCAACCTGGCGCTTTTAAATATAAAAGTCCTTGTCCTCCCTCAGGATCTCATACATATGAATGGACAATAACTGCAATCGGAGACAAAAAGAAAAAACTTGGTAAAGCAAAAGCAACTAGAGAATATCCAGAATAAAATTTTTCTATATCTAGTTTTTTTTTCAATAAATATCTAATAAGAGTTCACATCAACTTTTGAGTATAAAATTGAGGAAGTCTTATTACCATTTTTATTTCCCGGACGGTAAATACCATATTTTATTCTTGGTGTTCCTCTTTTTGGAAAGTGAACAGTTAAATCTTTGTAAATATGTTTCTCATTTAAGTAGACGTTTAATATTCCTTTTTCATTATCAATTTTTGAGATGATAATTTGAAAGTTTAACCATTTATTATAGTTATCCATAGGGTTAAACTCTAAGTTTCTCTCTATTTTGTGTCCACCTATACTTTCTTGACAATAACTGCCTTTGGTTTTAATGCATTTGAAATTCTCCAAGTAATCTATTTGAAGTCTTGGTGATCCATACAAAAACTCTTCTACACTTAATGATTTATTACTAGACCAATTTTCTTTTGAAAGTTTATTATTATCAAATTTTAACATAATTGAAGGGTAGACATCTTTAAAAGAATTATTGTAATTATGAATTTGAAAAAAAGTTTCTCTCTCGCCCACCATTCCTTCTAAGATCTTTATTTTAAAACTTATTTTATGAGATTTATTCTTAGAAAGAGTATTTCTTTGAGCATATTCTGCTCTTTCCCAATAGGGAGCGCCGTGTCTTGAATATCGGTCCGAACCGCAACCTCCTTTTTGACCATCCTTTAGAGTAAACTTGTTAAATTTTTCATTTTCAATTTTTACTTTTTTTATAGAACCAGATGGAACTTTACAGTTTTTTTCAAAAGATATTGCGTAGGATTGGGAAAAAAATGATAGCAAAAAAATTATGTTGATTAAAAATATTTTTTTCATTTTTAAACTCTAACATAAAAAAACCCCCAAAAATTTCTTTCTGAGGGTTTCAAATTGTTTAACTTTTGTATTAAGAGTGTTATGGACGGGGAATCGTATTACATTCCCATACCTCCCATTCCTCCCATACCACCCATACCGCCCATACCACCAGGCATTCCAGCGGGAGCCGCATCTTTTTCTTCTGGCTTGTCAGCTATCATTGCCTCAGTAGTGACTAATAATCCGGAAATTGATGCTGCATCTTGAAGTGCAGTTCTAACAACTTTAACCGGATCAATAATACCCTTAGCAAACATGTCACAATATTCCTCATTTTGTGCATCATAGCCGTGAGTTTTTTTATTCTGCTCTAACAATTTACCAACAACTACCGAACCATCTACTCCAGCATTTTTAGTAATTTGTCTAATAGGAGCCTCTAATGCTCTTCTCACTAAATCAACACCAGCTTTTTGATCCTCACCTTTGGCTTTTACTTTTTCAAGTTCTTGAGCAGCATATAACAAAGCACATCCACCACCTGTTACAATACCTTCTTCAACTGCAGCTCTTGTTGCATTAAGTGCATCTTCAACTCTGTCTTTTCTCTCTTTAACTTCAACTTCTGTAGCGCCACCAACTTTAATTACAGCAACACCACCAGCTAGTTTAGCTAATCTTTCTTGAAGTTTTTCTTTATCGTAATCAGATGTTGTCTCATCAATTTGTTGTTTGATTGATGAACATCTTGCTTCGATATCAGATTTTTTACCACTACCATTTACGATAGTACTATTATCTTTATCAACTTTAACTTTTTTACAAGATCCAAGATCATCCAATTTAACGTTTTCAAGTTTAATTCCTAAATCTTCAGAAATTACACTACCACCTGTTAAAATTGCAATATCTTCAAGCATAGCTTTTCTTCTATCACCGAAACCTGGAGCTTTTACAGCAACTACTTTTAGACCACCTCTTAATTTGTTTACAACTAAAGTTGCTAAAGCTTCACCCTCAACATCTTCAGATATAATCATTAATGGTCTACCAGCTTGTACAACCGCTTCTAAAAGTGGAACCATTGGTTGTAGATTTGTTAATTTCTTCTCATGTAAAAGAATAAAAGGATTGTCTAACTCTGTTGTCATTTTATCACTATTCGTAATAAAGTATGGTGATAAATATCCTCTATCAAACTGCATACCTTCAACGACATCAAGTTCTGTTTCAATTCCTTTATTTTCTTCAACTGTAATGACACCTTCATTACCAACTTTTTGCATTGCTTTTGAAATCATACTTCCGATTTCTTTATCACCATTTGCAGAAATTGTTCCCACTTGAGCAATTTCATCGCTATCTTTCACTTTTTTGGCTGATGAAACTAAGTTTTGTTTTACAACATCAACTGCTGCATCAATACCTCTTTTCACATCCATTGGGTTCATTCCAGCTGTTACATATTTTACACCTTCTTTAACGATCGCTTGTGCTAAAATAGTTGCCGTTGTTGTCCCGTCACCAGCTTCATCATTTGTCTTGCTAGCAACTTCCTTAACCATTTGAGCACCCATATTTTCAAACTTATCTTCAAGGTCAATTTCTTTTGCAACCGAAACACCATCTTTAGTAATTCTTGGAGCACCATAAGATTTGTCCATTACAACATTTCTGCCCTTAGGACCTAACGTTACCTTAACAGTGTCAGCTAAGATATTTACCCCTCTTATCATTGCTGATCTTGCTTCAGCGTCAAATTTAACAACTTTTGCCATTATACTTTCTCCTTTAACTTATATTATTTACTTGAAATACCCATAATGTCTGACTCTTTCATTATGCTGTATTCTTTACCATCAATTTTGACTTCAGTTCCTGACCATTTGCCAAATAAAACTTTGTCTCCAACTTTAACATCCATTGGAATTTTTTTTCCATCTTCAGTTTTTGCACCACCACCAACAGCAACAACTTTTCCTTCTTGTGGCTTCTCTTGTGCAGTATCTGGTATGATTATTCCTCCAGCAGTTTTTTCGCTGCTATCTAAAACTTCTATTAAAACTCTGTCATGTAACGGTCTAAATTTCATATATTCTCCTATATAAATATGGAGTTCATATAGAGATTGGTAATACTATTTCAAGATATACTTGATATTTAGTTTATTAAAAAAGGTAGGAAATTGTGGATTTTTTGGGTTATAGATTATTTTGATGACTAAAAATTTAGACAAAGATGGTTTCTGCTCCATCGTTGATAATTATCAGCTTTTTTATATCGATTTATGGGGAGTTATTCATAATGGAATAAGCCTTCATAAAGAAGCAATTAACGTTTTAGAAGAAATCACAAAAAAAGGTAAAGAATACATCCTACTTACAAATGCTCCAAGACCTAATGATGTTGTTAAATCCTTTTTAGAAAAAATGGGCATGGAAAAAGAAATTAGAGACCATGTTTTTACATCTGGTCAAGCATCATTAAATTATCTCAAACAAAATTTATCCACCAAAAAATTTTTTCATGTTGGACCGCCACGTGATTTTGATTTATTTAATGACTTCGCAAAAATGAAGTCAGGCAATATTGATGATGGAGAGTACATATTGTGTACTGGGTTATTTGAAAAATTTGAAAAAGATTTGAATTATTATAAAGATTTATTTGAAAAAAATTTAGATAAAGAGATGGTTTGCACTAATCCTGACTTAATTGTAGATAGAGGCGACAAAAGAGAACTTTGTGCAGGATCAGTTGCCATGGTTTTTGAAAAAATGGGTGGCAAGGTAGTATATTTTGGCAAACCATATCCTGAGGTTTATAATTTATCCATCAATAACAAAGGTAAAAAAATTCTTTCTGTTGGTGATAATCTAAATACTGATATTAAAGGTGCAAATCTTTTAAATTATGACTCGTTAATTATTTCAAATGGTATTCATAAAAATGAAATCAAAGAAAAAGGAATTGAAGCAACTGCGAAATCTTATGAAACAATCTGTAATTATATACAATCAGATTTAAAATGGTGAAAATGAAATTATATAATACTTTTAATATTAAAAAAAATCATAAAAATTCAATTATTTTAATTGGTAATTTTGATGGTCTCCATCTAGGGCATCAAAAATTATTTAGATTAGCGAAAAAATATAAAAAAAAATATTCTTCAAAGATCGGTGTTTTGACTTTTGAGCCTATGCCAAAAATGTTTTTTAACTCCAATTTAAAAAATTTTAGATTATCTAATTTAAACCAAAAAATTGAAAATTTAGGTAAACTTAATGTTGATTTTGTTATTACTAAGAAATTTAATCGTAAATTTTCAAAAACAAAATCAATTTCATTTATTAAAGAAACTTTAGGTAGAAAACTTAGTCCTAAATTTATTTTTGTAAGTAATAATTTTAGATTTGGAAACAAAAGAGAAGGAAACGTAAAACAATTAATTCATCATGAGAAATTATGTAATTATAAAATTGTTAAACCACAACCTTTATCAATTAAAAAACAAATTATTTCATCTTCATTATTAAGAAAATATTTGCAGAGTGGGAAACTTGATAAAGTTAATAAACTTTTAGATAGAAAATGGTCAATTGATGGAAAAGTTCAAAAAGGTAGACAACTAGGAAAAAAGATTGGTTTTCCAACAGCCAACATAGATATCAAAGATTATGTTTTAGCAAAACCAGGTGTTTATGCTGTCAAAGCTAAGAAAATAAAAAGTTCAAAATATATCAAAGGAATAGCCAATTTAGGATATCGACCTACATTTAATGGAAAAAAAATATTATTAGAAGTTCATTTATTTAATTTTTCTGGAAATTTATATAATAAGTATTTAAGAGTAGAATTTTTAAAATTTATAAGAGCTGAAAAAAAATTCAAAAGTATAGATCAACTAAAAAAACAAATTAAAATTGATTTAGTAACTGCAAAAAAAACAAAATGAGTAAAAACCAAATTAACTTACCTAAAACAGCTTTTTCAATGAAAGCTAATTTACCAATTAGAGAGCCAGAAATTCTAAAACTTTGGAAAAAAATTGATCTTTATAAAGAGTTAAGGAATTCAAGAAAAGGAGAGGAAAAATTTGTTCTCCACGATGGTCCCCCATACGCGAATGGAAATATACATATGGGTACTGCGTTAAATAAAATATTAAAAGATATTATCGTAAAGTTTCATCAAATGGATGGTAAAGACTCTGTTTATGTTCCAGGTTGGGATTGTCATGGTTTACCTATCGAATGGAAAATTGAGGAACAATACAAAAAAAATAAAAAAAATAAGAACGATGTTCCGATTGTAGAATTTAGAAAAGAATGCCGAACTTTTGCTGAAAAATGGATAGAGGTTCACAAAGACCAATTTAAAAGATTAGGTGTTGTTGGTGATTGGGAAAACTATTATTCAACAATGAGTTATGATGCAGAGGCACAAATTGTAAGAGAACTTGGAAAATTTTTAAAAGAAGGAAGTCTTTACAGAGGATTTAAACCAGTTTTATGGTCAACTGTAGAAAAAACTGCCTTAGCTGATGCCGAGGTTGAATATCAAGACCATAAATCTGATACGATCTATGCTTGTTTTCCAGTTAAATCATCGAAAATAAAAGAACTTAATGATTGTGATATTGTTATATGGACAACCACTCCTTGGACGATACCAGCCAACAAAGCCTTGGCATACAATGAAAGTTTAGATTACTTAATAATTCAAATTAATGATGACGGAAATTTTAAAAATAAAAAAATTGTTATCGCTGAGGCACTACTAGACTCAGTTTTAAAAGATTGTGAGATTAAAGAATTTGAACACCTTGAGAAATTTAAAGGTAAAGATTTAAAAGATACTATCTGTAAGCATCCATTTTTTGATTTAGGATATGATTACGATATTCCAATGTTAGATGCACGTTTTGTAACCACTGAACAAGGAACAGGAATTGTTCATTGTGCACCAAGTCATGGGCCTGACGATTTTAATCTTTGTTTAAATAATGGAATAAAGGCTATTGAGACAGTAGATGATGATGGAAAATATACAAATAATGTTTCTCTATTTGAAGGTTTACATATTTTTAAGGCTAACCCCATTGTGATCGAAAAATTGAAAGATCAAAATAAACTTCTTTCAAATGGTGTATTGGTTCATTCATATCCTCATTCGTGGAGATCAAAAGCACCCTTAGTTCATAGAGCGACACCACAATGGTTTATTTCTATGGAAAGTCATAAATTGAGAAGTAAGGCTTTAAAAGCAATAGATGATACGACCTTTTATCCAAGCAAAGGCAAAGAAAGATTAAAATCAATGATTGAGACAAGGCCAGATTGGTGTGTATCAAGACAAAGAGTTTGGGGTGTGCCACTTCCTATATTTGTAAATAAAAAGTCTAATGAAATTTTAATAGACGATGGAGTATTTGAAAATATTGCTAATATTTATGAAAAAGAAGGTTCTGATTGTTGGTTTTCAGATGACCCTCAAAAATTTTTAGGTAGCAAATATAAAGCGGAAGATTTTGAAAAGCTTAGCGATATTGTTGAAGTTTGGTTTGATAGTGGATCAACGCATTCTTTTGTATTGGAGAAGAGAAAAGACCTTAAATGGCCTGCATCAATGTATTTAGAGGGTTCAGATCAACATAGGGGTTGGTTTCATTCCTCTTTATTAGAGTCATGCGGAACAAGAGGTAAGGCACCTTTCGAGTCTATATTATCTCATGGGTTTGTTGTAGATGGCAAAGGTCTTAAAATGTCAAAATCTCTTGGAAATGTAATTGCACCTGAGGATATTTTGAAAAAATATGGCGCCGATATTTTAAGAATTTGGGTTGCTGCATCAAATTATGCGGAAGATTTAAGAATAGACTATTCTATTTTGGACCAGCATTCAGAGTCATATCGTAAAATTAGAAATACATTTAGATATTTATTAGGAAATATAAATGACAAATATGAGGATGTTAATTTAGATAAAATTGACGTCGAAAGCTTGCCGGAGCTAGAGAAATTTATGTTAAGTAAGATCCATTCTCTCAACAACAAATTTGAAAATTATTTTAAAAAATATGATTTTCACAATCTTTATAAAGAATTGTTGAATTTTTGCACAACAGATTTGTCAGCATTCTATTTTGATATAAGAAAGGACACTTTATATTGTGATCCAATTAATTCTGAAAAGAGAAAATCTTGTGTTAAAATTTTGAACGTTTTATTAAAATCTTTACTCAGATGGTTTGCTCCAATATTGTCTTTTACAACTGAGGAAATACATCAACTGATATCAAAGGATAGTAAAAGCATCCATTTGGAAAAATTTCTTACTTTTCCAAAAAAATTTGAAAATGAAGAACTTACAGAAAGATGGTCTCAATTAATTAAAATAAGAGATGTATGTAACATAAGTATTGAGGAAAAAAGAGCCAGTAAAGAAATTGGTTCAAGTTTAGAAGCAGATCTTAATATTCAACTTAACGAAAAATATAAGGAGATAGTTGAAGATATGGATTTATCTGAATTATGTATTGTCTCGAAAGCTGTAGTTAATTTTGATAATCAGTCAGATATTTTAGTTGTGACAAAAAAAGCTTCTGGAAATAAATGCTCAGTTTGCTGGAAGATCAGAGAAGACCCATGTGAAAGACACCCTAAATGTCAAATTTCTTAAATAAAAATTTTGTAATAAATTTTTTTATAATTCTGAGCATCTTTGGTCTCGATAGATTTACCAAAGTTTATGTGATTTCTGAAAATGAAAAAAATTTATCATCTGAACTATTTGTATCAAAATTTTTGAATATCAATTTAATTTATAATGAAGGAATAGCATTTGGTTTATTATCATTTGATCAAAGTCATATGTATAATATTTTAACAATTTTAATTGCAGCTGTAATTTTAATTATTTTTTTTATGACTTTAAAAAGTGGTGGTCTTAAAAAATATTCACTTTTAATGATACTTGGCGGAGCCCTAGGTAATTTATATGATCGAATTTTTTTTAAGGCTGTGCCAGACTTTATTGATTTTCATATCGGAAATTTTCATTGGTTTATTTTTAATGTATCGGATATATTTATTTCATTAGGAGTATTATTTTTGATTATTTTTGAAATAATTGATAATCAAAAAAGTAAAATTGATGAAAAAAATATTTAAACTTACAACAATTATAATTTCAATTTTAGCTTTAAATTCATGTGGAACTATTAGAGAAGGTTTTAGTTCACAGAAAAAAAATAGTATAGATGAATTTTTGGTTGAAAAGAAATCACCTTTAGTGATGCCCCCAGACTTCAATGAATTGCCATTACCGCAGCAAACTAATCAAGCAACTGAGAATGAAGAGAATACAGATATCAAATCATTATTGACTGACAACAAGGACTCAGATTTAGATAATCAAAACACTAATCAAAACACAAATTTTGAAAATTCCATTTTAGAAAAAATTAAAAATAATTAATGATAACATCAGGAATTTTTTTTAAAAATTTTAAGGGTAGTAAACAAAATTCTAAAATAAAAAAAAATCTTAAAAAATTAATTCAAGAAAATAGTCAAATCTTTCAATCTTTTAGTAAAAATTATAAAGACCAATTTAAGATCAAAAATTTAGGAATTTTTAAAAGACTCAACGATATCCGTATAATTGGAATTGGTGGTTCATCATTGGGCACGAAAACTATTTATAGCTTTCTTAAAGATAAAATTAAAAAGAATGTATTATTTTATGATAATTTATCAACTTCCAACAAAAAATCAGGAAATAAAAAATATTTAAATTTAATCATCTCTAAATCAGGCAATACTTTAGAGACAATAGTTAATTCTAATATTCTTATCAAAAAAAGTGATAAAAATATTTTTATCACAGAAAATAAAAAAAATTATTTAAATTCATTAGCTCATAAACTAAAATCAGAGATTGTTCATCACAATAATTTTATAGGTGGTCGATACTCCGTTTTATCAGAGGTTGGAATGTTGCCCGCAGAATTAATGGGTCTTAATTCAAAAAGTTTTAGGCAATTTAATAATTTAATTAAAAATCAAAAATATTTAAATGCGCTCATATCTAATGTGGGATCTACAATAAATTTAATTAAAAAAAGAAAATTTAATTCAATTATCATAAATTATGATGAAAAATCTCAAAATTTTTTTTCGTGGTATCAACAACTAGTAGCTGAAAGTTTGGGTAAAAAGGGAAAAGGTTTATTGCCAGTTGTATCTAACATGCCCAGAGATAATCATAGCGTTATGCAGCTTTATTTAGATGGTTTTAAAAATAATTTTTATACGTTTTTTTATGTTCATGAAAATAATACCTCCAAAATAGATAATAAATTTATTTTGCCCTCACAAAATTTTCTTAAAAACAAAAATATTCAAAATATTACTTACGCTCAAAAAAAAGCTACGGAAAATGTTTTTACAAAAAAAAATATACCCTTTAGAAGCTTTGAAATAAAAAAAAGGGACGAAAAAACTTTAGGTGAGTTATTTTGCTTTTTTATGTTGGAGACTATTTTAATTGGAAAAGCTTTGAAAATAAACCCTTACAATCAACCTGCTGTTGAGTTAATTAAAAAAGAGACTAAGAAAATTTTAGTTTAAATTACCAAATATAATTTTTGATATTCCATATTTCTTCTCATCTAGAATTCTAAATTTTTTTGAAAACTCATCATTTTCTTTTTTATGCCTATGCACAATAATTACCCCATCTTTATTGAGAATTTTTTCTTGAAAAATATTATCAAGAATATTTGACAATCTTTTTTCTTTATAGGGAGGATCCAAGAATATGATATTGAATTTAAGCTGAATTTTTTTCAAAAAGTAATTAGATAGTAAGTCGTCCTCAATAATCTCATATTTTTCTCTCATATTTAAATTATTCAGATTACTTTTTAAAATTGGTAAAACACCATTATAATTTTCTACAAAAGTAACATGTTTAGCTCCTCTTGAGAGACACTCTAAACCAAATGAGCCAACACCTGCAAATAGATCTAAAACTATCGAATTTTCAATATTGACCTTAAATTTATTTGAGTGATTAATAATATTAAAAATAGATTCTTTTGCTAAGTCCTTTAAGGGTCTTGTTTCTTTGTCTTTTGGTTGTAAAATTTTTTTTCCTTTAAATTTTCCACCAATTATTCTCATTTTTTAATTACTTTATAACCAATATCTTTTCTAAAAAAACCATCTGACCAATTTAGTTTGTTGAGAAGTAAATGAATCCTATTTCTTGATTCTTCAAAACTATCTGATAATGAAACAAAATTTAAAACCCGTCCACCCACCGCTAAAGTGACATCACCTCTTTTTATAGTGCCAGCATGAAATAAGTGATCATCAGTGTTTAATTTAATTTTATTGATATTTTTGATTTCAACATTTTTTTGGTATGTTTCAGGATAACCTTTTGAGCATAAGACAACACATATACTTTTTTTATCATTCCAATTAATTTTGCTTTCATTTAATCTTCCATGACAGCAGGAGTCAATAATTTCACCAAAATCTGTATTTAGCATAGGAAGAATAGTCTGACACTCTGGATCACCCATTCTAACATTGTACTCAATTAAATAAGGTTCATTATTTTTTATCATGAGCCCCGCATATAAAAAGCCCTTATATGACGATTTTAAATCTTTAAGTGCTCTTAAGGTTGGATCAATTATCTTATTCAAAATCTTTTTTTCAAGCTCTTCATTTATTAATCTTGATGGTGAATAAGCACCCATACCGCCAGTATTTTTTCCTTTATCACCTTCCTGAACTCTTTTATGATCTTGAGCTGTACCAAAATTTTTGTAAGTAATACCATCACTTAAAATGAAAAAGCTCATTTCTTCACCTTCTAAAAATTCTTCAATAAGAACATTTTCAGCAGCACCAAACTTTCCATCAAATATTTCCTTAACTGCCTGATAAGACTCTTCTTTATTTTCACAAATATAAACACCTTTCCCTGCAGCTAAATTATCTGCTTTAATGACTATTGGAAAATTGGATTTATCTAAAAAATTTTTAGCTTTATCAATTTCATTAAATACACCGAAATTTGCAGTTGGAATATTATATTTTTTACAGATGTTTTTTGTAAATATTTTAGAACCTTCTAATTGCGAGGCAACTTTACTAGGCCCAAAGACTTTAATATCAAAACTTTCCAAGTAATCTGTTAGTCCATCAACCAAAGGTTTTTCTGGTCCTATCACAACCAATTTTATTTTTTTTGAAAGAATGAAATTTTTCAATTCCTCAAATTTATTTATATCTAGGTTAATGTTCTCAGCTATTGCATCTGTACCAGCATTACCAGGAAAACAATAAATTTTATCGATTTTTTTTGAATTATTTAATGCATGACAAATGGCATGCTCTCTTCCCCCGCTTCCTATAATCCCTACAATCATGTATAAACATATAAACTATAAATGAATAAAAAATTAGCAAAAGTAAAATATTTACCAAATAATTTTCAAGTGATTGAAAAAGGTGACCATGTAATTTGTGCAGTTTCGGGCAAAGCAATCAGTCTTGAAAATTTGACTTACTGGAACGTTGAACTTCAAGAACCGTATTATTCATATGTTGAGGCTTCTAAAAAAAAAGAGGAATTAGACAATAAATAGCATTATTTCCAACGATTATGGGACCATATCCAGTTATAAGGATTAGCAAGTATCATTTTCTCAAGAATCTTATTTAATTCGTTTGTAATATTTTCAATAGTATCTTCGTTTGAGAAGTGAATTGGTTTATGAACTTTCATTTTAAATTTAATACCCTCATATCTTTCTATAAAGATAGGTACAACAGGCATATTAAATTTTTTTATCAATTGTGCTGGAATTGTAGTAGTAAACGCTTTCTCATTAAAAAAATTTGATTTAATACCTTGAGAAACTCTCTGATCTATCATAAGTGCCGTTGAAAAACCTTGGTTATTAAGTTTTATTAATTCTTTTAGTCCACCGATTCCTTTCTTAATTTGATTGTTACAGATATATTTTTTTCTTATTCGCTCCATGAATTTATTTAAAAAAATATTGTTTAGTGGTCTATAGATTGCTCCAATTTTAATACCTATCCTGTCTATCTGCATTGCCATAAGCTCGAAGTTACTAAAATGCCCTGATATAAATACGACTTTTTGATTTTGATCTTTAATATTTAAAAGTATGTCTTCACCTTCTACAGAAATATTTTTACTAAGATTACCGTTTCTAAAATTTTTCATATAAAGGTATTCTGCAAAAACTCTCCCATAATTATTCCACATTGAAGATTTGATTCTATTAAATTCTTTAGAACTATAATCTGGGAAAGCTTTTTTGATATTATTATTGATTATTTCTTTTGATCTAAATATTGGACCAATAATTTCAAATAACTTACCGCTTAGATAAGATGATAGTTTTACTCCAATAATTTTAAAGATAATGTAAAAAATACAAATTATGATAAATTGTATTAAGTATTTAATTTTTTTCATAAACCTTTGAAATATCATTAATAAAAGTTTCTTGGTTTAGAATTTTTAATTCTGATTTAATATAAAAAATTTTATCGTTATTGTTTAGTCTCATATAATCTTTTTCGGTAGTCATTACTTTGCAATTTAATTTTTCAGACATTGAAATGATATCGTCAACCTCTTTTTGTAAGTATCTGTAATGATCAGGAAATTCAATTTCTTTTACAATGTTTATGTTATTTTTTCTTAACATTGATATAAAAGTCTTATGATTTCCTATACCTGAAAAAACTAAATATTTTTCATTTTTATCAAACTCATTGATATTCAGTGGAATATATTCTCCTTGATAAATATTTATATTAGGATTTATATTATGAATATACTCTGTAATATTATCAATATTTTCATTATTTCCATTTAAAAAAACATTCTTATATTTTTTTAAGTTTTTAATATTTTCTCTGAGTGGTCCAGCTGGAATAGTAAAACTATTACCAATCCAATTATCTATATTAAAGCAAACAATATTATAATCATAATCAATTGATGGATCTTGCAAACCATCATCAAAAATTGCAAGTTCAAAATTTTCCTCAATTGCTTGTTTAATTGAGGAAGATCTATCTTTGAATTTAAATAATTTTCCATGATTTGATAATATTTTTTGTTCATCAATTTGGTCTGAATAATATTTTTTAATAAAACAAGTTTTTATTTTATCTTTTAAAATTTCATTAATTTTCAAGGTTAAAGAGGTTTTGCCTGTACCCCCTAGATAAATGTTCCCCACACAAATAGTTTTAATTTTTGAATATTTATTTTTTTTTGTCGTTAAGTTTTTGAAAGTTTTAAGGATTGTGAGTAATAATGATACAGGGAAAAATAAATAAGAAAGAATGTTTGGTTTATTGTAATCCCAAAATTTGGGTTTTTTAAATTTCATTATGAATTGATTTATCTAACTCATTTAGGGTTTTTTTAAGTATTGTTGTACCAAGATATTTCATTTTTTTTACTTTTTTCATGTTTTTTTTAAAAATTATTGAATTAGCACATTGTTGAGGAGAATTGATTGAAGATGATATTTTTAATTGATTTAAATATTTGTAAACATCTTTAAAGTTATCAATGTTGGGTCCGTGTAATATTTTTGCACCGAATCGAGCAGGTTCTAGTGGATTTTGACCACCCCTTTTGATAATTGAGCCACCTAAAAAGACAGTTGTAGCAAATTTGTAAAATTTCTTAGACTCTCCGAAAGTGTCAACAATGTAAATGTCAATATTCTCTAATTTTTTTTTATTTGATTTACGAGAAATAACATTTAACCCAAGTTCATCAATTTGTGAAATAATCTGGTTAACTCGATTAATGTGTCTAGGTATTATAATTGTAATCATATTTTTTACTTTTTTTTTTAATAAAATGTGCGTTTTGGCTGCAAATAATTCCTCTGTATTATGAGTACTTGCTGCCACAAAAGTTTTGTATTTTCTAAATTGTGAGAATAATTTTTTATCCGCTTGACTAGTTTCAAAACTATCATGTTCAATAAATTTTAAATTCCCAGTAGACTTTATATTTTTAACTTTCAATTTTTTTAGATAATAATTTGTCTCTAAATTTTGTGAATATGCTTTGTCTACTAAACCAAAAATAGAATTAGAAAATTTTTTTATTTTATTCCAACGATCAAAAGATTTTTTAGTAATTCTAGCATTAAGTAAGATTAAAGGAATATTCTTATTTTTAATGAATTTGAACATACTTGGCCAGATTTCAGACTCTAAAAAAATTGCCACATCTGGTTTCCAGTGATTCAAAAATTTTTTTGAGAAAAATACATGGTCTATCGGATAAAATTGATGAACAGTTTTTTTGAATTTAATTTTTTCTAATATTTTTGATGAACTCAATGTGCTAGATGTTATTAATATTTTACCTATTGATTTATCGCTATCATATTTTTTTATTACTGGAATAACACTCAATATCTCACCTACACTAGATCCATGAAACCAAATTAGTTTCCCATTTCCTCTTTTTTTAGAAAAAAAACAAAATTTTTCTTTAAATCTTAATCTATCTTCTTTATTTTTAAAAATTCTTATAATGATAATTATGGGAGAGAAGCAAAGAATTATAGAGAGTAAAAATTGATAAATAAAAAAAATCATTACCTCTGAAATTGTTTATCATGAAAGTTTTTATAAATTTTTGAATTAATTAATAAGTCTTCATGTTTTCCATAATCAATTATTTTTCCAGAGTCTATGACAAATATTTTATTTGAGTTTAAAATAGTTGAAAGTCTGTGAGCAATAACAATTGTGGTTTTATCTTTTGTTAAGATTTTTAAAGCATCTTGTATTTTTGTTTCAGTCTCTGAGTCTAAAGAGGAAGTTGCTTCATCCAAAAGAATAATTGAGCTTTTTTTTAGCATTGCTCTCGCTATTGAAATTCTTTGTTTTTCTCCTCCTGATAATCTTACGCCATCTTCACCAATTAATGTCTCATATTTTTCAGGTAAATTTTTTATAAACTCCTCACAATGTGAAAGTTTAGCTGCTTCAAAAATTTCTTCATCGCTTGCATCTAAATTAGCATATTTAATATTGTTTTTAATTGTATCATCAAAAAGAGTTGTTTCTTGACTAACTAAAGAAATATTCTTTCTCAATGAGTGTAAAGTTACATCATAGATTGATTGATTATCTATTGAGATATCACCAGATTTACAATCGTAAAACCTAGGAATTAGATTTAAAATAGTAGATTTACCCGAACCACTATGACCAACTAGTGAAGTCATTTTCCCTCCCTCAAAATCTAAATTGATTTCTTTTAAAACATCGCCGTCAGAATTTTTATAACTAAACAATACATTTTTAAATTTGATGTTTGCATTTTTAATGTGAATTTCTTTAGCATTCTCATTATTTTTAATTAAGTTTTTTGTATCAACAACTGGTAAAATTCTACCAGCAGCAGATAGACCTTGATTGACTATGATATTTAATGTCGAAAGGGATCTTACTGGTTGATATGCTAGCATCATTGCTGCTAGAAATGAAAAAAAATTGTTTACACTAAGCTCATTACTGGCAATTAATTTTCCAGAATAAAAGATTAAAATGGCAATCATAAATCCAGTAAGAATTTCCATAATTGGTGATATTCTCACAATTACAATTCCAATCTTTTTATTTTTTTCTTTAAGCTGATCTAAGTAATCATTTGCTCTGTTGGTTTCATATTTTTCTTTTTGGAAGATTTTAGTTAATTTGTGATTTTTAAAAAGTTCAACTAAATATCTGGTCAAGAAGCCCGATTTCTCTTGAGCTTGAGTTGTAACTTTACCCATTCTTTTACCAAGTGATCTTGCAGCCGTACTGGCAATGGGTATCAAAATTATGGCAATTAATGAAAGTTTCCAATTTTGTAAAAACATAACAGTGAGCAAACCTATTAAAGTTAAACTATCTTTGAACAGATTAAGTATTCCATTGCTTAATAAATTTGTTATGTGAAGAACATCATAAGTTAAATTAGAGATAAATTTTCCTGAATGTTTTTCGTCTATAGATTGGGTATCGGCATTTATTAAAGTACCCAACATATCTATTTGTAGTTTTTTTTTTATTTCTTCAGCAACATTTATCATCATCACCTTCGCTAAATAGAGTGATACACCTTTTGTTGTAAATGCTAGAATAATTAGCAAAGGTATTAATATTAATAATGATTGATCTTTTTGAATAAAAATTTTCTCTATTGCTGGGTCCAAAAGCCAAGCAATTGCAGAAGTACTTCCAGCTACTAGTAATGAAAAAAATATAGCTAAAAAAATTTGTTTGAGATATTTTTTTGTATAATCTTTATAGAGTCTTTTAAGAATTTTTGTCTTATTCATTAAAAAAACCTTCCTACCAAGATATTTAAAAATATAATTATCCCTAAATAATTATTACTTTTAAAAATTTTTAAACAAGTTTCAGGATTTTTGTAATCAAAATTGTTTATTTGATAAAAAAATAAATGTATGATTGGGATTGTAATTGATAGAAAATATATTGAATTAAAATTCATCATTAATCCCCCAATTACAAGCGATGATATTAGAGATGAATAACATAATATTAAAAAAATTTTAGCCGTTCCTTTGAATTTTATTGAAGTCGATTTTACTCCTATGATTTCATCATCTTTAATATCTTGGAATCCGTATATTGTGTCGTAGCCTAGTGTCCAAAATATGGCTCCAAAATAAAAAATGATTGGTACTATACCTATTTGTTCTGAGATTGACGTCCAACCAAGTATTAATCCATAATTAAATGTAATACCCAGGAAAAGCTGAGGCCAATATGTAAATCGTTTCATCAAAGGATATGTGAAAGCTAATGGCATAGAAGCTAAAGCAATTACAATTGTAAAATAGTTGAAATTTATTAGAACTAAAAAAGCGAGTAAGCAGAGAATAAAGGCATATAAAAATCCAGTTTGAACTTTAATTTTTCCAGAAGCGATTGGTCTATTTTTAGTTCTTTTAACTTTTTTATCAAATTTTCTGTCTAATATATCATTAACTATACATCCGGCAGATCTCATCAAAACTGAACCAAGAAAAAAAAGCACAAGATAATAAAAATAAAGATTCAAACTACCGGTAAAATCATAAATCAGGGTTAACCCCCAAGCACATGGCCAAAATAATAGCAGATATCCAATCGGTTTTTTTAACCTTGTCAGTTCAATAAATAAGTTTAGTTGGTTCATAAAATTTTACTTGTAAATAACAAAGCCAAGATTGATAATCAAATTGATTCGTATGAATATAGATTACACTGTTACTGCATTAATGTTTCCAGCAATCCCACTGATAATGGGAGTATATTCTAATAGGTTTCATACTTTGAGTTCTTTAATAAGAAAAATACATGATGAGTACGTATTTGAAAAACACACCCCACCTGAATGGAAAGACCAATTGATAAATTTAGAGAAAAGAATTGGTGTTTTGAAATTAAGTATTTTATTTGCTGCTTTTGGATTTTTGTTTAATATGCTAACTGTTTTCGGTCTTTATTTACAAGAACTTTTCATTGCAAGAATAATTTTTGGATCTTGTTGTTTATCGATGATGATCTCAATCATATTTTTTATTATTGAAATTCAGATCTCAACTAAAGCGCTTCGACTTCACCTGTCCGATATGGATATTCAATTTAAGGAATAATTACCGCTGGACCGGTTAATAATCTAGCCTCTAAATCCTTGTGAGCTTGAGCAGCATCTTTCAAAGAATATTTTTTTGAAATTTCTACTTTAAACTTATTAGATAAAATGGCGTCAAAAACTTTTTTTGCTGACTCAACTAACTCTTCTCTTTTGATCGTATAATGTGCAATGGATGGTCGAGTAAAAAATAACCCTTTAGCATTAATATCTTTTTTTACATCAATAGTATCAACGTATCCAGATGCATTTCCAAATGCTACCATCATTCCTCTTATTTTTAATGTTTCAATTGAACCTTTAAATGTTTTTATTCCAACACCATCATAAACAACATCAATACCATTTTTTCCTACAATTTTTTCAACTTCTTCTGAGAAATTTTTTTCAGAATAATTAATTACATGGTGACAGCCATTTTTTTTAGCAATTTCCTCCTTAGCTTTTGAACCAACTGTTCCGATTACTTCCGCACCTAAAGAGTTAGCCCAAGGACATAAGATTTGACCAAGAGCTCCAGCTGCAGCATGATAAAGCACTTTATCACCCTTTTTTAATGGGTAAGCTCTGTGCAATAGATATTCTGCGGTAATACCCTTAAGAGTTATACAAGATGCCACCTCATCAGAAATACCATCTGGAACAGAAATCAATTTTTCCTCGGGCATAATTTGTTTTTCTGAATACGCTCCAATTGGCATTGATGCATGAGTAACTCGATCACCAACTTTAAATAATTTTACTTCAGATCCTATTTCCTCAATTACACCACTTGCTTCAAGACCAATACCACTGGGTAATGGAATAGGGTAGAGACCTGTCCTGTGATACACATCAATAAAATTAAGACCTATTGACTTGTTTTTAATTAAGACTTCTTTTGGACCTGGTTTTGCAATGTCCACATCTTTAATAACCAAAGCCTCTGGTCCACCAAATTTTTCTATTTGTATCGATTTCATTTTTACTTTACAAACGTTCCGTTATGATAATCTTGAACAGCTTGTAATATTTCTGCTTTAGTATTCATTACAAAAGGACCACCTCTTGCAATTTCCTCATTAATAGGTTTTCCAGAAATAACTAAAAATTTTGCTTTTGATTTTGCCTTTACTTGCAAATTTTCGCCTCTTGTAAGTAATATTAAAGTACTATTTTTGACACTATCATGTTTTTGCTCGCCTATTTCTATTTCGCCATCTATTAAATAAATAAAACTATTGTGTGTAGATGGGAGATGATAGCTAAAATCCTTATTTCTATTTAACTCGACATCAAAATAAACTGGCTCAACATTGTGACCCTTTACTGGACCCTCTGCTTTTTCAAATTTACCAGCTATAACTTTTACTTTTTTTTCGTTATCTTCATGTACGCTCATTTTATCTGCATCAATATAAATATACTCAGGTTTACTCATTTTTAATTTTGCAGGCATATTGATCCACAATTGAAATCCATGAAGTTTCCCCTCTTTCATCGCAGGCATTTCTGAGTGGATAATACCACTTCCAGTTTTCATCCACTGAACATCACCAGCAGTCATTTTACCTTCACCACCCGTACTATCCTTGTGTTCAAAATCACCAGCAAGCATGTAAGTGACAGTTTCAATTCCTCGGTGGGGGTGCGGTGGAAAACCAGCTACATAATCATCACTATTTTCAGAGCCAAATTCATCTAACATTAAAAAAGGATCAAAGTAATTGGGCTCAACTCCAATGCTTCTTTTTAATTTTACTCCAGCTCCATCTGAAGCCGGGATTGGATCGATGATTTGTTTTACTTCAATATTTTTCATCCGCTTTATTTAACGAATTAATTGTTAATTTCAAGATCACTTTTTATCTAAACAATAACCTTTAGCACCATTAACTACCAAGAATAAAAAACCACCAGCTAAAGCAATGTTTTTAAGAAATGCATTAAGCTGTACCTGATCAGCAAAATCATTGTGAAAAATTATAGCTGTTGCAAAACAAAATAAACTTAATGCTGCAGCAGCAATTTTAGTTTTATAGCCAATTACAATAAGAATGGGTCCAATTATTTCAAGAGCAATTGCGGGTATAATTAAAATACCAGGCAAACCAAAACTTTCTATCCAACCTATAGTTCCCTCGTAATTATTTATTTTAAAAATTCCATTTAAAAAAAACAATGCAGATATCAAAACTCTTCCAAATAAATCTAGTACTTTAATCATGTTGAATTAATCCTACTAAATACAATGGCGGATAAGATCCTTGTTTGCAAGTACAAAAAAAAAATATTTTGTCACCTGAGGTCTTAATTCTTCAAGTATTAAACTAATTGAGTTAATTTTTTGAGGTCTGTAATTTGATATTTTGGTTTAAAATCTAAGTTATCAAAAATGTTATTATTTCGATTTACCCAAATAGATTGATAACCATAATTTCCACCACCAGAAACATCCCAAGTATTAGCACTTAAAAATGCAACTTCACTTTTACTTATATTATATTTTTTAATGGGCAAATCGTAAACTCTAGAACTTGGTTTATATACGCTGACTTGTTCAATAGAAAATATATCATCAAATAAATTATCCAAATGATTACTTTTTACTAATTCATCCAGTAGTGATGGAGTACCATTTGACAAAATAGCTAATTTAAATTTTTTTTCTTTAAGAGTTTTCAAGGTTTCGGGAACTTCTTTAAAAGGTGATAATACTTTATATAAATTTAATAGTTCATTTCTCATTGAAGGATCAATGTCGAAAGCTTTCATTGATTTATCTAAACTATCTTCTGTAACTTGCCAAAAATCTTTATGTCTATCCATTAAACTTCTAAGCCAAGTGTATTCTAATTGAGTAGTTCTCCAAAAATTTGCAAATCTCTCCCATTTATCTCCAATTTTATCTTTGCATTTTTCAGCAGCTGAGTTGACATCAAACAATGTTCCATACGCATCAAAAATTATTGCTTTAATATTTTTCATAAATTAATTTAACATATATGAGTAATATAAGATTATTTTTTCCAAATACATTATCAAAAAATATGATTGATAAGTTAGATAAATCTCAATCTCATTATTTAACCAAGGTAATGAGACTAAAAAAAAATGATATTTTTTCTTTATTTAATAAAACTGGTGAATGGGAAGCGAAAATTTTGAATATTACAAAAAATTTTGTTGAATTTAAATTAACTAAACAATTAAGACAAAAAGAAAATGTTCAAGAATTATGGTTAGCTTTTTCTCCTATTAAATCAAATTACCAAAACTTTATGATTCAAAAAGCAACTGAATTAGGTGTTTCAAAATTTTTACCAATAATTTTTGATAGAACGATTGTGAGAAAGATTAATAAAGACCGGTTAGAAAAAATAGTTATAGAAGCATGTGAACAATCAAATCGGATTAGTGTCCCATCCATTGATCAAGCGCAAAATTTAAAAAGTTTTTTAAATTCTAATTCAATGAATTTAATTTTCACGGATTTAAATTCAGATAATAAAAGAATTGAAAAAACAAAGTTTTTAGATAAACCAATTTGTATAATCATAGGTCCTGAAGGAGATTTTTCAGAACACGAAAGGCAGGAGATTCTCTCTTTTAAGGGAGTACAAGCACTAAAAATTAATGACAATATTTTAAGATCAGAAACAGCAGTGATATCTGCAATTTCGATAATAAATTATGTGATTAATTGATAAATTGTCGCGAAAACTAAAGTGTAATTTTTATAAAAGGGCTTTATATAGCTAGTAAAAATGAAAAAATTTTTATTTATATTTTCTAGTATTTTTATCTCTCAAAATGCTTTTGCAAACCAACCCGTTGATTGGCAACTAGGTTTTCAAAAAGCGGCATCAGAGTCGATGAAAGATATTGTAGCTTTTCACGATAATTTATTATTACCGATAATAATAGCGATAAGTGTTTTTGTATTATTTTTAATGCTTTATGCTTGCGTAAGATTTAGAGCTTCAGCAAATCCAAATCCATCTAAGAGAACTCACAATGTAACTGTCGAGGTTTTATGGACTTTAATTCCTTGCTTAATTTTAATTGTTATGGCGGTTCCATCATTTAAAATTTTATATAAGCAAGACACTATTCCGAAAGCAGATTTAACAATCAAAGCAATAGGCTATCAATGGTATTGGGGTTATGAATATCCAGATGAAAATTTAGAATTTGATTCTTACATGATTGAGGAAAAAGATTTAAAAGCAAATCAACCAAGATTGTTAGCTGTTGATAATGAAGTTGTTGTACCCGTTGGCAAAGTAGTAAAAGTTTTAATCACAGCAAATGATGTTTTACATGCATGGGCCCTACCTTCGTTTGGAGTAAAAAGGGATGCGGTACCTGGAAGAATTAATGAAACGTGGTTTAAGGCTGAAAAAGTTGGTACTTATTATGGTCAATGTTCAGAACTTTGTGGTATAAAACATGCGTTTATGCCGATTGCAGTAAAAGTAGTTAGTGAAGATGAATATCAAGAATGGTTATCTGAGGCGCGCGTGAAATTTGCAAAAGAAGAAATTGAAAATGATAAACTTAAATTAGCGAGTAAATAAATTATGTACACACAAACAGCATCAAACGATCACCATACTCCAACTGGTTGGAAACGTTGGGCGTATTCTACTAACCATAAAGATATTGGGACAATGTATTTAATTTTTGCAATTGTTGCAGGAGTTATAGGAACTGCTTTTTCTGTTTTAATGAGAATGGAATTAATGCATCCTGGTGATGGTATTTTAGGTGGTAATTATCACTTATATAATGTGTTAGTTACTGGACATGGTTTAATAATGATTTTTTTCATGGTAATGCCAGCAATGATTGGTGGCTTTGGTAATTGGTTTGTGCCAATTATGATCGGAGCTCCTGACATGGCATTTCCAAGAATGAACAATATTTCTTTTTGGCTATTACCTGTTTCTCTAACTTTATTAATTTTATCAATTTTTGCAGACGGACCTCCAGGACAAACTGGTGTTGGGGGCGGTTGGACAATTTATCCTCCGCTATCCTCAAAAGCTGGACAACCTGGACCAGCGATGGATTTAGCTATCTTGAGTTTGCACCTAGCGGGCGCCTCATCAATTTTAGGAGCAGTCAATTTTATTACTACTATTCTAAATATGAGAACTCCAGGCATGACATTACATAAAATGCCTTTGTTTGCATGGTCTATATTAGTAACTGCATTTTTGTTATTATTATCTTTACCAGTATTAGCTGGAGCGATAACAATGTTATTAACAGATAGAAATTTTGGTACTGCCTTCTTTGAGGCCCAAACAGGAGGTGATCCAGTTTTATTCCAACACTTGTTTTGGTTTTTTGGTCATCCAGAAGTTTACATTTTAATCCTTCCAGGATTTGGAATGATTAGTCATATAGTTTCTACGTTTTCAAGAAAACCTGTTTTTGGTTATTTAGGAATGGCTTATGCGATGGTGGCAATTGGAATTGTTGGTTTTGTTGTATGGGCTCACCATATGTACACAGTTGGATTAAGCACAGATACAAAAGCATATTTTTTAGCCGCAACAATGATTATTGCTGTTCCAACAGGAATAAAAATTTTCTCATGGATCGCAACAATGTGGGGTGGTTCAATATCTTTTAAAACACCAATGGTATGGGCATTAGGATTTATTTTTATGTTCACAGTCGGTGGAGTAACTGGAGTAGTTTTAGCTAACGCAGGTGTTGATACCGCGATGCATGACACTTATTATGTTGTTGCTCATTTTCACTATGTGCTTTCCTTAGGAGCTGTTTTTGCAATTTTTGCAGGCTTTTATTATTGGTTCTCAAAAATGAGTGGTTATGAGTATTCTGAGTGGATGGGTCAATTACATTTCTGGTTAACATTTATTGGAGTTAATTTGATTTTCTTCCCTCAACACTTTTTGGGTTTAGCTGGGATGCCTAGAAGATATGCTGATTATCCTGATGCGTTTGCGGGATGGAATTATATATCTTCAATAGGGTCTTACGTAGCAGTAGCTGGACTTGCAGTATTTTTTATGAATCTGATTTATGCATTTGCAAAAAAGAAAGCAGCTGCACAAAATCCATGGGGCGAGGGTGCAACAACGTTAGAGTGGACTGTTCCGTCCCCACCAAATTTCCATACTTTTGAAGAATTGCCAAAGTTTGAAGATGGTCAGGGTACACAAAAATCACACGGCTAATAAAATAAGAGCTTTAAGAACCGATGGATAATTCAAGGCTAAAAAAAAGAAGTTTAAGCCAAGAAGATTTATTTAATCTTTCAGAATTATTTAAGTTGATGAAGCCCAGAGTTATGTCATTGGTAATTTTTACCTGTGCCGTAGGTTTATTAACAGCACCTAACATTATTTCAACTAAAGATGCAATTATTGGAATTCTTCTCGTTTCATTAGGTGCAGGAGCAGCTGGTGCTTTAAATATGTGGTATGAATCTGATCTTGATGCTTTGATGACTAGAACCTGTTTAAGACCAATCCCAACAGGGAAAGTCAATAGAAATCAAGCTTTGATATTTGGTGTTACATTATCAATAGTTTCAGTTGTAGCTTTAGATTATTTTACAAACAGAGTTTCTGCAGCAATATTATTATTAACAATATTGTTTTATGTATTTGTTTACACAATCTGGTTAAAAAGAAGAACTCCACAAAATATTGTTATTGGTGGGGCAGCTGGTGCTTTTCCACCGGTTATAGGATGGACTATTGCTACAGGCTCCATATCACTTGAACCATTAACATTTTTCTTGATTATATTTTTTTGGACACCCTCTCATTTTTGGGCACTTAGTTTATACAAGTCCGATGATTACAAGAAAGCCAAAATACCGATGTTGCCACTAACCAATGGTATAGAAAGTACCAAAATTAATATATTCATTTATTCTTTATTGATGATACCAGTAATTATTTTTCCATATTTAATTAACTTTGTTGGTTTAACATTTTTAATTCCATCACTGCTATTAACTTTCTATTACAATTTTTTATGTTATGAATTGTTGGATTATAAAAAAAATAGATTTAACTCTAAGAAAGCAAAAGCTATTTTTGGATATTCAATATTGTATTTATTCTTAGTTTTTGTTCTATTTTTGATTGATAAAATAATATGATTACACCAGATAAAAAAACAAAAAGAAAAAATATTATTACGGCATTAGCTATTATTGCGTTCATGATTTTTCTTTTCTTTTTTACTTTATATAACACAGGGGTATTTGATAGGTCGATATGATAGAAAAAAAGAAATTAACACCATTAGTTTTAGCTGGAATTTTTGTTTTGATGTTAGGTTTATCGTATGCCTCAGTCCCTCTTTATGAGATTTTTTGTAGAGTTACTGGTTTTGGAGGAACTACTCAAGTAGCAGACAAAGCTCCGAAAATTGTTTTAGATAAAGTCGTTAGTGTAAGATTTGATACCAATGTTAATAATTTACCATGGGATTTTAAAGCGAAATCGAATGTGATGGATGTTAAAGTAGGTCAAGTAAACAAAATTGAGTTTGAAGTAACTAATAATAGCAATGAACCAACTGCAGGTGTAGCAAATTTTAATGTTTCACCCTCAAGCTTTGGAAAATATTATAGTAAACTTGGTTGTTTTTGCTTTGAAAAACAAGAGCTTAAAGCTGGTGAAACTGCTACCTACGTGATGACTTTTTATTTAGATCCGGAAATGGTCAATGATGCAACAGTAAAAAATTTACAGGATGTAACTATGTCGTATACTTTTTTCTCGACAGATTACTATAAACAATCATAATCCAAAAAAATGTCAGCTGAAAAAAAACACGATTATCATTTAGTAGATCCAAGTCCCTGGCCTATCTACGTTTCATTTTCATGTTTAATTTTAGCTGTTGGCGCTGTTTACTACATGCATTATGAAGTTTCATGGGGAATGTACCTTGGATTTGCTTTATTAATTTATGGAGCATACATGTGGTTTAGAGATGTTGTTATTGAAGCTGAGCATCAAGGACATCATACACCTGTGGTTCAAATACATCATCGCTACGGAATGACTTTGTTCATTGCCTCTGAGGTAATGTTTTTTGTTGCTTGGTTTTGGGCATACTTTGATGTGAGTCTTTTCCCAAATGACTTTGTTGGAAATGTATGGCCACCAAAAGATATAGAAACTTTTGATCCTTGGGATATACCATTAATAAATACATTGGTTCTTTTGTTGTCTGGAACTACTGTGACTTGGTCTCATCATGCTCTCTTAGAGGATGATAGAAAAGGATTTATTCAAGGATTAGTTCTAACAGTTATATTAGGAGTTTGTTTTACTGCTTTACAAGCTTACGAATATCATCATGCAACATTTGCATTTTCAGATCACATATATGGTTCGGTATTTTACATGGCAACAGGATTTCATGGTTTTCACGTGATCGTGGGTACAATTTTCTTGGCCGTTTGTTTGTGGAGAGGAAAGTTAGGTCATTTTAACAAAGATCATCACTTTGGTTTTGAGGCAGCAGCTTGGTACTGGCACTTTGTTGACGTAGTTTGGCTATTCTTATTTGCTGCGATCTATATTTGGGGAAGTTAATTTTGCACTTTGAGACATAAGTTTTTATTTTCAGTTTTTATCATATTTTTTATATTTGTTTTTATTGCTTTAGGCACTTGGCAGATAATTCGTTTGAATTGGAAGAACAATCTCATATTAGAAATTGAAAATTCGTTAAAAAATCCACCAGTTCAACTTTCACAATCTAATCAACAAAATTTTCTCAAAATCAAAACGTCAGGTCGCGTTGATTTTGAGAAACAAATTTACTTATATAATTTAAATGACTCTGGAACACCTGGGTTTGAAGTTTTAAATCCAATTCTTATAGATGGTGAAAATTATTTACTTAATAGAGGATGGATACCATTTGAAAAAAAAGATACACCTGAAATAAATATATTGGATCAAAATAATATAGAAGGTATTCTTAAAACACAGGGAAGAAAAAATATATTTAAACCAGATAATGATATAAAAGAAAATTACTGGTTTAGTTTGAATAGAGAAGATATCTCTAAATTTACTGGTAAAGAATTTTCTAAGTACATAATATATTTAGATGGAAATTATCAGTTTCCTAGACCAAAAAAAATTACCACTAATATTTCTAACAATCATAAAAAATATGCAATGACATGGTTTTCATTAGCGATTTCAATTCTTTTGCTATATCTATATTTTAGAAAAAAGAATTATTAAATGAATTATATCAGTACGAGAAATAATCAGAAAAACTTTACTTTTAAAGATGTTTTCCTCAAAGGTTTGGCAGATGATGGGGGATTATTTGTTCCTAAATCAATTAAACCCTTTAAAGAGGAACAATTAGATAATCTAAAAAACCTGAGTTACAATAATTTGGCTGCTGAAATAATTTATCCATTTATAGGAGATTTCATGTCTAAAAATGATCTAATCTCTTTGATTTCAAAATCATATTCAAATTTCAGATCCGACGATGTTGTTAAAATATCAGATCTAGGAAATTTAAAAGTATTAGAATTATTTCATGGACCTACACTTGCATTTAAAGATATTGCAATGCAACTAATAGGTAATTTTTATCAATATCATTTAGGCCGTGATCAAAAAAAAATTAATATAATTGTTGCAACTTCAGGTGATACGGGTGCAGCTGCTATAGACGCTTTAAAGGGAAAAAATAATTTAAATGTTTTTGTCTTACATCCCAATAATAAAATTTCACCAGTGCAAAGAAGGCTAATGACAATACATGAGGAGAGTAATGTATTTAACATTGCGGTGGAGGGTAATTTTGACGATTGCCAAAATTTAGTAAAAGCAATGTTTAATGACGAAAAATTTTCTAAAGCAATTAATATGTCGGGTGTAAATTCAATTAATTGGGCAAGAATAGTTGCTCAATCGGTGTATTATTTTTATGCTTACTTTAAAATTGGAAACGGCCAACCACTATCTTTTTCTGTTCCAACAGGAAACTTTGGTGATATTTACGCTGGTTATTTAGCCAAAAAACTAGGTCTTCCAATTAATAAACTAATCGTAGCTACTAATAAAAATGACATACTGCACAGAGCTATATCTGGTGGTGATTATAGTCAAAAGAAAGTAGAGGAAACAAATACTCCAAGTATGGATATACAAATAGCAAGTAATTTTGAGAGGCTTTTATACGACGTCAAAGATTGTAACTCAGAAGTTACAAAAGATGTAATGGGAGAAATAAAAAATAACACTTATAAAATTGATAAAAACGACTTAGATAAAATTAAAAAGAATTTTATATCTGAAATGCTTGATGAAAAAGAAACTGTTGAGATGATAAAAACTATCAATGATGAACATCAGATGGTAGTGGATCCGCATACTGCAGTAGGTATTGGTGCTGTAAGAAAATTAGGATTGGAAAAAAATTGTGTTGTATTATCAACTGCTCACCCATGTAAATTTCCAAAAGCAATAGAAGATGCAATATCAAAAACTGAAAATTTACCAGAAAGTCTTAAATATGTTAATGACAGAAAAGAAAAATTTGAACTTCTTTCAAATGATATTGAAAAAGTTAAAAAATATGTAATGAATTCGATATGAAAATTAAAATAAAAGATCAACTTCCAGATACAGAGATTTTTCAACTTGTTGATGGAGAGCCTCAAAAAAACAAATTAAGGGAAACTATTGGTGATGGTAAAGTTGTTTTATTTGGTTTACCTGGGGCATTTACGTCAACTTGCTCCAAACTTCACTTACCAGGTTTTGTAACAAATGCAGATAAAATCAAAGCAAAAGGAATACAAAATATATTTTGTTTATCAGTAAATGATCCTTATGTGATGAATGGCTGGGGGGAGGTTAATAATACTGGAGATAAAATTAAAATGTTATCTGATCCGTATTTGTTATTTACGAAAGCAATTGGCGCGGAAGTTGATCGTAATTCAAAAGGAATGGGAATTAGATCAAATCGTTATTTAATGGTGATTGAAAATTTTACAGTTGTTAATATCTATGTTGAAAAAGAAACTAAAGAATGTGGTTTAACTTCAGCAGAAAACTTATTAAATAATTTAATCTAGGTAGGGCAGTTCTGTTGTTAGGTGCCCAATTACAAGTTGGCAGCATCTCTAGCAAGTAAATCTACTTCATTATTCAATTCATCAGTTGAATGGGCTTTTACCCAGTTCCAACTTATTTCAAACTCATTATTTAGAAGATCTAATTCTGTCCAAAGTGCTTTGTTGCTTACTTCTTTTTTGTTTGCAGTTTTCCATCCATTTTTTTTCCAATTGTGTATCCATTCTGTTATTCCAGACTTAACATATTTAGAATCTGTAAAAATTTGAACTTTACTTCCTTTTGGAATTTTTTTAAGTGCCTCTATAGGTGCTAATAATTCCATCTGATTATTTGTCGTATCTTTTTTACTTCCTTGTATTTCAGTTTTTTCCCCGTCATTAAATATTATTGCTGCCCAACCCCCTTTACCTGGATTACCAAGACATGAACCATCGGTATAAATTTTAATCATTAACTTAAATAATCCTTGTAGCTTTTTAAATTATTGTGAATTATCAGTTTTTGATAATATTCTCTTGGATCCTTAATTTTTATCAATGCAGTTTTTGGAGTATTTGTATAGTCGTAAAGTCTTGTTAAAAAATATCTCATCGCAGCAGCTCGGCATAAAATATTCAATGATTTTTTCTCAATTCCAGAGATCTTTTTATTACTCTCATATCCTCTAATTAAATTTTTAACCTTTTTTTTATTTAATTTAAATTGTGATTTTTTCTTATCAAAACATAGAGCGTTGATACATATTGCTATTTCATACATAAAATAATCATTTGCAGCAAAATAAAAATCTATAATTCCAGAGATCTTATTTTTTTTAAAAAATATATTATCTATAAAAAGATCACCATGTATTATTCCATTAGGTAATTTTTTTGGCCATTTATTTTTAATTTCTCTAAAATTACTTTTAAGAAATTTTTCTAAATTGATGAATTTTTTTGATTTAAATTTAATACTTTTTAATAATGGATTTAAATTCTTTATATTCATTGAGTTTTTTCTAAACAATCTTATTTTTTTCGAGGACGAGTGCATTTGAGCAACAGTTTTTCCAATATCATAACAATTCTTTAAACTAAGATTTTTTTTATCTTTTCCATCAAGAAATGAAACAACACAAGCAACCTTATTCTTGATTTTAAATAGATATTTTCCATCACGATTTTTCAATGGTTTTGGACATCTTATCTTTAGATCATTTAGTTGATCCATTAATTTCATAAAAAAAGGTATTTCTTTTTTTTGAACTCTTTTTTCGAATATAGTTAATATAAATTTATTGTTTTTCGATTTTAATAAATAATTAGTATTTTCAATACCTTGTTTAATACCTTTAAAACTTAAAAATTTTTGGTTTTCAAATTTTTTATTAATATATGAAATATCTTTCTTATTTATCTTGGTGTAAACAGCCATTTAATTTAATTTTTTTGGAACACGAAAAACAACGTTCTCTTTTATAATTTCCACTTCTTCTATAGTGACTGTAAATTTATTTTTCAATTCTTTAATGAAATTTTCAACAAGTATTTCAGGGGCAGACGCACCAGATGAAATTCCAATTATATTTGAATTTTCAATTAAGTTAAATGGGATTTCACTTTGCGAGTGGATCAGTATTGAGTTTTCACAGCCCGATTTTTTAGCAACTTCAACAAGTCTTACTGAGTTAGATGAATTTCGACTACCAATAACAAAAAAAAGATCACACTTTTTTGCAATGTTTTTTACAGCCATTTGTCTATTAGTTGTCGCGTAACAAATATCTTCTTTTGCAGGCTCTCTAATATTTGAAAATTTTTCTTTAAGTATTGATATTATTTCTTTCGTATCATCTACTGATAGGGTTGTTTGAGTAACATAGGCAATCTTTTCAAAATTTTTTGGATCATAATTATTTGCTTCGTCCTCACTTTGGATAAGGTCGATAGATCCCTTGGGCAGTTGCCCCATTGTTCCAATTACTTCAGGATGATTTTCATGCCCTATTAAGATTAAATGGTATCCAGCCTTATGAAGATTTTCAGCCTCTCTATGAACTTTAGAAACCAACGGACATGTTGCATCAACATAAGTCATATTATAGTTTTTTGCATCTTGTGGAATTTTTTTTGGAACACCATGTGCAGAAAAAATAACTGGTCTTGTTTTGTCTTCAATTTCTTCCAGCTCTTCCACAAATATTGCGCCTTTATTCCTTAGGTCATCAACAACAAATTTATTATGTACTATTTCATGTCTAACGTAAACTGGAGAACCATACTTTTGAATTGATTTTTCAACAATTTCAATTGCCCGTTCAACACCGGCACAAAATCCTCTTGGAGCAGATAACAATATTTTAAGTTCTTTGTTTTTCATTTTTATCTAAAAGATACTCAAGTAATATATGTGGAAATGTTAAAGACGCCAAACCTATAAAAATGACTTTTATAATTGAGTTATCAAAATCATATTTAAAATTGAGCAAATAAATACCAACTAAACAAATAATAGCAGTTAATATCGTAAGTGGCATAGCCTTTTTAATAAAAATCAATAACCCTTTTTTAATGTTAGTGTTATCTAATTCATAAATTAATGTGATGCTATGTCTTACAGAATGTAAAAAGCAAAAATAAGCAGTAAATGCTATTAAAGGAGAGAGATAGTAATTTAAAATCAATATAGAAAAATAATCAAAAAAAATAGAAAAATTTTTAAAAGTAAATTTTTTAATAAACAAAATAATACTCGAAATAGAACTTAAGATTATTCCTAAATCTATTAATCTATTATTCTCAATAAAACTTAAACTTGAATAAAAATTTTCATTATCAATTAATAATAACTTAAATATTGCTATAGTTTCATCAAAATGAAAATATAATGGTGCCAAAATAACGAGAAATCCCTTTAGGAAATACAGTATCCCCATAAAGAGTGAATTATAGTCATGTAAAAATTGTGTGTCTTCTTTACCAAAATGATATGAGGCAAGTAATAGAAATATTATTAACAAGATAGATGGTATAAAGATCCAAAGTGTTACAACCATTACAGCCAATAAGATATATGAAATATAAAATAGAGTTATATTTTCAATTTTAAAAATTTTTAGAAGCTTACCACCTTTGACATGATCCAAAGACCCATGTGATACACCAATAATTAAAATTAAAAATAAGCAAAATAATGGTGACAATATAAAGTTACTAAATTTAAATAGTATTAAAGAAAAAATGTTACAGAATAAAAAAAAAATAAAAGAATGATTAAGATTTATTTTTTTTATATTCATATTCATTTAGGTTTAATAAAATAAAGCTTTGATAAAAATCCATTTTGGCATTTTTAAAATTATAGTCAAATCCTCAAGAAAATTACTCTTATTGGAGAGAAATTTGATAATTGTTTTAGGAGAACTTTGAAACATTTTAAAAAAAATTTCCGACATTTTTTTTGGATGTTTTTCAAGAACACGTAAAAATACTTCATCCAAAAATTGATACTTTTTACCAATTTCAAATTTTTTAGTATGATGAATATTTTCAATATTTTTTCTAATAAATTTACTATGTTCCTGTATGTTCAAAAAGGTATATCCTGTACTTAATCTTGTCATACCACCAGCAGTTCCAATATTAATTTTATTTTTTTCGTTTTTAAATGATGGGTAAAAAAGTGGAATCGCACCTATCTCTTTATAAGTAATTTTATAATTTTTTAAATTCAATTTCTTTTCGATATATTCTTTAATTTGTTGATCATAATCTTTTTGAGAGTCATCATTCATTTTTGAAAGCCAAGTACTCTCAATTAATGCCTTTTTTTTTGAGAAGGGAAGTGTGTAAAAAAAATGGACACTTTCCCTTTGATCACAATCAAAATCCATAAGATTAAAAATGTTTTCATCGAAATAATTATTCTCTGTCTCTATTTCAACTCCACAAAAGTGTTGCCATAAATTTCTAAAGTCTTTTTTGATAGAAGGAACACTATTGAATATAAATGAATTTTTGATGTTGACGTCTTTCAGTTCCTTTAAAAAAAAGATATTTTTATTTTTCTTTAATGAATTATTTATTTTCTCGTAAAACAAACCACTATCGATGCTTTGATATGGATAATTCACACATTCAAGAAAATTAGTTTTATTTGGCACATTAACTGAAAAATTTTTCCAATTTTTTATGACACAATCATCAAAATTATGTTCAGATACCTTCCAAAAAGACCAGGTCTTATCTCTTTTGTATTCATCTCGAGGTTCGATAATTGCCAAGGTTTTATTTTCTAATTTATTATGGATCTCTAATTCATAAGCTAGAGATAAACCAGCACAACCACCCCCGATAATTATGTAATCAAATTCTTTCATCAAGATTAATTTCTTTATTAATCAATAAATGATCGTGTTCAATTTGATCATCATTTTTATTTAATAAAGAAAGTATAATTAGATCATAAATTGATAAAATCGTCTCCAAAACTTTTTCAAAGTTTGAAACGTAAATTTTTCCAGATTTACTATAATTTTCAAAGGTTTTCTTTTTCAAAATTTTATATCCAATTTTTCTGTATATTCGTCTAGCAACTAAGATACTAAATCTAAAGCTTAGTGGAATTTCTCTTATTGAATAAAATGAATTTTTATAAAATGTATCTGCAAGTTTAATAGTTGAGTTAATTTCCTCAAAACTTCCATTTATATAAGATCTATTTTTTTTTGAGTCCTCAATCACATCTCTTGATATATTAGTGAGTTGCATTGCTATACCAAGATCGATTGCAGATTTAAGGGATTGTTTTTTACTCACTTTTAAAATTTTTGCCATCATCAGTCCGACTGTTCCAGCTACTCTATAACAATAGATTAAAAGATCTTTTCGAGTATCTATTTTTACATTTTGTTTTATGTCTGACTCTATCCCATCAAATAAATCATAAATTATTTCGAGAGAAATATTGAATTCATGAATAATATTCCACATATTTTGAATAACAGGATCTTCAAAATTTTTTTGTTTAAAATCACTTACAAATTTTTGGAATTTTATTTTTTTTATTTCTATTTCATCCTCGTCATCTGCAATATTGTCTATAACTCTACAAAAATCGTATAAATAAGAACAATTTTTATACGTTTTTTTTGGTAAAAAAAAACCAGCCCAATTAAACGATTTTGCGTAAATAGATAAATAATTTTTAGACGACATTATAAAATTTTATCTAAAACCTTTGCTGAGGAAAGCACCCCAGGTACACCTGCCCCAGGATGAGTTCCCGCACCAACAAAATATAAATTGTTATAAATTTCAGATTTGTTATGAAATCTAAAGTAAGCAGATTGCGAGAATTTTGGTTGTATAGAAAAACCAGAACCATATTTTGTATTGAGATCTTTTTCAAAATAGTCAGGAGTCAAATAAAAATCTTCAACAATATTTTCTTTTAAGTTTGGCATTAAGTCTTTCTCCATTTTCTCTACTACTAAATTTTTCATTTTTTCACCTTCTAACGACCAATCAATTTTTGATTGGTTATTGGGTACAGGAACTAGAACATAGAAACAATCATGTCCATCTGGTGCCATGGATTTATCAGTGGCAGTGGGTCTATGTAGATAATAACTTATATCATTGTTTAATTTTTTATGATTAAAAATGTCATCTAGGTGCTCTTTATATTTATTGCCAAATTTAATGGTGTGATGTTCAACGTTATCATAAATTTTCTTGGTTCCGAAATAATAAACAAATAAACCCATTGAATATTCCATTCTATTTTTTTTCCATTTAAACATAAAAGAATTACTACTCTGGCCGTTTAACATTTTTTCATAAACACCGGGTGGATCTGCATTACAAATAACTTTATTGGCGTCAATTTTTTTTGAGTTATCCAATTGAACTCCAGTAATTTCATTTTGGTTTGAAATTATTTGAGTTACCTCAGATCCTTTAATTACCTTGATTCCTTCTTCGTTCATTAATTTTTCAAAACCATTTATGATATTCCCTGTTCCACCCATAGAATAGTGAATGCCCCATTTTTTTTCTAAGTATAAAATCAATCCATATATGGAGGTTGTGGTGAATGGATTTCCACCAACTAAAAGAGGATGCATGCTTAACATTCTTCTCAATTTTTCATTTTTAATATAAGAGGATACCAGTGAATATACTGACTTATAACTTTTGAGTTTGAGTAATGAGGGTAATTGTTTCATCATTACTGAGGGCTTATTAAAGGGTACGTCAGCTAGTTCTGTAAAACCTTTATCAAAAATTTTTTTAGTGAAATTTACAAGTTTCTCATATCCCTCAGCATCCTCTTTATTAAAAAGCTCAATTTGTCTTTTCATTTCATTTTCATCACCAGAATAATTGAACTTTGATTTATCCTCAAAAATGAATTGATACCAAACTTTAAGAGGTGTTAATTTAATATAATCATTTGGATTTTTTTGAAATAATTCAAATAATTCATTAATTAAGTATGGAGCTGTAATTACTGTTGGACCACCATCATAAATGAAACCATTCTTTTTAAAAACTCTTGCTCTACCACCTAGGTCTTTGTGTTTTTCAATTAATGTAACATTGTGACCCTTAGCTTTAAGGCGAAGAGCGGCCGCTATACCACCAAAACCAGAACCTATAACTACAGAATTCATCATAATAACTTATATTTTTTTGGATAAATTGTAAAAAGTATTATGAGTTAATTTTTTTTAACTCTTCTTTAGTTTCTTCTAAATTTTTCTGAAACAGCGTATCAAGTTTAGATTTATCGACTGAGGTTGTTATTATTTTTTTTACAGAGTCTATAGCTATTTTAACAGATGCATCTTTAATCTCTTTAATCGCTACCTCTCTCATTTGATTAATTTTATTTTTAGCCAAATTTTTCTTAATTTCTGAAGATTTATGAAATTTGTCATTAAGCTCAATGATTAATTTATCAGCATCTTTCTTTGCTTGATCAAGTATTTCCTTACTTTCAGATTGCGCTGTGTCTAATTTTTTCTGAGCGTTATCTAATAATATCTTTGCTTCACTTCTCAGTTTCTCACTTTCATCAATCTCATTTTTTATGTCTGAGATTAATTTATTTAGAATAGTATTAATTTTTTGAGGTACTTTTAAATATATCAGACCCCCAAAAAATATTACAAAAGAGACTGCGACCCAAAAAGTTGAATCAATGACCATAATATTTATCTCCGTTTTTTTTTACTAGATCATCAACAATCGCAGAGATACTGCTATTATTAACTTCTGCTCCAATTAATTTTTTTAAAATTTCAGTAGATGTTACAACTGCAATTTTATTAATTTTTTCTGGAGCACTTTGTCTTAAAGTATCTATTTCTACTTCAGCTTTTTTAACTTCATCATCAATTTGTTTATCTAAAATCTCTTTTTTAGAATTAATATTTTTGATTACTTTTTCTCTAGCATCTTTGAAAATGTTCTTTGCTTCAATTTTACTTTTAAGAATAATCCCATCAAATTCTTTAAGTTTAGCTTCACTACTTTCTCTCTGTTTTTCAGCTGCCTCAATATTTTCTTGGATTTGTGATTTTCTCAATTCTAAGTTTGCACTTATTTTGGGCAGTATAAGTTTAGATAAAACAATATAGAGCACTCCAAAAGTGAGTACGAGCCAAAAAATTTGTGAAATCCAAAACTCTGGATCTAATTGAGGCATTCCTCCACTTTCTGCTGCAAAAATCTTATTTGTAAAAAAGAAATTTGCAATTAATGAATATAAAAATAGCTTTTTAAACATTAATTAAAACGCGAAAAGAATAATCAATGCAACAACTAATCCAAATAATCCTGTTGCTTCTGCAAGAGCAAATCCTAAAAGCAAATTAGGAAATTGTTTTTGGGCTGCAGATGGATTTCTCATTGCACCAGATAAATAATTTCCAAAAATTATTCCGATACCTACTCCAGCTCCAGCTAAAGCTATTGCTGCAAGTCCTGCTCCAATCATTTTTGCTGCTTCTAATTCCATTATATCCTCCTTATAAGTTAATGGTGTAAATTTAATGCATCATTTAAATAAATGCATGTTAAAATTGCAAAAACATAAGCTTGAAGAAAAGCAACTAGTATCTCCAAACCAGTTAAAGCAACTGAAAAACTCAGTGGAAGCCATCCACCAACAATTCCGAGGCTTACAACAAAGCCCCCGAAAACCTTCATCATAGTGTGTCCAGCCATCATGTTTGCAAACAATCTTACGGATAAGCTGATAGGTCTACTTAGATATGAAATAATTTCAATGACCACAATTAATGGTAAAAGTACGATAGGAACACCACTTGGAACAAATAGTTTTAAGTACCCAAAGCCATGTTTTATAAAACCAATAACTGTAACTCCAATAAAAATAAAAGCTGCTAACACGAAAGTCACAATGATATGACTAGTTACTGTAAATGTGTAAGGTATCATGCCGAACATGTTACAAAATAAAACAAACATAAATAATGAAAAAATAAATGAAAAATATGGTTTAGCTTTTGAACCAGCAGTATCGCTGATCATTTTTGAGACAAATGAATAGCTTAATTCTGCTAAGAGTTGGATCTTATTTGGAAGAATTGAATTTTTCTTTGAACCAAGGTTGAATATTATTAAAATCGCAAGAGAACTTATGACCATGAATAAACTAGCGTTAGTAAAAGAAATATCAAAAGCGCCTACTTTTATTTCTGGACCAATTCTATAAACTTCGAATTGTGTCATTGGGTTAGCTGCCATAAATCCTTATCTATTTTTGCATTTTTTTTGCGGATCTAATTACATTAATTATTCCTGCAACTACCCCTACAAAAAAAAATATTAAAATTAACCAAGGTTTAGTACCAAAGGTCTTGTCCAAAAGAAACCCAATAATTGTCCCTACGGCGACTGCTGAAACTAGCTCAGTACTTAGCTTAAAAGCAGTGCCAATTGGAGATTGATTATCTTTTTTATTTTCTAGATCTCTTTTTGAAACCTTTTTTTTTGCAATCTCTAAGCGAGTTTTGAATGGATCTTTGGACATTTTAATTTATTACTTAAGCGACCATGCTTTCTGCTTTTTGTAAATCAACAGCCACAAGCTGACTTATTCCCTTTTCAGGCATGGTGACGCCATAAAGTCTATTCATTTTTGACATTGTCAAAGCATGGTGGGTAACAATGATGAATTTGGTATTTGTAATTTTTATTAGTTCCTCAAGCAAGCCACAAAATCTTGTTACATTTGCATCATCTAAAGGTGCATCAACCTCGTCTAAAACACATATAGGTGAGGGGTTAGTTAAAAAAACTGCAAAAATCAAAGATAGTGCAGTCAAAGCCTGCTCACCACCTGACAATAAAGTTATCGACTGGAGTCTTTTTCCTGGAGGGCTTACTAACATTTCCAAACCAGCTTCTAAAGGGTCATCGGAGTCAACCAATTCAAGCTTAGCATTTCCACCATTAAATAATTTTGTATAAACTTCATTAAATTTTCTATTTACCTTATCAAATGCCTCAATGAGTCTTTCCCTTCCTTTTTGATTTAATTCATTAATACTATCTTTAAGTTTTATAATTGCTGTAACTAAGTCTGCTCTATCTTGTTCCATTTTCTTGATTTCTGTTTCATACTTTATTGTCTCTTCGTCAGCCTTTAAGTTAACTGATCCTAATTTTTCTCTCTCTTGTTTTTTTTTATCTAATAAATCTTCTTGATTAACAGCATCAGGCAGTTCTTCGACACCAAATAAATTTGAATTTTCTAAAATGTTTTCTTCTGTGAGATTTAGCTCAGAAATAACTCTATCAACTAAATCATTTTTTCTTTTTTTTAGTCCCTCAATTGTTGCCCCTGAACTTGCTTTTCGTTCTCTTATCTGAATAGATTGTTCTTGTATCTCGTTAAGCTGATTCCTAAGAGTGTCAATTTTTTCATCTGTATCATTGATAATTTGCTCATTCTCATTTTTTTCATTTTCAGAAATTCTTAAATTTTCAGAAATTTGCCCCTTTTTTTCAGCCTGAAATTTTGGTTGATTATCAAGTTTATCTCGTTGCTCATTAAGTTTATTTTTTCTATCACTTAATTCTGCTACCATTTTTTCCGAATTAGATAATAGATTTTTCCAACTCTCGATCTCTTTATCAATTATTGCAATCCTCTCATTTCTTTTGACAGACTCTCTTTTAATATTTTGATTTTTACTATAACTATCTGCATATTCTTCGATGACGAATTGGCAATCATCTAGTGATTTAATTGCATCATCATTTTTTTGTGAATTTATTAATTGTTTAATTTTATCAATTTCTGATTTTAATTTATTTTTACTATTTTCCAGATCTTCATTTGATTGTTTCTCAGTTTGATAATATTTTGAGTCGATTTCAATAAGCTCACTTTTTTCTTCTTTCAGTCTTTTTTCATTTGAGTTTGCATCAATCACTATTCCTCTTTCCCTACTAATATCATCATCTATTGTTTGTAGAGATTTTTTTACGTTTTCTATTTCGTCTTGAATTCTACTATTTTCCTCATCTAGACTTTTTAGTTCTAGGTTTAGCCTTTGTATTTTTGATAAATTTTCAATATTTTTTTCTCGTAGAGGAGTTATTTTATCAACCTCAGTTTTAATCAGTTTCTCTAATTCGTTAATTTTATTATTAAAACCACTTACTTCAGTTTCTGCTTCTGTATTAATTTCATTTTCTATTTTAATTTCTTTATCGATCTCTAGTAATTTGAGATAATATAGTCCTGCTTCAATTTTTTTTATTTCATCAGAAATATTTTTGTATTTTGTAGCCTCTTCAGCCTGCTTTTGTAAATTTGCTAATTGCCTTTCCTGTTGCCTTCTTAATTCATCAGCTCTCTTTAGATTATTTTCTGCAGCGCTCAACCTTAGTTCAGCTTCATGTCTTCTAACATGTAACCCAGAAATTCCAGCAGCTTCCTCTAAAATTGCTCTTCTATCAGTAGGTTTTGCAGTAACAAGGGCACCAATTCTGCCCTGACTAATCATTGATGGAGAGTGAGCTCCAGTTGATAAATCTGCGAAAAACATTTGAGCATCCCTTGCTCTAACTTCTTTATCATTGATATAAAACTTTGAACCTTTATCTTTTTCTATTTTTCTTCTAACATTTATTTCGTCTAACTCTCTAAATTGCACTGGACCCTCGTTATTTTCATTTGCAACAGTTACTGAAACTTCAGCAATATTTTTAGAGGGTTTATTTGATGTTCCTGAAAATATGACATCTTCCATGCCCGATCCTCGCATGCTTTTTGCAGATGTTTCACCCATTACCCATCTTAATGACTCAACTATATTTGATTTTCCGCAACCATTTGGGCCAACAATACCTGTTAAACCATTTTCAATTAAGAAATTAGTTTTATCTGCAAATGACTTAAATCCATTGAGTTGGATTTTTTTAAACTCCATGAATTAACTTATATCAGCTTTTCCAATGTTTTTTTTAAATTTTTATAATTAAGAGATTTTTCGAACTTTTCGTTATTAATTATTATCGTAGGAGTAGAATTAACTTTAAAATTTTTTGTCCCCTCGATTCGATCATTTAAAACATAGTCCTCTATTTCTTTGTTGCTAATACATTTTTCAAAATCAATATCAAACCCAGCGTTTTTTAGAAATTCTTTCAAATTATTATTTACATCTTCTATTCCCTTGCCTTTTATCCAAGCTTGTTGATTAGAGTAAAGTTTTTCCAAAATTTCTAAGCTTTGATCTTGTTTACACAAAGAAATTTTAGAAGCATTTAAAGCAGCAATATCTAAAGGAAAGTGTCGAAATTCTATTTTGACAAGTCCTGTATCTATGAAATCTTTTTTAAGAGAGGGGTAAACATCTTTATGAAAATTTGCACAATGACTACATGTTAGAGACTCGTAGGCTATTATTGTAATTTTTGCATTTTGATTTCCTGAAACTATTCTTTTTATTTCTGCGTTAGCACTAGTACTTAATCCAAAAATTAATAATAAAAATAGAAATAATTTATTCATTTTTCTTTAAAAACTTTAGTTAATTCAATTAAAGAATTTTTGATTTCTTCATTCTTAACATCATTAAGTTTATTTTTATATTTATTGTTTGTCACAGGTTTATTCTGAATTATCTTCTGATTATCTATTTTATTTTCATCGTTAAAACTTGTAAATTTAATCCGTTTTACAACTTCATCTTTAAAAAAAGCATTCATTCTATCCATAATTTCTTTTTTTGAATATTCTAACTCAACTTCATGACCTCTTTGCACCATTATTAAGAGTGTGCTTACACTGAACTTGTTAGTATTCTTAAAAGATTTTGGATAACAAACTTTAAATAATTTTTCACCAGCAATGAATTTCCAATTATTGAGTGTTTCGGAATAAATATGACCTCTTTTATTAATAAACTTTTTAATATTTTTTGGCAAAGTGTCATTGAAAGACCTTAATCCTTGAATGCTACCAATTCTCTGCTTAATATATTTTTTATATTGCATATGAAAGATCAATTTGTAACAAAAAAAATTCTTAATTGGTACGATTTAAATAAAAGATCATTACCATGGCGAAAAAATGTTTCACCCGCTAAAAAGCAATATTTTACATTAGTAAGTGAATTTATGTTACAACAAACTCAGGTTGCAACAGTTATTCCTTATTTTAATCGCTTCATTAAAAACATTCCAAATCTTAGCTCACTTGCCAAAACTAGTGACAAAAAACTATATAAACTCTGGGAAGGTCTTGGATATTATTCTAGAGTAAAAAATTTAAGAAAAACTGCTCAAGTTGTTAAAAAAAATTTTCAAGGGAAATTGCCAGATACTTTTGATGATTTAATTTCTTTACCAGGAATTGGAAATTATACCGCAAGTGCAATTTTGGCTATTGCATTTAATAAGTCTTTTATACCGTTAGATGGAAATGTTGAAAGAGTTTTGAAAAGATATCTTTTTCTTAAAAAAGAAAAAGAAATTACTAAGGAAAATCTCCACAAAAAAAAATCAATATTAGGAACATCCCCAAGGTCTAGCGATTATGCGCAGGCTTTAATGGAATTAGGGGCTTTGATTTGTAAACCTATAAATCCCATCTGTTTAAAATGTCCAATTTCAAAAAAATGTAAATCATTTCGTAAAAAAGATTTCAAACTTGTAAAGAATAGTAAAAAAAATATAGATAAGTACTTTATTTTAAATGTTTATAAAAAAGATAAAAAATATCTATTGGTTAAAAATACAAAATTTAAATTTCTCAAAAACTTAAGAATATTTCCAATGCAGGAATTATCTAAACCCAAAAAATTTAATAAAACTATAAATTTTAAAATGTCCAACATGAATATGAATATCAAAATTCAATATCCAAAAAATGTTAGAGAAATATCCTCTTCTTATTGGGTTGATCAAAAAAAAATTGGTAATTCTATGTTGCCAACATTTACAAAAAAAGTTGTTAAGTATTTAGAGGGCAACTTATGAAAAAAATAGCCATTATCGGAGCTGGTATTTCAGGATTATTTATTGCTAATTTGTTTAAGAAAAACTCAGATTATCAAGTGGTAATTTATGAGAAAAGTAATTCGATTAATCTTGAGGAAGGTTATGGAATTCAATTATCTGTCAATAGTGTGAAGCTTTTAAATGAAATTGAATTTAATAAATTTGAAAATGCAAGAAAGTTTAATCCAAAAAAGATTATTTTTTTTTCAACTAAAAACTTCAAAAAGATATGTGATTTGAATATCTCTGATTTTAATTCAGAGAATTGTCAGTACACTACTTTGAAAAGATCTGATTTAATAAATTTTTTGAAAAAGGATGTAGAAAATTTAATTAAATTTAATCATAATGTTGCGAGAATAAATAAAGAAAATCAGAAAATTCAACTTACTTTTGAGAATAATGAAATTTTTGAATGTGATTATTTAATCATTTCCGATGGAGTTTTTTCAAAAAGTAAAAGTTTGATTTCCAATAATAAAAGTCAACCAAAATACAATAATACACTAGCGATTAGAGGAAAGATAACAAATTCTTCTGAAATCGATAATGAAAATATTTCATTATTTTTAGGCTCTGATTTTCATCAGGTAATTTATCCAGTAAATCAAAATGGAGACTTAAATTTTATAGCAATTATGAAGTATGAACTTACTTTAGAACAGCAAAAAAATTATTCTTTATTCAAAGAAAATTCCTTCATTAGAAAAGTTTTAGAAAAGGTTCCAAAAGAAAATAAAGAATTTTTTGATAAAATTAAGGAATTAAAAATATTCCCAGTATTTGTTAGTAAGGACTTTTTTAAAACAAATAATGATAACATTAATTTTATAGGTGATGCTTTTTTTGCTTTTCCCCCTTCATTTGCTCAAGGGGCATCTCAATCCATAGAGGGTGCTTATGAATTATTTAAAAGTATTGAAAATAACTTAGAAGGGGATTTCTTTAAGAATAGAGTTAGTAAAACTAAAATGGTTAATAAAAGATCTAAACTAAATCAATTCGCATTTCATTTGTCTAATCCTGTGGCTATTTTTTTTAGAAATATTTTTTTGAAAAAATTTATAAAAAACAAAAGGTTTTTAGACTCTTATTTAGGTAAAATTTATAATAATTAATTTTTTGAAATTAATCTTTGTCTTAAATTATCTATAGGCACTATTTGCCCGTTAAGATTATAATGCCAATAAGTCCAGCCATTACAACTTTCTGCTCCCAATATTGATGCAGCTACCTTGTGAATTGAGCCCTCTTTTTTGGCATGTTTTATACTTCCATCAGCCATAATTTTTGCATTGATTTTCTTTTTATTATCAAAAATAGTAGTGCCTGGTTTAATTATTCCTAATTCAACCAATGAGCCAAAAGGTATTCTTGGCTTAGATCTACCATTTTGCAAAGTATCTAAATAATCATCTTCTATAGGTTTTGTATTTTTTAGTCGTTGTTCAGCTGCCCTATAATAGGTTTTTTCTTTTTCAATTCCGTAATAATTTCTACCCAATTTTTTTGCAACTGTTGCTGTTGTTCCTGATCCTAAAAAAGGATCTAAAACTAAATCATTTTTATTTGAGGTTGCTAATAAAATTCTGTGAAGTAGAGCCTCAGGTTTTTGAGTAGAATGCACTTTTTTACCATTTTTTTTAAGTCTTTCAGAACCATTACAAATTGGTAACTCCCAGTTCGATCTCATTTGAAGATCATCATTTAAACATTTTAAAGATTGATAATTAAAAGTGTATTTTGATTTTTCTGATTTTGATGCCCAAATCAACGTTTCATGTGCATTAGTAAAACGCGTCCCTCTGAAATTTGGCATAGGATTTTTTTTATTCCAGATGACGTCATTTAAAATCCAAAAACCTAAATTTTGAATAGCAGTGCCAACTCTAAAAATGTTATGGTAACTGCCAATCACCCAAATAGCTCCATTTTTTTTCAAAATTCTTTTACATTCCGTTAACCACGAGTAGGTGAATTCATCATACTTTTTAAAATTTTCAAATTGGTCCCATTTATCATTGACTGCATTTACCTTAGACCTATCGGGTCGTATAAGCTCATTCCTTAACTGTAAGTTGTAAGGAGGGTCAGCAAAAATTAAATCAAAAGTCTCACTGGGGATTTTTTTAAGTTCCCTTAAACTATCTCCATTTATTAATTTATTTTTAAAGTCCAAATTCATTTTATAAAAATAAATTAGACTCCAAAAAGATTCTTGGGTCAACCTAGGATTGAATTATTTGGATTCCATTTGTATGATGGTGGTTCACAACAACTACATCTGGTGTTTCTACGTGAAACCTATTTTAACTTGCTAATCGGTGAAAAGGTTTTTCTATGGTGAGAAGTAATCCCAAATTTTTTTATAGCTTTAAGATGTTGTTTAGTTCCATATCCATAATTTTTACTCCAGTAATAATTTTTAAATTTCTTACCTAACTTAGAGATCATTTTATCACGTGTAACTTTTGCTATGATTGATGCTGCAGAAATAGATGGTATTTTTTGATCACCTTTAATGACTGATTGAAGTTTATAATTTTTTAAATTTGGTGTTTTATTTCCATCGACCAAAATCAGTTTTGGTTTTTTTTTGAGTTTTTTAATTGCTCTTTCCATAGCCAAGAGGCTTGCATGAAGAATATTTATTTTTTCAATTTCTGAGACAGAAGCTTTACCTGTAGCCCAAATAGAGTTTTTTTTTATGTATTTAGCTAAAAATTCTCGTTTATTTTTTTTTAAACTTTTTGAGTCTTTCAATAACTTCTTATTGATGGTCTTGTTCAATATTACGGCTGCTGCATAAACAGGTCCAATTAAGCTACCTCTGCCAACTTCATCAACTCCAGCAATAGTTTTCATTAAATCGTAATATTTAAATCTTTAATTTTTTGTTTAATTTTTTTTAGATCTGCCCACGAAAATTTTTTATTTTCTGGAAATCTAATTAGATAGGAGGGGCTAAAAGAAATCATGATAGGAATAGTTTTGTTCTTTAAAATTATTTCTTTCCACTTACCTCTTTCATTAGATATTTTGCTTAATCCTGTAATTGCCTCCATTGCTGTGCTGCCCATTAAAATTAAAATTTTTGGATCTATTATCGCAATGTGTTCTTTTAAAAATATTGCATAACGTTTTATCTCCTGTCCGGTGGGTTTTCTATCTTCTGGTGGTCTGAAATTAATTGAGTAGGTTGTGTAAATATTTTCTCTTTTTATATCGATTGCTAGTAACATTTTGTTCAAGAGATTGCCCACTTCTCCTTGAAAGCATAAGCCAGTTTCATCCTCTATTTCTCCTGGAGTTTCTCCAATTAACATTACATCAGCATTAATGTTACCTTCGCCCAAGACCAAATTCTTAGAATTATTTTTTAAATTACAATTTTCAATTGAATTAATCTTTGTTTTAAGATCATTCAGCAATCCATTTTTACTAATTGAAGTTTCTTTATTTTCAGCTGAGTCGACTTTAAATCTATTGATTGGTTTATCGCTAAAAATAAAATCAGTTTCAATTGTTTTCATGAATTCTTGAGCATATTTAGCATTTTGATTTAAAGTCTTTTTAATCATACAATGTAGTAATGGTACTTAAAAATATAAAATTTATACTTATTGTATTATTATTTTATCAGAACACTTTGTTTACGAAAAGTAATTCTTTTGAAAAAATTGATTCTAAAAATTTATCAAAATATTTTTCAGGTATAGTTGCTTTTGGCAATAAAAAAAATTCTGAAGCTTTAGATTTTTTTAATTCATCTAAAATTTTGATTAATGCTCATGATCCATTTTTAAAAAGGTATGTATCTTCATTAGTATTGGAGAATAAAGTATTGCAAGCGATTCAAATTATTAAACAAAATTATGAAAATGAAAATATAGATTTTTTCGACTCTTATTTATTGTTAATAATTGATAGTTTAAAAAAAAATGAGTTAGATATTGCCTATGAATATATTTCTATTGCAAATAATTTTGCAGACGAGGATAGGTTTAATTTAGCAATTTTAGAGAGCTTAAAACAATATGTTTATCTCTTTAAAGAAAAAAAATTTTTAGACGATAAGAAAAATTTTGGAAGACTGTCTTATATCTCAGAAACATTTCAAAAGTGTTATTTAGATGATCCTAATACAGGGAGATATTTCTCAAAATTGATTAATGATCCTGAATCGGATTTTACTAGATATATTTATTTTTATATAAGTTACTTAGTTGAAAACGATAATTTAGATGAAGCAAAAGTAATTACTGATGAAATAGAATTTTTAAATTCAACATTGCTACTATCACAAGGTAAAAGTTGGATCGACAATGGAAACTTACAAAAATTTAAAGAGGTCTTTTCATGTAAAAATCATAATGATTTGATTGCTGAATTTTTGTTTTTAATATCAAATCTGTATTCTGCACAAGACAATTACGAAATGTCAAATTTTTACTTAAATTTATCAAATTTTCTTAATCCAAGATTTGTGTTTAATTTATCACTAGTTGCAGAAAATCATTATTTCAATAAAGATTATGAAAAGGCAAAAAAGGTTCTTAAAAAATTTAAAAAGGATGATGATTTTTACTATTGGTTTAGATTAAAAAAAGAAGCGCAAATAATTTCAGCGCAAAGAAATAATCAAGAGTCTCTTAACTTTATTAAATTTAATTTTGACAAAATTGAAAATCCAAATGAGAAAATATTATTTGATGTTGCTAATTTTTATAAAAAAGCAAAAAATTATGAAGAAGCAATAAGATATTACTCTAAAATTATTGAAAATTTAGATGATAATTCGGATATCAAGTCAGATATTCTTTATCGAAGAGGAGGTACATATGAACGAATTAAAAATTATGAAAAAGCCGATAAAGATTTAATTGATGCACTCCAAATTACACCTGACGATGCTTATATACTAAATTACCTTGCTTATTCATGGCTTGAGAGGGATTATAAAATTAATGAAGCGATTAAAATGCTGGAAACAGCCTACGAACTTGAAAGTGATGATCCATATATAATAGACTCTATTGGTTGGGCTTATTATTTAACTGATGATTATCCAAGAGCTGAAAAATTTTTGAAAAGAGCCGTAGAATTGATGCCGGATGATCCGATAGTGAATGACCATTACGGCGATATTTTGTGGAAGCTCAATAGAAAAATCCAGGCTAGATATTTTTGGACCAATGTATTGAAAATGAAAGATACTGAAAAAGAATTAATTGAAAGAATTAATATTAAGATGATCGAAGGTCTTAAAAGCTCTTAATGCCCTTTTCAAGAATAAAATCACACGCGAAATTAAATTTGGCATTAAATGTTATAAGCAAAAGTAAATCTTTGCATAATATAGAGAGCATAATAAGCTTCGTAGATTTGCACGACATAATTTTGATCAAAAAAATTAAATCAAAAAAACATTTAATTTCATTCAATGGAAAATTTTCTCGGAGGATAGGTAAGAAAAATACTATTTCTAAATTATTTGAAATCTTAGAAAAAAAAAAATTTTTGAAAAACCAAAGATTTCAAATCAAAATCAAAAAATCTATACCTGATAAAGCTGGTCTTGGCGGTGGCTCAATGAATGCAGCAAGTATACTAAGATATTTGGCTCATAAGAGAATAATCAATATCAAAAATAAGGAAATGTTAAAAATTTCTAAGTTAATTGGTTCAGATGTGATGTTAGGCTTAAATCATAAAAGTAAGATTTTAAATTCAAGAAATAAAATAAAGTATTTCAATAATGTAAAAAAAATTTACCCATTAATCGTAAAACCAAATTTTGGTTGTTCGACTAAGGATATTTATTCAAAGGTTAGAAAGTTTGATAAAGCAAAATTTGGCAAGGGAGCCAAAAAAATGTTTGATATCAATTTTTTAAAAGATATGAAAAATTCCTTAGAAACAATAGCTTTTTTAAAATACCCAAGATTAAAAAATATAAAACTTTATTTAGAGAATTCTCTAAACCCAGTTTTTGTAAGAATGACTGGATCGGGATCAGCTTTAGTTGCATATTTTCAAACAAAAAAAAGATGTGAACGTGCGAAAAAAAGGTTTATTCAAAAATACAAAAATATCTGGTGTATAGCCTCAAAAACTATATAAATTTGATTTTTTTGTGTTATACGAACTTAATATTGGGGCGTAGCCAAGCGGTAAGGCACGGGTTTTTGGTACCTGCATCCTAGGTTCGAATCCTAGCGCCCCAGCCAAGTATGAAAAATTTTTTAGATACAATTTTTTTTAGATCAAATAATTTAAATTATATAAGTCAAAGTATTCGAGATTTAACAAAAAATACTCCAGCAAATAAAATATTTAAAGCCATAAATTCTTATTCATCAGATAGTGAAGTAAGATTTGTAGGAGGTTGCATAAGAAAAATCATTAATAAAGAAATAGTAAATGATATTGATATGGCTACAAACCTTGATCCTCAAAAGGTTTGTGAAGTTTTGAAAGAAAATAAAATTGATTATTACGAAACTGGTATTGAACATGGAACAATTACAGCACTTATAGAAGGGTACAAATTTGAGATTACCTCATTGAGAGAAGATATTTTAACAGATGGAAGACATGCAAAAGTGAAATTTTCAAAAAATTGGAAAGAGGATGCATTAAGAAGGGATTTTACCATCAATTCCATTTACGCGGATGAAGATGGAAACTTGTTTGATCCTTTTGAGGGTAAAAAAGACTTAGAAAACGGTTTCGTAAATTTTATAGGAGACGCTGATAAAAGAATTAAAGAAGATTATTTGAGAATTTTAAGATATTTAAGATTTTTCGCGCATTACTCAAAGCATCCGCATAACCCAGAATTAATCAGAAAACTTAAAATTAATATCGGTGGTATCTCAAAATTATCTAAAGAGAGACTATTAGATGAGCTAAAAAAAATAACTCACTTAGAAATATTAGAAAAATTAGCTGATGATAAATTGAGCTCAGAATTATTTTTAATTGTTTTTCCTGAATTAAATAATTTAAACACTTTTTCAAAATTAAACTCAAAAAAAAAACAAATAATTAATAAGGCTGATTTTGTCTTTCTATTATCTTTAATGATTATTGATGAGACAGATAATGCAGATTATTTTATGTACAAATTTAATATTTCTAAAAAAGATCAAAAAAGAATTAAAATTATTGATAATTTTTTTAAGGAAAAAATTGGACCAAAAACTTTTAGAGAGGAAAACTTTAATGGTATTTTTTATTATAATGGAAAACAAGCTGTAACTGATATTCTCAATTATTATTTAATAAAATCAAAAAAAAATTCTGAAAATATTCAAAGATTAATTGATTTCTACAAAGATAAAACAATACCAAAAATGCCTGTGGGTGCAGAATTTTTAATGGAAAAATTCAATATTCCTGAGGGTAAACAATTGGGTGCAAAATTAAAAATAATTGAGGAAGAATGGGTGAAAAATAATTTTCAAATTTCAGATAAACAAGTAAGTCAAATTGTTAACAATTAGATATATTTTACGTCTTTAATTTCAAAATTTTTGACCCCGGCAGGAGTTTTTATTTCAACTAAATCATTTTTATTTTTTCCTATTAAACCTTTACCTATAGGCGATTGAAAATAAATTAATTTTTGTTTGAGATCAGCTTCATCTTTTCCTACAATCTTATAATTTATTTTTTCTCCAGTATCTAAATTTTCTAAAAACACAGTCGAGCCAAAGATAACTTTTCCATCATTATTTAATTTCGTAACATCAATGACATTTGCTCTAGCAATGATATCATTAATTTCAGTAATCCTTCCCTCATTATGAGACTGCTCTTCTTTTGCAGCGTGGTACTCTGCATTTTCTTTTAGATCACCGTGTGACCTCGCTTCAGCAATCGCCGCTACAATCTCAGGTCTTTTTTTTTCTTTTAAAAAGATTAATTCATCTTTAAGTTTATTTAGGCCATTTAAAGTAATTGGTTCTTTGTCCATGTTATTTCCATTTTACTAACGGAGGTAATGACATTAAAATACCTTCAACGTTTCCACCAGTTTGCAAACCAAATTTTGTTCCTCGGTCATAGAGTAAGTTAAATTCTGTATAACGACCTCTTTTTATGAATTGTAATTCTTTATGTTTTTTAGTCCACTTTTTCTTCATTTTTTTTCTAATGATTTTTTCAAAAATAAATTGAAAAGTGATCCCCACATCTCTTACAAATTTAAAATCTTTCTCAAAATTATCTTTTTTATAATCAAAAAAAATTCCACCAATACCCCTTGGTTCTTTTCTATGAGGTAAATAAAAATATTCATCACACCATTTCTTATATTTTGCGTAATATTTCTTATTGTGTTGATCACACATTTTTTTTAGGGTTTTATGAAATTCTTTTTTTTCCTTATCATCTTTTATTGATGGGGTTACATCCATACCACCACCAAACCAGTCCTGAGTTGTGCAGATATATCTTGTATTAAAATGCATGGCAGGGATCATGGGATTTTTCATATGCATCACAACGGAAATACCAGAAGCCCAAAAACTGGGATTTTTTTTTGCACCTAAAATATTTTTTTGAAATTGTTTTGGGAATTTTCCATGAACTTTAGAAAAATTTACTCCGACTTTATCAAATATTTTTCCATTTTCTAAAATTCTAAATTCTCCACCCCCTTCATCTCTTTTTTTACTTCTGTTCCAAACAGTGGTTTTGATATCCGCATCTTTTCTTTCAAGGTTAGTTATAGTATGCCAAATAGCTTCTTGTAGCATTTTGAACCAATTACTTGTGATATCTTTTTTAATTTCTAAATCCATATTAGATTAATTTAGTTTGTTTTAAACTTTCTGCCAATATGATTGCAACAGAAGATGCAATATTAAGTGAGCGCTTATTGTTTTTCATAGGAATTTTGAGTCTATCTTTAATTTTTTTGTGAACCTCATTTGGAACTCCGGCACTTTCTCTACCAAAAAGAATAGTGTCATTTTTATTAAACTTAAATTTTGTGTAAGAAACAGAGGCTTTTGTGGTCATTAGAACTATTCTTTGATCTTTTTTCGATTTAAAAAAATCGTCTGAGCTTTGATGGAATTTTATGTCTTTTTCATTCATATAATCCATAACGACTCGCTTAAATCTTCTGTCACTCAGCATAAACCCGCAAGGCTCTATTATTTCAAGTTTTGCACCCAGGCACGCACAGGTTCTGATTATTGCTGCTGTATTTTGAGGTATGTCTGGTTCAAATAAAGCAATTTTAGGGCCATGATTTATCAAATTCTGTGTCATTCTTTCAGTAGTAAATTTATCATTTTATATTATATGAAATCATATATTTAAGTAGAAAAAAGCAATATTGAGTATATTTAACTATTATTGATGTCAGAAAAAAAAACTAATAGACGAGATTTCTTATTCACAGCAACTTATGCAGTTGGTGCAGTTGGTGTTGGTGCAACGATATGGCCAATGATTGATCAGATGAACCCAGACGCATCAGTCAAAGCTTTGGCGAGCACCGAGGTTGATGTAAGTGCGGTAAATCCAGGTAAAACAATTACAGTTTTATGGAGAGGTAAACCAGTTTTTATTCGTAGAAGAACACAAGATGAGATAGCTGAAGCAAGATCTGTAAAGTTAGAAGATTTAAAACATCCAGAAAAAGATGAGGATCGTGCAGCGAACCCCGAGTGGTTAGTCATGCTTGGAGTGTGCACTCATTTAGGCTGCGTTCCTTTAGATCAAAAAGGTGAATACAATGGATGGTTTTGTCCTTGTCATGGTTCGCACTATGATATCTCTGGAAGAATTAGAAAGGGACCAGCTCCGACTAATATGGAGATCCCTAAATACGAATTTGTTAATGCTAATACAATTAAAATTGGATAATTATTATGAGTGATCACGAATACACACCGAAATCAAAATTTGGAAAATGGTTTAACGATCGTTTACCATTATTAACTCTTGCAAATCACTTAACTGACTATCCAACACCTAAAAATTTAAATTATTGGTGGACGTTTGGTGGAATATTAACTTTTTGTTTGATTACTCAAATTGTAACGGGTTTAGTTCTTGCAATGCATTATATCGCTCATGCTGATATGGCTTTTGATAGTGTCGAGCATATTATGAGAGATGTTAACTATGGTTGGTTAATTAGATACATTCATGCAAATGGTGCTTCAATGTTTTTTTTGGCTGTTTATATTCATATATTTAGATCATTATTTTATGGTTCTTACAAAGCTCCTAGGGAAATAATTTGGATAATTGGTATCATCATTTATTTATTAATGATGGCAGCTGCATTTTTGGGTTATGTGCTTCCATGGGGCCAAATGAGTTTCTGGGGTGCAACTGTAATTACAAATCTATTTAGTGCAATTCCTTTTGTAGGCGAGGGTATTGTTACTTGGTTATGGGGAGGTTATTCAGTTGATAATCCTACTTTAACAAGATTTTTTACACTTCACTATTTAATACCTTTTTTAATTTTAGGTTTAGTTGTTCTTCACATATGGGCACTTCATGTTCCTGGAAATAATAATCCAGTTGGAATTGACATTAAAAAACCTTCAAAAGATACAGTACCATTCCATCCATACATTGTAATTAAAGATGGTTTTGCTTTACTAATGTTTATGATTGTTTTTGCATTTTTTGTTTTTTATACGCCAAATATTTTAGGTCATGCAGACAATTATATTGAAGCTAATCCATTAGTTACTCCGGCACATATTGTTCCAGAGTGGTATTTATTACCATTCTATGCAATTTTAAGATCGGTCCCAGATAAACTTTTAGGAGTAGTTGCAATGTTATCCGCTATTTTAATTTTAGCAGCTCTTCCATGGCTTGATACTTCAAAAATTAGATCAGCAGTATTTAGACCTTTATATAGACAGTTTTATTGGATCCTTGTCGCTGATGTTTTGATCTTGGGATACGTAGGTGCAATGCCAGCAGAGGGATTATATCTGTTAGTTGCTAGAGTAGCTACAGCATACTATTTCTTACACTTTTTAGTGATACTTCCAGTTTTAGGTTGGAAAGAAAAAACTCTTCCAATTCCATTAAGTATTACCGAGCCAATATTAGGTGGTTCACCTAATTTAGCCACAGCAAAGAACAAGGAAAGTCTAAATAAATAAGTGAAAAATTTTTTTAAAATATTTTCATTTATTATCTTATTTTCAGGACTTTCATTGAGCATTCAAGCTGCAGAAAAAGTTGAATATTTAAAAACTGATTGGAGCTTTAAAGGACTCTTTGGAAAGTTTGATCGAGCTGCACTTCAAAGAGGTTATCAAGTCTACACAGAGGTGTGCTCTTCTTGTCATTCAATGAAATATTTAAGTTATAGAAACTTAGCTGAAAAAGGGGGACCAGAATTTTCTATAGAGCAAGCAAAAGCTATTGCTGCATCTTTTGAAGTCAAGGATGGACCTAATTCAGATGGTGATATGTTTACTCGTCCAGGCAGATTATCAGATAAGTTTGTAATGCCCTATGATAATGTTCAAGCTGCTCAAGCAGCAAATGGAGGTGCTTATCCACCAGATATGTCTGTATTAGTTAAAGCGAGAGGAGGTGGGGTAGATTATATTTACTCATTGCTTCAAGGATACGAAGACCCACCAGCTGGAGTTACTTTAGATGATGGTGTTTATTATAATAAATACATGTATGGGAATAAAATTAAAATGGCTAATCAGTTATCAGATGGATTAGTAGAATACTCAGATGGTACAACAGCTTCTGTTGAGCAAATGTCAAAAGATGTAACAACATTCTTGATGTGGTCTGCTGAACCTCACTTAGAGTCAAGACATCAAATGGGTTTTAAAGCTATCCTGTATTTAATTATTTTAACAATCCTAGTTTATTTTAGTATGAAAAGAATATGGTCACGTATTGAAACGGAAGTTTAGAACGTCTCCATCTTTAACTATATAATCTTTCCCTTCTAATCTCATTTTTCCGTTATTTTTTGAATTTACCCAACCATCATTGGATATAAAATCATCGTAAGAAATAGTTTCAGCACGAATAAACCCTTTTTCAAAATCAGTATGAATTTCACCTGCAGCTTTTGGGGCAGTACAATTTTTTTCAATTGTCCATGCTCTAGTTTCTTCTGGCCCGGATGTAAAGTATGTATCTAGGTCAAGAATTTCGTAACCTTTTTTAATTAATTTATTCAATCCTGTTTCCTTTAATCCAATCATTTCCATATAATTTTTTTTCTCATTACTATCCAATTCATTGATTTGATTCTCTATGTCTGCAGAAACGATTAAAGTATTGTTGTTCCCATATTTATCAATAAATGATTGAGTGTAATTATTTCCGCTTTGAACGCTTTTTTCATCAACGTTACAAACAAAAATTTTAGGTTTGAGTGATAATAACCCAGATTGATTAAGTTGCTTTTTATTAAATTGAGTCTTTAAATCATCAAAACTTTTATTATTATTTATACAATCCATAGCTATTTCAAGAATTTTGATTTGATCCTCATCAACATTTTTTTTATTATTTTTTTCTAACCTTTTTTGAATAGACTCAAGATCTGCAAGCATCATCTCTGTTTCTATAATTTCGATATCTCTAACCGGGTCAACAGAGGGGTTTACATTTTGAATATCATTAGAGTCAAAGCACCTGATCATGTGAATAATTGCATCGACTTCTCTAATATGAGAAAGAAATTTATTACCCAAACCTTCACCTTTGGATGCACCTTTTACCAGTCCAGCAATATCAACAAAAGAGATAGTGGTATTGATTATTTTTTTTGATTTTGAAATTTTAGCTAAATTGTTTAATCTTTCATCAGGAACTATTACAACTCCAATATTTGGATTAATTGTACAAAAAGGAAAATTAGCAGCCTGTGCTTTACTGGAATTAGTTAGTGCATTGAAAAGCGTTGATTTACCAACATTAGGTAATCCAACAATCCCACATTTAAAACTCATTATTTATTATTAACTGTGCTTGAAAATAAATCTAATTTTTTTTCTACAAGTATCGAAAGTGACTCAGTTATATTTTTGGATATTTTTTCTACACCAATGATTTCTTCATCATCAAAGTTTTGTAAAACATAATCAGATACTTCAATAGGTCCTTTTGGTTTTCCTATACCAATTCTTACTCTTGAGTAATCTTTTCCAATATATTTATCAATAGAAGATATACCATTGTGACCAGCACTTGATCCACCAAATTTCGCTTTTATTTTTCCAAATTCAACATCAAGATCATCATGAAAAACAATTACATTTTCTGGTTCAATTTTAAAATATTCGATTAGTTCTCTAATACATATTCCAGAGTTATTCATAAATGTTAAGGGCTTTATGGCATAAACTTTTTTACTATCAATATTACCAGTTGTTAACAAACCTTTGAATTTTGGTTTTTGTTTTGTAAGCCCGAACTTTTTATTGATGGAGTCTATAATTTTAAAACCAACATTATGTCTATTATTTTCACTATCTGGAGTTGGATTACCTAAACCTACAAATAAAAGCATAAACTATTAATTAGAATTTCAAATTTAGTGGATTATTTTTTTTCTTCTGGAGCTTTTTTGTCTGCAGGTTTTTTATCATCACCCTCTTTTTTATCGCCCTCCGCAGCTGGTTTATCTCCCTCAGCTGCAGCTGCTTCCGCTCCTTCAGCACCTTCTTCACCCTCTGCAGCTTCTGCCTCTGCAGGTTTTTCTGGCTCTTTCATTACTGTCGGTGCTGCCAAGGTTGCAATTACGAAATCTCTTCCTTGAATAGTTGGTGTTACTTCTGCATCTAGTTTAACTGAAGAAATTTTAAAGCTTGACCCAATATCTATACCATCTAAATCTAAAGTAATACTTTCTGGTATTTTTTCACTTGGGCATTTTAATTCAACTTTTCTTCTTACAATGTTAAGTACTCCACCTCTTTTTAAGCCTGGAGATTTTTCATGATTAATAAAGTTAACTGGAACTTCAATCTTAATTTTTACTCCAGGAAGAACTCTTAGAAAATCTACATGGGTAGGTTCATCACTTATTATGTGATATTTTACTTCTCTAGGTAATACATTTTGAGATTTTCCATCTACATTTAAAGTAATGATATTTGATAAAAAGTTTTCTTTCTCAATCAAGGTTTTTAATAATTTCTTAGATATAGAAACTTTTTGATTTTGGTCTTTACCCCCATAGATAATCCCTGGAACACTGCCATCATTCCTGATAGCATTAAGTTGACCTTTAGTTTTGTTATCCCTGATCTTTGCCTCTAAAGAATTCATAAAACAGAGGTTTTTAACCCATGTTCATAAATAATCAAGGTAATTATTTGAATAAATCTGAAACTGATGTTGAATTAGAAATTCTTTTTATAGCTTCTCCCATAAGGGCGGAAATTGGTAAAACTTCTATGTTTTTAACATTTTTGGTTTTTTCGCTGTTATCAATCGTGTCTGTAATAACTAAATTTTTAATAACTGAATTTTTAATTTTTTTAACTGCGTCTCCACTCAATACCCCGTGAGTAATATAAACATAAACCTCTTTTGCACCTCTTTGTTTTAATGCCTTAGCTGCATTGACGATAGTGCCTCCTGAATCAATTATGTCATCAACTAATATACATGTTTTACCTTTAACATCTCCAATAACATTCATTACTTGTGATTGACCTGGTTTTGGTCTTCTTTTATCAACAATAGCTAAGCCGATGTTTAAGATTTTACCAAGAGCTCTGGCTCGCTCTGTTCCACCAACATCTGGAGCAACACAGATTAAATTTTTATTTTTAATTCTTTTTTTAATGTGCCGTGCAAAAATTGGAGTTGAAAAAAGGTTATCTACAGGGATGTCAAAAAAACCTTGAATTTGACCAGCGTGGAGATCAACTGTCACAACTCTATCTGCTCCAGCTTTAGTTATTAAATTTGAGACAAGCTTTGCTGATATAGATGTTCTTGGTACAACTTTTCTATCTTGTCTCGCATAACCAAAATAAGGAATTACAGCAGTTATATTTTTTGCTGATGATCTTTTTAAAGCATCAATACATAATAATAATTCCATTAAATTGTCATTAGCTGGTGAAGAAATAGATTGAATTATAAAAATGCTATTCCCTCTTATATTTTCATTTATTTCAATGTAAATTTCACCATCTGCAAATTTTCTTATACTAGAATTGACAAGTTTAGATTTTAAATATTTAGCAATATTTTTACTTAGGATTTTATTACTATTTCCAGTTAATAATTTCATGAAAAGTTTAATTAATCATAATTATTGAAATATTTCTACCATAATCATTTAGATTTAATTTTAATGATCTTCTTGCACTAAAAAAATTATTTTTTTTATCGAATGTATCAATTTTAATCATATCAATTTTATCGATTTTTTGTGATTTAAGTTGAGATTTGACATAATTTGGTAAATCAAAATAAATTAATTCGTTTTTATTTTTAAAGAAAATTTTGTTTTTTTTGTGTTTTTTAATAAATTTCTTTTTAAAGTCAGCTTTTACCTCATAGTTTTTTTGAGTAATTGACGGACCAATTGCTCCAATTATATTTTTTGGATTACACCCTTTTTTATGCATAAAATTAATAACATTTCTGACTATCCCTCTATACGCACCTTTCCAACCAGCATGGATAGCCGCGATAATTTTTTTTTCATAGTCATATAATAACACTGGTACGCAATCAGCGGTCAATACAGCTATTGGCAGTTTTTTTTGATTAGTTATAATTGCGTCAGCTTTAATTTTTTTTTTTAATTTAGAGTTTTCATTTAGAAAAACCAACTTATTGCTATGTACTTGATGTACTAAATAAATATTTTTTGCTTTTTTCCCTATTTTATCTTTGACAATCTTTAAATTTTTTAAAATATTATTTTTGTTGTCATGAGAACCGGGACCACAATTTAGACTTTTATATATCCCTTTTGATGTACCTCCATTTTTATTAAAAAAACCATGACTTATATTTTTTTTTTTTAATAATTTTCGAGAGGTGATCAGATCAAAATCCTAAATTAAAATTGTTTTTTTGATTTTTTATTAACATAACTTTAAACAATTTTCCCATTTGTTTATCATCTGTTAGTCTTTTTAATCTGTAATAAATATCTGCTTTTTTTAAAAAGTTTTGATTTTTTGCAATCATCTCAGCTCTTTCGTAGATACCCATTTTTGTAAGAAATTCTTTTTGTGTTGTTAAACTATGCTTTAATCCACCTAGTTTTTTTATTATTTTTTCAAATAATCGGAAATTTATATTATGTGTGATATCTGAGTTCCCAATTTTAGCTAAAACATCTGAATATTCGTGTTTATATAATGCTTGTAAAGTATTTTTCATTTTATCTTCATTATACCCATAATCTATGATCAAAATTCCTCCAGATCTTGCTTTGATAATTTTTGAAATTTGTTTCAGGTAATTAATACCAAGCTCTGAATATTCTATAAAATTCTGATTTTTAGATATTTTAAAATCAATCTTTTTTTCATAATTTTTCATGTTAATTTTTTTTTCCAAGAAAGAGGTTGTTTTTTTGTTTAAACTAACAAACTTTTCAAACCATAAATTTCCTTTTTTTTGAAATTGTTTAATTGCAAGTGCATCAAAAAACTCATTTGCAATAAATATACTAGGAATTTTTTTAATTTTTTTTAAATCATTTACCCAATTTACATTTGAATTTAATAATTCTTTTTTTTGTATTTTCTTTAAAGTAGGACTTATCTCATAAATTACCAATCTGCAGGATTTGAAAAACGATGGGAACTTTTTAAAACTTTCTATAAGAATTTTCATCATTGCAGCATTTCCTGCTCCAAGTTCGATTACGTTGAATTCTTTTGGTGACCCTATACTTTTCCAAAAACTTACAACCCAAATAGCAATCATTTCAGAAAATAATCTTGATATATTAGGAGCTGTAATAAAATCTCCTTTTTTGCCAAATGGATTTTTTTTAATGTAGTACCCAGACTTTTTATTATACAGAGAGATATTAATAAACTTGTCTAAGGGTAAATTAACTATTTTGTCTGTTTTCATATTTAGAGATTAATAAATAACATCCAATTACTAAAAAAAAGATACTTATAAGTTGTCCCATAGTTAAATTGAATAATAAATAGCCCAGTTGGTCATCAGGAACTCTTAAAAACTCAATTGTAAATCTAAAAATTGAGTAAAAAACTAAAAATATACCAGAGATAAATCCAGGTCTTTTGGAGAAACTCTTATTTTTGAAATATAATAGAACTAAAAATAGAACTATACCTTCAAAAAATGCTTCATATAACTGAGTAGGATGTCGATATAAATTATCTATTTGTGTAAACTGGACTGCCCAAGCAACATTTGTTTCGACACCATAAAGTTCTGAATTTATAAAATTTGCTATTCTTCCAAAAAAAATACCTATGGGTGCAACAAAAGACACAATATCTAAATAACTAAATGAACTTTGTGAATTTCTTTTCGCAAAAAGGTAACTTGCAATTATGATCCCTATAACTCCCCCATGAAATGACATACCACCCTGCCAAATTTTAAAGATATCTAATAAATTATTGATATAAAATTCAAAGTTATAAAATACAACATACCCTAATCTGCCACCAATAATTAAACCTAAAATTAAATAAGTTAAATAATCGTCAAATTTTTCCTTTACTTTCAGATCAGAAATAAAAAATTTCTTACTCAAAAACCACCCTAATAAAATACCAATAATATAAGCTAAAGAATACCATCTAATCTCAAATGAAAAAATTTGAAATGCGACTGGGTCAAAATTATTAATGAACATTTTTATTTTTAAATATAAGTTATAATTATAATAAGTTATTAGATTAATATATGAAAAACTCAAAGTTTGTAATTGAAAAACTTGCTAAATTATTTGAACAAGGTTTAGTATCATCAAAAGATATAGCTAATGAAATTATGACTATTTTAAAATCTAAAAGAGATGAAATAGTTTTTAAAATGAAGTTAACTAGTAAAGATGAGTTTGAAGTTCTTTCAAAAAGAGTTGAAAATTTAGAAAAAAAAATTGATCAATTAAAGTCCACAAAAAAAAAGAAAATTAAAAAGGCAAAAAGATCTTAGCTTCTAAACCACCCATTGGTGACTTGGCCAACTTTATATTTCCCCCATGTGATCTGATAATGTCAGAAGCTATAGATAATCCAAGTCCAACGCTTGATTTTGTTTCAGCTCGACCTTTATCAATTTTGTAAAAAGGTTTGAAAACATTATCATATTCTGCTTCAGGTATACCTGGTCCGTTGTCTTCAATTTTAATGAATAAGTTGTTACTACTTTTAGTAATATCTACATTTACTTTTTCCGCGTATTTAATTGCATTATCTATAAGATTGTTAACACATCTTTTGATTAAGTTTTTTCTTCCACTTATATAAATTCTAGGTGTAATCCTGGATGATATATTTTCATTTTCATATTTTTTAACTATTTCATCAACTAATTCGCTAATATTAAATTCTTCATCTTTTTCAAGGTATGACGAGCTCGTAAATTGCAAATATTCATTGAGCATTTTTTCCATTTCGTTAATGTCCTCGGATAATTTTTTACTTAATTCTTTATCTTTAATAAACGCTATTTGTAATTTCATTCTTGTTAAAGGAGTTCTTAAGTCGTGGCTGATGCCAGATAACATTTCTGATCTTTGATTAAGATGTCTTAAAATTCTTTTTCTCATTCTATCAAATTCATAACCGGCTTGTCTGATTTCTGCTGCACCAGAGGGTTTAAATTCATCAATTTCTTCACCACGACCAAATTTTTCTGCTGCTTTTGCAAGATTAGTTATTGGTCTCGTTTGATTTTTTAGAAAAATTAATGAAATTAAAATCATTATGATTGCAGGAACTGTTATCCAAAGTGCAAATATACGAGCCGAGGAAGTCGTCACTCTATCTCTTGGAACTAAAAACTTAAAATACCCAGACTGATATTTTATTCTAATATCAATTAACTCTTTGTATGAGGTTGTATCAAACCAATAATTTCCATTCCCAAACTTTGACTTAAGTTCCCTTCTTAAAGTTCTATCTATTGGGCTAAACCATCTTTCATCAACTATATAAGTAAATTTTTTATTATCTATAAAATCTATATTTAAATCCTGGTAAACTGAAAAAACATTTTTTATTTCATCTTTTTTATAAATTTCATCAGAATAAACTTCTATGAAAGTATTAATTTCATTTACTAATGCTTTAGTCATACCTTTGTTTGTCTTGATCCAAAGGCTATCAAAAAAAACAATAGTAATTACCAATTGTAAAACTATGACTGGAACAGCAACAATTAATAAAGCTCTGTAAAATAATCTTTTTGGAAGTATATTTTTAAAAAATTTACTCAATCCATAGAACATATCCAGCTCCTCTTATTGTCTGTAAAAACTTTGGATTTTTTGGATCTATTTCAATTTTTTTTCTAAGTCTTGTAATTATAACATCTATTGATCTCTCTTTATCAAGCTCAGTAAGAATACCAATATCTTCACGTGAAAAAGTCTTACCAGGATTATTAATCATTTTTTCTAAAATTTTTTTCTCTGTGTTGTTAATTTTGTATTCTGTATTTTTCTTAATTATTAGTTGTTTATTTAAATCAATTTTAATATTTTCAAATTGTATTACTCTCTTTTGATCATTTTTTTTTGTTTTTTGAATTATATTTTGAATCCTCAATATTAGCTCCTTAGGTTCGAAAGGTTTTGGAAGATAGTCATCAGCACCAACTTCTAAACCCTCAACTCTTTCATTTGCTTCACCTTTCGCGGTTAATAAAATCACAGGTGTATCCAATTTTTTTTGATTTTCTTTGAGAAATTCTAAGCCACTTTTTCCAGGCATCATAATATCTAGTATGATTAGATCAAATTTGATTATTTGTATCTTTTCAAAAGCATCTTCTGCACTATTTGCAGTTGTAACCAGGTAATTATTTTCATTTAAATATTTTTTAACAAGAGTTCTGATACCTTCATCATCATCAACAACTAAAATATGAGCTACAAAATTATCCATTAATTATTTTTTTTAAAACGTTGTCAAAGTTAATGACTTCTTCTGAGCTTGAATTAAGTAACGCGCTATGAATTCTTTTTTTTTGAATTTCAAAAATTTCATTAAATATTTTTTTTCCTTTATCATTGAGAAATACATGTTTTATTCTTGTGTCCCGCCCATCTTTTTTAAAAATTATTATGTCTAGTTTAATTAGATCTTTTAAAACTCTATTAAGGCTTTGCTTAGTTACTTTAAGTCTTTTGAGCAATTCTGAAATAGTTATCCCTTCATACATGGATAACAAATGAATGACTTTTTGATGTGCTAGGCCAATTTTATACTTATTTAATATTTTTTTTGAGTCTGAAAATGTTTCTCTGTAACCTATAAAAAGCTTTTCAATCAAATCTTTTAATTGATCATCTTTTAGATATAAAAGTTGTTTCATTATTGGTAAGTTATATTGACATATTACAGATACAAAGATATTTTTTCAGTAAGAATTTTTTTATTTCATAATGATACCCTACGATAAAAGATCAGGTAAAATATGGTACAATGGCGAATTAGTCGATTGGTCTGATGTTAAAGTTCATGTTCTAAGCCATGGATTACATTATGCAAGCTGTGTTTTCGAGGGAGAACGTGTGTATGATGGTTCGATTTTTAAATTAGAAGAACATACTTCAAGATTATTTTACTCAGCAAAGAGAATGGGAATTGAAATACCATATAGCGAAGATGAAATTAATAAAGCGAGCAACAAAATAATTTCTACTCAAAAAGTAGAAAATGGATATGTGAGACCCGTAGTTTGGAGAGGCAGTGAAATGATGGCTATTTCAGCTCAGCAAACAAAAATTCATGTAGCGATTGCAACTTGGGAGTGGGGTTCTTATTTTGACCCTAAACTTAAGGTTGAAGGTATCAAATTAAATATTTCAAACTGGCGAAGACCTGCCCCTAATACTATTCCTTGGGACACAAAAGCTTCTGGATTGTATATGATTTGTACTCTTTCAAAACACGAAGCTGAAAAACAAGGTTATACAGACTCACTTATGTTAGATCATGAGGATAATATTGCAGAAGCAACCGGAGCAAATATTTTTTTCAAAGATAAAAATGGTGAGCTACACACTCCAATACCAGATTCTTTTTTAGATGGAATTACTCGAAGAACTGTAATTCAAATTGCAAAATCTAAAAATATCAAAGTACACGAAAGAAAAATAAAACCAGAGGAATTAAAAGATTTTGATGGATGTTTTTTAACAGGAACTGCTGCTGAAGTAACTCCTGTATCTACAATTGCAAAGTATCAATTTAAAGTTTGCGATTTGATAATTGATTTAAATGAGAGTTATTTAGCTTTAGTTAAAAAGAAAAAAGCTGCCTAATCTTTATTGTCTTCTGATATAGCGTGGTCTATTCCTTTTCGTATATACTCATAACCTGTAAACAGAGTCAAAGCTGCTGATAGCCATAATAAAATTATACCGATAGTTTGAGCATTATAGTCTTGAAAATTGATAATTTTATTTCCTGTATCTCCAGAAAGTAAAAGACCAATTGAGACCATTTGTAAAACTGTTTTTAATTTTGCTAGATTAGAGACAGGTAGTTTAATTTTACCTTTTGCTAAAAATTCCCTAAGACCAGATATTAATATTTCTCTTGTTAAAATTATAATTGCAGCAATAACCTCATAATTTTTAATTGTGCCATCCATAACTAATAAAATTAGAGCTGCAGCTACAATAATTTTGTCTGCTATTGGATCTAATAATTCTCCCAATTTAGACTCTTCACCAAGTAATCTAGCCAACATTCCATCTAAAAAATCTGTAAATGATGCAATTATAAATAACACTAAGGCAGTTAGATCTCCGTAAAATCCAGGTAAATAGAAAGCTAAAACAAAAAAGGGTACAATTAAAATTCTACCGACAGTTAATATGTTTGGTATTTTTCTAAGCATAATCTCTATTCGTGAAAGAAGTTATATATCTTTTTTGCAACTTTTTCCTCAACACCATCAACAGATTTTATTTCATCTAGACTTGCAGACTCTACTGCTCGAGCAGATCCAAAATGATTTAATAAAGCCCTTTTTCTGATAGATCCAATGCCCTCAATCTGGTCTAACAAAGACTTACTAATACCTCTTTTTCTCTTTGCTCTATGAGCACTAATTGCAAAACGATGAGACTCATCTCTTATTCTTTGAAGAAAGAAAAGAGTAGGGTCATTTTTACCGAATTTATATTCTTTGCCATTATGAAAAAAAGTTTCATTACCACTATTTCTAAATTTTCCCTTAGCAATCGCGATAATCGGTATTTCGTGAAGTCCTAATTCATTTAAAGAGTCTCTTGCAACAGAATATTGACCTTTTCCGCCGTCAACTATTACTAAATCAGGAAAGGAGAGATAATTGTCTTTTTCTTGAATTGCTCTTTTAAACCTTCTGTTCAATACTTCTCGCATCATTCCGTAATCATCTTGTTCATTCTTTTTAGATTTAATGTTAAATTTTCGATATCTTTTTTTAATAAAACCTTCTTCACCGAATGCAATTAAGGCCCCGACACTATTTGTTCCTTGAATATGGCTATTATCATAAACCTCTACTAAATTTATATTTGTCTCAAGATTAAATTTACTTGCAACTGAATCAAATAATTCTCTATTATTTTGACTTTCATAAAGTTTTCGATTTAAACTTTCTTTTGCATTTTTGGTTGCTTGATTGATAACTTTTAGTTTTGACCCTTTTTTTGCAACAGATAAGTTTACTTGTTTACCCTCTTTTTTAGAGAGAGTTTTTTCAATAAGATTTTTTTCTTTTATTTCTTCGGAAATTATTATCGATGAAGGTACACTTTTATTTTCATAAAATTGTGAAACAAAAGAATTAAGTATATTACTTAGACTTTCATCTGGATCATGTTTTGGAAAAAATGCCTGGTTACCCCAATTTTGTTTTGAACGATAAAAAAAAACCTGAATACAAGTTTTTCCAGACTCTTTATAACCTGCAATCACATCAGCCTCGATTAAATTTGCTTCATTGATTCTTTGGGAAGATTGAATAATATTTAATGATTTTATTCTATCTCTCAAAATTACAGCTTTCTCAAAATCTAAATTTTCACTAGCTTTTTCCATCTGATCTGAAAGACTTTTTTGAATTTTTCTTGATTTTCCTGAAACGAATTCTATCGCATCATCAACAGTTTTCTTATAGTCCTCCTTTTCGACATATCCAACGCAAGGTCCAGAACACCTTTTAATTTGATAAAGAATGCATGGTCGTTCCCGATTTTTGAAAACTGTATCATCGCATACTCTTAAATGGAAAATTTTTTGTATCATCTTTATAGTCCAATTTGCTGAGCCAGCTGATGCGAATGGACCAAAATAAAAACCTTCCTTGGTTTTTTTTCCTCTGTGTCGTCTTATCTGAGGCCAGACATCTTTATTACCAATAAATATAAAAGGAAAAGATTTATCATCTCTAAGTAAAATATTAAATTTTGGTTTGTGCTTTTTAATTAAGTTGGCTTCAAGCAGTAAAGCCTCACTTTCATTTGAAGTAGTTGTAATCTCAAGTTTTTTTGTTTGAGATAACATTCTCTCTGTTCGGATAATATGGTTTTTTTCTGCAATATAACTTTTAAGTCTATTAGGTAAATTTTTTGCTTTACCAACATAAAGAATTTCTCCTTTATCGTTAAGCATGCGGTAAACACCAGGCAGTTTAGGTATTAATGGAAGTTCTTTTTTAATTACTTCTTTTCCAATTTCAGAACTTATCATGACTTCTTTTTTTGGTAATTTGTATACCAACTGACGAGCATTGTTTTAAAATTTCTAATTTTTCAATTTTGAGCATTATTTTTGCAATCCTTTTATCCTTAAACAATTCATCAAAAACAGACTCTGCAAGTGTTTCTAAAAAATTATAATGTTTCTTTTTTACTAGTTTTGTAATTAATTTGACAATTGTGCTGTAGTTGACAATAGATTTAATATCTTTGTCATTTGAAGGCTTTTTATCTTGATAATCAATTTCAAGGCTAAACTTGACTTTTTGAGGTTTTTCTTTTTCAAAATCATAGTATCCAAGTTTTAAATCTAAAATTAATTCATTGATAAGAATCTTTTTCTCATAATTAAATAAGCTTTTGGACTTATCAATTTTTACAATTTTAAGATTATTTTTTTTCACTCTTTACCTCTCATTATATCTGGCGTTTGCCAGTTTAAACTTTGACCACTATCTATAGCTAAAATTTGACCAGTAATAGAGCTGTTTTTAATAAAAAAGTCAACCGCATCACAAATCTCTTTTACATCAACTTGTTTTTTGAGAGGTGTTGCTAAATATTGGTTTTTAAAGTGTTTTTTGGATTGTCTTTTATTTTTAATTGTTGGTCCTGGTGCTATACCGTTTACCCTTATATTGGGTGCTAAACTCATAGCACTAGTTTTTGTAAGAGTATAAAGTCCAGTTTTACTTATTGTGTATGAAAAAAAATATGGAGTTAATTTAAATACTCGTTGATCAATAATGTTAATAATATTGTTATTTTTTCCTCTGATATTTTTTGAGAATTCTTTTGACAAAAGTGCAGGAGCTTTAAGATTTGTTGAAATGTGATTTCCCCAACTTTTTGAACTAAAGTTTTCTAGTTTATCATTTTCGAATAAAGATGCATTGTTAATTAGACAATCAAAATATTTTAATTTTGATTTGGCAAACTTCACAATTTTCATGACATCTTTTTCTTTACTAAGATTTCCTTTTACCAAATAAATTTTAGACCCATAATTTTGAAGTTTCTTTTTTAAATTTTCAGCTTTTGCTTTTGATTTATTATAATGAATTATAATTTGTTTATTTGGTCCTGATAATTTTTCAGCTATTGCAGCACCTATTCTAGTTGCTCCGCCAGTAATTATTATCCTCTGTGCTTCCATTTTTTATCTTTTTTTTTAGTTACCTTAGTTCCTGGCATTCCCATTGTCGATCTACCTTTTGGATAAAGTTTATTTTTTACATCATATTGTCTTATTTTTGGATTTAATGTGATCTCTAGCTCTGTACTTTCTAATTTTCTAATCTCATCTCTAATTTTAGCTGCTTCTTCAAATTCTAAATTTGACGCTGCCTCCTTCATTTTTTTGTCCAAAGCTTTTAAGTGTTTTTTAAGATTTCCCCCAACATTTGATCCTTCGCTAATTTTAACGTAGTCTTTTTCATAAACACTTTCCAAAATATCATTAATTTCTTTTTTTACAGTCTTCGCACTAATTTTATGTTTTTTATTATAATTTAATTGAATTTTTCTTCTTCTTTCAGTTTCTTGAATTGCTTTTTTTATACTTTTAGTTTCTTTATCTGCATAAAGAATTACTTTGCCATCGACGTTTCTAGCGGCCCTGCCTATAGTTTGAATTAATGAAGTCTCTGATCTTAAAAAACCTTCTTTATCTGCGTCTAAAATTCCAACTAAAGCACACTCTGGAATATCTAAACCTTCTCTTAATAAGTTAATTCCTACGAGAACATCAAAAACTCCCATTCTTAGATCTCTCATGATCTCTATTCTTTCAAGGGTATCAATATCGGAATGTAGATATCTAACTTTCACACCATTTTCATGAAGATACTCTGTCAAATCTTCAGCCATCTTTTTTGTAAGAGTTGTCACCAAAACTCTATGATTATTTTCAATCACTTTTTTGCACTCATGCATTAAATCATCAACTTGGTTTTTTGCAGGCCTTATTTCTACAGGTGGATCAATCAAGCCTGTTGGTCTTATGACTTGGTCGATAAATTTACCTTTCGTTTGTTCTAATTCCCAAGGTCCTGGTGTTGCAGAAACAAATACAGTTTGTGTTCTCATTAAATCCCATTCTTCAAATTTAAGAGGCCTATTATCCATACATGATGGAAGTCTAAAACCATATTCTGCTAAAGTGCTTTTTCTTGATCTATCTCCTTTATACATTCCATTTAGTTGTGGAACAGTTACGTGACATTCATCGACAAAAATCAAAGTATTATCTGGAAAGTATTCAAAGAGTGTAGGGGGTGGTTCCCCTGGTTTTCTCCCTGATAAAAATCTAGAATAATTTTCTATCCCTGCACATGACCCAGTTGCTTCAATCATTTCTAGGTCAAATTTGGTTCTTTCCTCTAATCTTTGTGCCTCTAGTAATTTATTTTCAGCTTTATGTTTTTTAAGAGTTATATCTAATTCTTTTTTTATATTTATTATCGCTTGTTCAATGGTGGGTTTTGGAGTGATATAATGACTATTAGCGTAAACTTTTACGAGGCTTAAGTCCCTAACTTTATCTCCAGTTAATGGATCGAATTCTTCAATTTGTTCAAGTTTATCTCCAAATAAGCTTAATCTCCATGCTCGATCCTCTAGATGGGATGGAAAAATTTCTAAATACTCACCACGAGCTCTAAAGGTACCTCTATAAAAATTTTGATCATTTCTTTTATATTGTAACGCAACTAAAGATTTAATTATTTGTTCTCTGTTGTAATCATAATTTTTTTGAAGTGTTAAAGTCATTTTACTATAAGCTTCAACGGATCCTAACCCATAAATACATGACACACTGGCTACAATTAAAACATCATCTCTTTCCAAAAGAGATCTTGTTGCGGAATGTCTCATCCTGTCTATTTGCTCATTTATCGATGCTTCTTTTTCAATGTATGTATCTGATCTAGGAACGTAAGCTTCTGGGGTGTAGTAATCGTAATAAGATACAAAATATTCTACAGCATTATCAGGAAAAAAAGTTTTCATTTCACCATATAGCTGTGCAGCAAGTGTTTTATTAGGAGCTAAAATTAATGCTGGTCTGTTAGTGGCTTCAATTACTTTGGCCATTGTAAATGTTTTGCCCGAACCGGTCACACCGAGTAATACCTGATTAAATTCCTCTTTATTTGCTCCATTAACTAATTTTTTAATTGCCTCTGGTTGATCGCCTGCAGGTTTAAAATCAGATTTAATTTTAAATTTTTTACCACCTTCAAGTTTTCCACTGATTTTTGGGTTTTTACTCTGAATATCTGTAATTAAATCTTGATATGTATTTTCCATATATTAAAGAACGTAGTAGAATTAATTTATATTTCAATGAGCATAATATCAGACAGTTTAAAAAGAATTAAGCCATCCCCAACAATTGCTGTTACTCAGAAAGCAAGAGAATTAAGAGCAGCTGGAAAAGATGTTATTGGTCTTGGTGCGGGGGAGCCGGATTTTGATACTCCAGCAAATATAAAAAATGCAGCAATCAAAGCTATCAAAAGAGGGGACACAAAGTACACTGCTGTTGATGGCACACCTGAACTTAAAAAAGCTATAATCAAAAAATTTAAAAGAGAAAATAAATTGAACTTCACCTTAGATCAAATAACTGTTGGCACAGGTGGTAAACAAGTTCTTTATAATGCTTTTATGGCAACCCTAAATAAAGGTGACGAGGTGATTATACCGGCACCTTTTTGGGTATCATACCCTGATATGGTTTTATTAGCTGGTGGAAAACCAAAAATAGTAAAATGTACAGCAGCAGAGGGTTTTAAATTAACTCCAAAAAAATTAAAAAAAGCAATATCTAAAAAAACTAAATGGATAATTCTTAATTCTCCATCTAATCCAACAGGAGCAGGATATTCAAAAAAAGAAATTTATGATTTAGCTAAGATTTTAATTCGAAATAAGAAAATTTTTATTTTAAGTGACGATATTTATGAGCATGTTAGATATGACAACTTTAATTTTTTCACAATAGCTCAAGTTTCAAAATTGAAAGATAGGACACTTACCATGAATGGAGTAAGTAAGTCATACGCAATGACGGGATGGAGAATAGGTTATGCTGCTGGTCCTAAAGAAATAATCAAAGCAATTGGAAAAATTCAATCTCAATCTACTTCAAATCCATCTTCAATAAGTCAGGCAGCAGCAGTTGAGGCATTAAATGGAAAGCAGGGTTTTATAAAAACTAGAGCAAAAGCGTTTAAAGATAGGAGAAATTTTGTTGTTAAAAGTCTTAATAATATAAAAGGAATTAATTGTTTGACTCCTAATGGTGCTTTTTATGTGTTCCCAAGTTGTAAAGGACTATTAAATAAAAAAACAAAATTAAAAACAGACACTCATTTTGTTCAAAAATTACTTGAAAAAGAGAATGTCGCTGTCGTTCAAGGATCAGCTTTTGGCTTAGATGGTTATTTTAGAATTTCATATGCTACGTCAATGAATAATTTAAAAAAAGCTATGTTGAGAATTAAATCTTTCTGTGAAGGATTGAATAAATAATTATTTTTGACTTAAAATCTTTTTTGCTGGAATTGTTTTTTTTATCCAAGAATTTGGAATTGAATTTAATCCTTTTAATGCAGCGAAGTATGCTCCAGTAAAATTTGCTCTAGAGCAATTGCAACCACCTGCCTTTATTGTTTTTAATATAGCTTCTTTATAATTTTTTGAGTTAATTATTGTATATATTGAACTATTAAAAGTTCCTGGATAACTACATGCCATACCAAGCTTTTTAATAATGGTAGGATGAAATTTTGAATTTAATCTTTTTATTTTTTTAATGTCATTAACAATAACTTTAAATGTAGTGTTTTTTTTAAATCTTTTAATAAATTCATGAACTGGATCTTTCGCTCCTTTGAGAGCAAAATCAATTATATAAAATTTAGCTAATGCATATTTTAAACTAATTTTTGAAGCAGTCACAATTCTTATGATTTTTTCTAGACTTTTGAAATCATAACCATAAAGAAAGTATGGAAGTGCAGCACAAAACCCATCAGACTCATTAACTTTTACACCACCCGAAATTTTCTTGTTTGATTTAATATTTTTTACAGTTTCTATAATATTTTGGTGTATCCATGGTCCATTGATTATACCACGCCAATCTTTTACTTTTTTATATTTTGATCTGAGATTTAAATTTTTCCAATATTTGCTTCCAGGACCAAAATTATTCAGAATATTTCTTTTAAATTCTTTCTCTATATCTTCATAATTTTCTAGAAGTGTTTGAAACATAACTTGTCCAATTTCATTATAACCTGATACTTTCCCAGTTTTGATATTGTAGAAAGGACTTTTATTTTTTTTTAAAAAAGTAAAGTCTTTTTTACCTTTAATATAGGAATTAAGTTTTTTTTGATTGTATACCCAATGTAATGGTCTTGCAGCTGCATCAGCAACTGTTGCTCCTAAAAAAACATGAAGGTTATTTTTCACTTTAATGTGATAAAAACTTTTCAGCCTCTAGTGCTGCCATACAACCCATACCAGCAGCAGTCACTGCTTGTCTGAATGTTTTATCTTTTACATCTCCAGCTGCATAAACGCCTGGCACATTAGTCTCAGTTGAATCTGGTTTAGTTATTAAATACCCCTCTTTATCCATACTTAGTTGATTTTTAAATAATTGTGTAGCTGGATCATGTCCAATTGCGATGAAGACACCATCTAATTTAATCTCATCAATTTTATTTGTTTTAACATTCTTAATTTTAATACCTTTAACATTTTTTGGATCTTTATCACCAATAACGTCTTCAACAACACTATCCCAAATAATTTCAATTTTTTTATTCTCCATAAGTTTTTTTTGAAGCATTTTTTCAGCTCTTAAATTATCTCTTCTGTGGATTAATTTTACTTTTGATGCAAATTTCGTTAGAAACATCGCTTCCTCAACAGCTGCATTACCTCCTCCAACAACAGCAACTTCTTTGTCTTTAAAGAAAAAACCATCACATGTTGCACATGCGGATACTCCAAAACCTCTGAACTCTTGTTCTGATTTTAAATTTAACCATCTTGCTTGTGCACCTGTTGAAATTATAATGCTATCAGCAGTGTATTTTTGACCAGTGTCCCCAATGGCTTCAAACGGTGTTTTTTTTAAATCGACAGAACTTATATGATCCTCAATCATTTCTGTTCCAACTGCTTTTGCTTGCTCTTTCATTTGATCCATAAGCCAAGGACCCTGAATAACATCAGCAAACCCTGGAAAATTTTCAACATCCGTTGTTGTAGTTAATTGTCCACCTGGCTCTGAACCATAAACTAAAATTGGATTTAACATTGCTCTTGCCGCGTAAACAGCTGCTGTATATCCAGCTGGACCAGACCCAATTATTAACACTTTTGTGTGTTTAGTTGGATTTTGACTCATATGAAAGCTATATAGTGATTAATGACTAAATTAAAAGGTTTATTATTGACCGAGGGCATGCATGGCATGATTAGCCAAGCTGAAGGACTTGCCAAAGCTTTAGGTTTAGATTTTATACACGAGAAAATTGAACTGAATAATTTTTGGAAAATGATCCCCCCAAAAATCACACCAATTAAAAGATTTGTTTTTAAAAATGATATTTTAGAAAAATTCAATGTTGTGATCTCTTGTGGCAGAAAAAGTGTAATTCCTTCAATTTTCTTAAAAAAAAAGTTTGGAAATAAAATCATGAATATTCATATTCAAGATCCGAAAGTATCTTTAAATAATTTCGATTTTGTAATTGCTCCAGAACATGATGATCTAAAAGGTGAAAACGTATTATCAACTAAAGGGGCCATCCACTATCTACGAGAAAGTGAATTAGATGAAAATTTGAATTATCTTAAACCAAAAATTCAAAAAGAAAAAGTAGTTGTACTTGTCGTTGGTGGTCCAAATAAATATTATAATTTTAGGGATAATTTGATTGATGAAATTTTTTATAAAATCAAAAAAAATTTTCTTGATAATGGCTACCAATTAATTTTTATTCCCTCAATGAGAACCCCTCAAAGAATTATTGATAAAGCTAAAGATTTTTATAATAGGGATCAAATCATTATTTCAGATGTTGATAAAAAAGCTTATTTATCATCACTTAAGTTAGCAGACCATATAGTAGTAACTTGTGACTCAACGTCCATGATATCCGAAGCTGCAATAACAGGTAAACCCATATATATAGCTGATATGCCAGCTATTAAGAACAATTATCGCTTCAAAAAATTTTTTGAGTTGTTCAAATCTTTAGATATTATAAGAAATCTAGGCTCTTCTGTTGAGAGTTGGGATTATAAAAAACTTAATGAAACTGATAGAATAGCAGGTTATATAGAAAAAAGATTTCAAAATTATGACTTTTCTTAATTCAATTTTAAACAACTCAAAAAAATATGAATCTCCTTTTAATCATTGGGAATATAATAATGCCTTAAGCGATGAAGCAATTAAAGAAATTGAAAATGCAGACATCCCTGACATCAGTAAACATAATCTTAATTATGATGGAACAAGAGCTATCGATGGCGGTGCGGCAGAATTTAGAGAAGGAATAGCATCTGGGGGGAAAGCAATTAAGTTTAGATGTTTTGTCACAAAAGAAAATGCTTCACAATTTCCAAATTTGGTAAAATTTATTACCGAGCTTCAATCAAAGGACACTTGTAATGCAATTTCAAAAATGATTGATAAAGATTTATCTAATTCATATGTTAGAGTTGAAATTATATGTGATCGTGAAGGTTTTTGGCTTAAACCGCATTGCGATATTAAAGAAAAATTAATGTCAGGTTTAATTTTTGTTAATAATGCAAAAGAGTCAGAGAATCTGGGTACTGATTTTTACAACGAAAAGTTAGAAAAGATTAAAACAGTTCCTTACAAACATAATTATGGATATTTATTTACTAGCGGACCTAATACTTGGCATGGTATGGAAAAGAAGAAGATTATTAAGGAAAGAAGATGTATTCAGGTAAATTATGTCACTTTCCCCACTGATTGGAAAGTTGAATAATTAATTTAATAAACTCGAATATAAACCGATAAAACTAAATACACCTAATACCAAACAGATCCCCATTACTGCTTTCAACTGGTCTCCATCTTCATGAATATTTGTTTCGTCATAAAGTTTCCAATAGGCACATTTATCTAAATTGGTGGTCTTTGATTTTAAAATTTTTTTTTTGATAGGAAGTTTTAATAGTTGAGCACTAAAAATTTCACTTTTTTTAGATGCTTCTTTAATAATATAATGACGAACTTCTGAACTCATATGAATAAATTTTAAAAAATAAATTTGATGAATACAACCTAACGACTACTCATTTTGGGTAATTATTCATTAGAAAAAAAAATTATACAACTTTTAATTGTAATATTATTTTAGTTCTTGTAGTGCAATGACATCAAGTTTTTTTGTTTTAAGAGATTTTATTGCCTGCAAACATGCTTGAGCAGTTGACATATTTGTACAATATGGAACTTTATTTTTTAAAGTTGCTCTCCTTAGTGCAATAGCATCGTTTATTCGATGCTCACTATTTCCTCCACCAGTATTGATTACAAGTGCTATTTTTTTTGAGTCTAAAACATCTACTATGTGAGGTGTTCCACTGCTGACTTTATTTATAATTTTACATTTCATTCCATGTTTTCGAATATACTCTGCAGTGCCTTTTGTTGCACTTAACTTAAAATTTAATTTAATTAAATCTTTAGCCAGACCTATCCCCTCATCCTTATGAGAGTTTTTCAAAGATATAAATGCAAGACCGTTTTTTGGAAGTGAATTCGCAGCTGCAATTTGACTTTTTGCAAATGCCATGCCAAAATTTTTATCAAACCCCATTACCTCACCAGTTGACTTCATTTCTGGGCCAAGAAGTAAGTCGCTATTTGGAAATTTATTAAATGGAAATACCGCTTCTTTGACTGCATACATTCCTTTTGATTTTTTTTTCAAATTAAATTTCAATAATTTTTCTCCTGCCATTACTCTTGATGCAATTTTTGCTAACGATAAACCTTTTGCTTTAGACACAAAGGGCACAGTTCTACTAGCTCGAGGATTTACTTCAATCACATAAATTTCATCTTTTTTTATTGCAAATTGGATATTCATGAAACCTTTGACTTTTAAAGCTAACGCTAGTTTTTTAGTTTGATTTTCAATTTCCTTTATTAAAAATGGTTTAATAGATATTGGAGGCAAACTACAAGCAGAATCCCCAGAATGAATACCAGCTTCTTCAATATGCTGCATGATACCGGCTACATATACCTCTTTACCATCAGATATTGCATCAACATCAACTTCCATTGCATGATCAATGAATTTGTCGATCAAAATTGGATTTTTTTCTGCAGCTTTAAAAGCTTCTTCAATAAAATTTCTTAATTGACCTTTTTCATAAACTATTTCCATTGCTCTTCCACCTAAAACATATGAAGGTCTTACCATTAAAGGTAATCCAATTTTATCAGCAATCTTGATCGCTTGTTTATAAGTTTTGGCAATTCCACTTTCTGCTTGTTTTAATTTTAATTTATTTAATAAATTTCTAAATCTATCTCTATCCTCTGCTAAATCTATAGAGCTGTATTGAGTTCCTAAAATAGGTAATTTGTTTTGATGTAAAAATTTAGCAAGTTTAATTGGAGTTTGTCCTCCAAACTGGGCAATTATACCAATTAAGTTTCCATTCATTTGCTCTTTTTTGATAATATTAAAAACGAATTCTTCTTTTAACGGTTCAAAATAAAGTCGATCACTAGTATCGTAATCGGTGGAGACTGTCTCAGGATTACAATTTACCATGATTGTTTCGAAACCAGCGTCTTTTAAAGAAAAGCTTGCTTGACAGCAACAATAATCAAATTCTATTCCTTGACCAATTCTATTCGGTCCTCCTCCTAAAATAATTATCTTTTTTTTACTGGTCGGCTCCGCTTCACACTCTGAAACTATTGAAAAGTTTCTTTGATAAGTTGAATACATGTATGGAGTGAAAGATTTAAATTCAGCGGCACAAGTATCAACTTTTTTATAAACAGGCAATATTTTTAGTGCTATCCTCTTTTTTCTTACAACATCCTCAGAAAGATTTGTTAATTCTGATAATTTTTTGTCTGAGAAACCTATAGATTTAATCCTATTAAATTCCGTAAAATTTTTTGGTAATCCTATTTTCTTTAAATTTATTTCACAATCAACAATTTCTTTAATTTGACCTAGAAACCATGGGTCAATTTTAGATAATTTAAAAATCCTATCTAAACTTATTTTTTTTCTAACTCCTTCAGCAACTAGTAAAATTTTGTTTGGAATATTTTCTTTAAGTTTTTTTTCAATTTGTCGTTTTGATAAATTAAATATTCTATCAAGACCAGAGAAACCAGTTTCTAATGATATCAAGGCTTTTTGAAGAGACTCTTTAAAATTCCTCCCTATTGCCATAGCCTCACCAACAGATTTCATTGAAGTACCAAGAGTGGCTGGAGAGGATGAAAATTTTTCAAAAGTAAATCTTGGTATTTTAGTTACTACATAATCGATACTTGGTTCAAATGATGCTGGAGTAACTTTGGTAATTTCATTTTTGAGTTCATCTAAAGTATATCCGACAGCTAATTTTGCTGCTACTTTTGCAATTGGAAATCCAGTTGCTTTAGATGCCAAAGCTGATGATCTTGATACACGCGGGTTCATCTCAATTATAACCATTCGACCATTTTTTGGATTAATTGCGAATTGAACATTGGATCCACCTGTCTCAACCCCAATCTTTCTTAAACATGCGATAGACGCATTTCTCATGACCTGGTATTCTTTATCAGTGAGGGTTAGTGCTGGCGCAACTGTTACCGAGTCACCCGTGTGTATTCCCATTGGATCAATATTTTCAATGGAACAAATAATGATACAGTTATCTTTTTTATCTCTAACAACTTCCATCTCAAATTCTTTCCAACCCTCCAAGCATTCTTCAACCAAAACCTGGCTAACAGGAGACTCATGTAATCCATTTTTTACAATTTTAAGATAGTCATTTTTTGTTTTTGCTATTCCTCCACCAAGCCCACCAAGCGTGAAAGCGGGTCTTATAATTGCAGGCAAACCAATTTTCTTAAGAACTTTTGTAGCTTGATTATTGTTATTTACGATTTCAGATTTAGGTAAATCTAAACCAATTTCTTTCATGCATTTTCTAAACTTTTTTCTGTCCTCAGCGTTTGAAATAGCCTTTGAATTTGCTCCAATAAGTTCTATCTTATATTTTTTTAAAATCCCTTTTTTTTCAGCTTCCATAGCTAGATTAAGAGCAGTTTGGCCTCCCATTGTAGGAAGAATTGCATCAGGTTTTTCTTTCTTAAGAATTTTTTCTAAAACATCGAGAGTAATTGGTTCTACATAGGTTTTGTCTGCAACATCTGGATCTGTCATGATAGTTGCGGGGTTCGAATTTATCAAAATTACTTTAAAACCTTCATCCTTAAGAGCCTTGCAAGCCTGTGTTCCTGAATAATCAAATTCACATGCTTGTCCGATGATGATTGGGCCAGCTCCAACAACTAATATTTTTTTAATGTCTTTTCTTTTTGGCATTTCTTTTTATGTTGTGAATAAATTCTTGAAATAAATAAACACTATCTTGCGGCCCAGGATTGGACTCCGGATGATATTGAACAGAAAATACTGGTCTATTTTTTAACCTTATGCCTTCAATACTACCATCGAATAAAGACTTATGAGTAATCTCAATATTTTTTGGCAATGTTTCTTTAACTACTTCAAAACCATGATTTTGACTAGTGATTTCAACATTATCATGAATTAAATTTTTTACTGGATGATTTGCTCCTCTATGACCTAATTTCATTTTTTTGGTTTTACCCCCAAGAGCTAGTGCAAGAATTTGATGACCTAAACAAATCCCAAATATTGGTAAATTTTTTTTAATAAGGTGTTTGATAATATTGATCGCATATTTGCCAGTTGCTGCTGGATCTCCAGGCCCATTAGATAAAAAAATTCCATTTGGTTTAAGACTTAATATTTTTTCTGCAGAAGTCTTGCACGGAACAACAGTAACTTTACAATTAAAGTTAGAAAAATATCTTAAAATATTTTTTTTTATTCCATAGTCAATTGCAACAACATGCAAAGATTTTTTTTTATTTTTCTCAAAACCAGTTTTTTTTTTCCAAGTTTTAAGCCCTTTCCAAATATAATTTTTTCTGGTGGAAACGACCTCGGCAAGATCTAAATTTTTTAAACCACCCCATTTTATTGTTGTATTTGTGAGTTTGTTAATACTGAATTTTCCTTTATTTGAATAACAAATGGTACCTTTAGGGGCACCTTTATCTCTAATGAAATTTGTAAGGTTTCTAGTATCTAATCCAGTGATACCAATAATTTTGTTTTTCTTAAGCCAATAATCTAAATGTAAAAATGATCTATAATTTGAGGGATTAGTTATTTCAGAATTAAAAATTACTCCTCTAGTCCATATTTTATCTGACTCATGATCCTCCTGGTTCGTTCCAACATTTCCTATGTGAGGAAAAGTAAAATTAATAATTTGACCTGCATAAGATGGGTCAGATATTATTTCTTGATAACCAGTTAATGAGGTATTAAAACAGATCTCTCCTGTTGCAACGCCTTCGTAACCAATTCCTATACCTTTAAAAATTTTCTTATTTTCAAGAACTAAAATACCTGTATGTGTTTGAGAAATTTTTGAGCTATTTTTTTTTGCTTTTTTGATCAATTACAACTCATGAGTTAAAGGTTAATACAATAAAAGGTTTATTATCGCAACAGAGATGTATTATAAAATTGTAAAAAAACAATTTTTCTTTTGAAGAATTTTTTCTTTAAAGTAGATTAAAAGTTATGTCCTTAAAAGAGACCATAGAAGCTGAATATAAAAAGTCGCTTAAATCAAAAGATAAAACTAAAATCTCAACTTACAGGTTAATTCTATCCTCCATCAAGGATTTGGATATCTTAAATAGATCTGGTCCAAATAAAAAAGAGACCGATGATGACGATATTAAAAAATTATTTAAGAAGATGATGAAACAAAGAGCCGAATCAATTGAAATTTATAAAAAAAATAATCGGTCTGATCTTTTAGTAGTAGAGCAAAATGAATATGATATTTTATCAAGTTTTTTACCCAAACAACTAAACGAGGAAGACACAAAAAAAATTTGTGAAGAGATAATTTCTAAAGTAGGGGCTAGTTCAGTTAAAGATATGGGCAAAGTTATGGGAGAATTAAAAAAACAACATGCTGATGAGATTGATTTCTCCAAAGCAGGAGCGCTAATTAAACAATTACTTAATAAGTAGTCATGAAATATCCAAAAGAATATTTAGAGGAAATTAAAACTAGATTAAAAGTTTCAACAGTAGTTTCAAAATACGTCAGTTTAAAAAAAAGAGGTAAAGAATATGTTGGACTCTCACCATTTAAAAATGAAAAAACTCCATCTTTTACAGTGAATGATGAAAAAGAATTTTATCATTGTTTTGCAACATCTGAACATGGAAATATTTTCGATTTTGTAATGAAAACGCAAAATTTTAAATTTGGTGAGGCTGTGAAACATTTGGCAAATTTGGCCGGTATGCAACCTTATATTTTCTCAAAAGAAGATGAGGAAAGAGAAAAAAAGTGGAAAATATACTCATCTATTTTCTTAGAATATGTAAACTTTTATCACAATCAACTTTTGAAAAATGAAAAATATTCAAAAGCAAGAGATTATCTAAAAAATAGATCACTTGATAAAAACCAAGTCAAAAAATTTAAAGTCGGTTTTGTAGAAAAGAATCCAAATTTATTTGAAGAATTAAAAAACAACTATCAAATTGATGATTTGCTAGAGACAGGACTGTTTTATTTAGATGAAAAAAAGAATATTTATGTTGAAAGATTTAGAGGAAGATTAATTTTTCCAATTAATAATATTTCAGGACAACCGATTGCTTTAGGAGGGAGAATAATTGAAAAAAGTGATTTTCTTGCGAAGTATGTTAATTCTCCAGAAACATTATTTTTTAAAAAAGGATCCAACTTATACAATTTAGATTTAGCAAGAAAATTGTCTAATAATTTTGATAATATTTTTTTGGTTGAGGGCTATATGGATGTGGTCGGTTTGAATAAAAATGGAATAGAAAATGTTGTTGCTAATTTAGGTACCTCTCTAACAGATAAACAAATATTTACTCTTAATCAGTTTTTTAATGATATTATTATTTGTTTTGATGGTGATGAGAGTGGTTACAAGGCAGCTTTAAGAGCTGCAGAAAATTCTATAAAAGATATGAAACCTGAAAAACAAATATCATTTTTATTTTTACCAGATCAGGAAGATCCAGATAGTTTTGTGAATAAAAATGGTAAAGATTACTTTTTGGATTATTCAAAACAAAACAAAATATCAATACATCAATTTATATTTAATCATTATAAAAAGAATACTCAAAATAACCCCTCTTCTATGGCAATTTTTGAAAAAAAACTTAGATCTATAGCTAACAAAATAAAAGATAATTATATAAAAAAATATGTTTTAGAATATTTTATAGAAAAAATTTCCGGATTAACCCCATACACAAGCCAGAATCAAAAAAACTTTTATACGAAAAAAACTAGATCTTTGGACAAGACCAAAAAACATTTTAATGAAAGTCAATCATTATCAGGCATAGAATTGAAAGAATTTTCATTAATTTATCTAGTTGTTAATAACTTGAATTTGATGCGGGATCACATTCACTTACTAAAAAATGTAAAATTATTTTCTGAGGTAAATAAACAAATTTTTGAAAAAATTCTATTTAAACTAAGCCAAGAAAATAATTTGTCTATTGATCATTTAGATATTGACACTCAATTAATTGACAAAATTACAAAGTTTGCTCCAATCAAACATATTCTCCAAAAAAAAAATGATCAAGATCACGAAATTCTTGAATTATTAGAGGATATAATCCGTGATTTAAATAACTATGATTTAGAATTTAGGATACAAGAATTAGAATCGAGGCTCTCGAAAGATTTGAGTGAGACAACTTTCAATGAGCTAAAAGAGTTAAAAAAAAAGCAAAATATCAATTAATATTCACAAATTAGTAATGGATTTTTTTGAATTTGCTATTATATACATCATTTCAAATATATTACTGTGGAAAGAATTATTACAAAATCATTTGCTCGTTTAATGGGACGTGGGACCCACAGGGGATTTATCACATATGAGGAATTAAGTAAGTCTCTTGGAAAAAGAAACCTTTCTGACCACAATTTAGCCCAAGCTTTTATTCATATTTTAGATGAAAAAATTTCTTTAGTTGAAAAAAAATCAGATTTTAAAGTTTTAAGAAAAAAAGAAGGCTCCTCAAAAGATGAGGGAAAAACTATTGAAAAAAGTGATGACCCTATCCGAATGTATCTTCGTGAAATGGGCGGAGTTGAACTTTTATCTAGAGAAGGTGAAATTGCTATTGCAAAAAGAATTGAGGCTGGAAAGGATGTAATGTTAATTGCACTATCTCAGAGTCCAATAACTGCTCAGCAATTCTTTGAGTGGAATGAAAAACTTCAAAAAGATGAGATTTTGGTCAGAGAAATTATTGATATTGACACAAATTACATGGAGGATGAAACAACAGGTCCAAGTGCTAAACAAAAAAATTCAGGAGAGGTTGATAGTGATGATAATTCAGTTGAAGATGGTGATGAGGATTTTAATCCAACCTTAGCAGCAATGGAAACTGAAATTAAACCAAAGGTTCTAAAAACTGTTCATAATTTAACAAAGGATTATAATAAATTAATAAAATACCAAAAAGAAAAACTGGATTGTATTCTGACTTCAAAAATATTCTCTCCTGCAAAAGAAAAAAGTTATGAAAAAATCGTAAAAGAAATTTTAGAGGATATTAAATCTCTTCAATTATCCCCATCTGTTTTAGAGGAATTAGTCCAAAAACATTACGTGGAAAATAAAAAAATAATTTCTTTAGAGGGAAATCTTATGCGTTTAGCTATGGATCATAAAATTCCAAGAAATGAATTTTTAAAATTTTATGTTGGAAATGAAATTAACCCAAATCTTAAAAAATTTTTAGACACTAACTTGACGTGGAAACAGTTCTTCTCAAAAAATAAAGAAAAATTTAAAGATATTAAGGAAAGATTGATTGAATTTAGTAATAAAATAGGGATGTCTGTAACAGATTTTAAAAAACTCGTAAGCAGAGTACAAAAAGGTGAAAAAGAATCAAGAATAGCAAAAAAAGAGATGGTTGAGGCAAATTTAAGATTAGTTATCTCAATTGCAAAGAAATATACAAATAGAGGATTGCAATTTTTAGATTTAATTCAAGAAGGAAATATTGGATTAATGAAAGCAGTTGATAAATTTGAGTACAGAAGAGGTTATAAGTTTTCGACATATGCTACTTGGTGGATTAGACAGGCCATAACAAGATCCATCGCTGACCAAGCTAGAACAATAAGAATTCCAGTTCACATGATTGAAACTATTAACAAGATTGTAAGAACCCAAAGGTTAATTTTAAGTGAATTTGGTAGAGAAGCTACTCCAGAGGAACTAGCCAAAAAACTAAGAATGCCTTTGGATAAAGTCAGAAAAGTTTTAAAAATTTCTAAAGAACCTGTTTCATTAGAAAAACCTGTTGGTGATGAGGAAGATAGCAGTTTAGGAGATTTTATTGAAGATACAAAAGCTCTTGCTCCCCTTGAACAAGCTATCAAATCTAACTTAGGTGAAGCAACAACAAAGATCTTATCCACTTTAACACCAAGAGAGGAAAGAGTTTTGAGAATGAGATTTGGTGTTGGAATGAACACTGATCATACTTTGGAAGAAGTTGGCTTACAATTTTCTGTCACAAGAGAAAGAATTCGACAAATTGAGGCAAAAGCCCTAAGAAAACTAAAACATCCAAGTAGATCTAAACAATTAAAAAGTTTTTTAGAGAGTTAATATTGTTTGGGCCGTTAGCTCAATAGTAGAGTACTGCATTGACATTGCAGGGGTAGTTGGAGCGTAACCAACACGGCCCACCAAAAAATATTTGTTTATTGATTATAACTATGAAACAAAGTAGAAAAGATTATTCATTTGGGCCTGTAGCTCAGTTGGTTAGAGCAGTACACTCATAATGTATTGGTCCCAGGTTCGAGTCCTGGCGGGCCCACCAAATCACCTTCTTAATTATTCGAGAATTCCTCTAGGGTTTTAAATAAAGAGCTAATTTCATTATTATTTGAACTCAAGATCGAGGCAAATTCCTCTTTTTGAGTTCTGGCTAAACTTAAACCCTCAATAATTAAATCTCTAATTAAAGGGTTTTCTGAATTTTTAGTATAAACTCTCCAATCAATTTTGACCTCTGGCCTCTCTGCTGTACCTTTTAAAAGACTATTCACAATCGTGTAATTATCGCTTAAAACTTCCTTGGATAAAACATCTATTTCAGGATTTGTATATTCGGATAATCTACTAGAAAAGCTTTTAAGAAAATATTCTCTAAATAATTTAGAGTATTTTTCTTTTTGATTATCATCTAAGCTTTTTCTAATGGATCCAAGAGTGTAAAAACCAATTCCTTTAATATCAACTGTTTCTTCAGCAATTATTTTGAGTTTATTAATTTTTTCATCTTTAGACAAATTTTCTGAAAGTATTTTCGAGGCTCTATTAACAGTTGATTGAATAAATACATCAGCTTCAAGCGCAAATGAATTGCCCAATGTTAAAAAATAAAAAAAAATTATTAAAATAATTTTTTTGATCTTCATTTTTTTCAAATTATTATTGGCTTATTTCTTCCCAATCGCTATCATCTTGGGTATTGATTACTTTCCTAGAATTAAGAATTTTTTGTTGTCGATCTTGTAAGTATAAACTTTTAACTGACGCATAAAAATCTAATGAATTTTTTTCTAAATTTTCTATTGAATCATAGTTTTTTGCTCTAAAATCTACTCCAGATGCACCTTTTGAAAAATAATAATCTGAATTTTTAAAATACTGAGTGTCATTATTTATAGTTACATTGTACCAAGGGTCACCACCTAAGTAATTAAATGTTGATGCAAGCGTATCTCTAACTGTACTTGGACCCAAAACTGGTAAAACGATATAACATCCCGGACCAACACCTAATTTTGCTAAAGATTGACCGTAATCTTCTTTTTCATAATTAGTTAGACCTAAATATTGAGCAACATCAAAAATTCCTAAAATACCTAATGTTGTATTTATAATAAATCTTCCAGTATTAATTCCAGCTTGCTTGTAATCACCTTGCAAAACATTGTTCGGTATTGTCAATAAATGCGAAATATTTTCTAAAGAATTACTAACTCCAGTTTTAGCTGGTGAAGGTAGTTTTCTATATAATGATGCAACAGGTTTGAAAATCACTCCATCTAAAGTTTGATTAAATGCAAAAGTCACTCTATTGATTTTTTCAAAGCAGTCCTTTACTTCTGTTGGATCATTTTTTTTTAATAATAATTCTCCATCTGATCCAGCGCTGACATTTAGAGTTAACGCAAGGGTTGTAAATACAATAATTAAGAATTTTTTAATCATAAAAAATTTATATTATATTGGAACATAAAGTAAATTAAGTTTTAATTAAATATAAAAATGTATCAAAAAATAGGCTTAAAAATGGCCAGAAGTTACTCCCCTAATTTCAATTTACCCAAAAGGGCAAAAAATAAAATTAAATTTATTATAATTCATTACACAGGTATGAAAAAAGAATCTGCTGCGATTAAAAGACTGCAAGATCCAAAATCAAATGTTAGCTCACATTATTTGATTAAAAAAAATGGTGAAATAATAAATTTAGTTCCAGATCTTTATGAAGCTTGGCATGCTGGAGTCTCAAGTTGGAAACATTTTAAATCTCTTAACAAAAATTCAATAGGTATTGAGATAACTAATCCAGGTCATCAACATGGTTATAAAAGATTTTCAAAAAAACAAATAATTTCACTTCAAAAATTACTTAATATTTTAATAAAAAAATATAAAATTCAAAAAGAATATATTCTTGGTCATTCTGACATTTCTCCTGGAAGAAAAAAAGACCCAGGAGAAAAATTTCCATGGAAAGTGTTAGAAAAAAACAAATTAAGCTTTTGGCATAATCTTAATCAAAAAAAAATTAAAAAATTTAGAAAAATAAAACTTATTACCAAAATTGATGAAAATTTATTTTTAAAAAATCTACATAAAATTGGCTATAATGATGTAGAAAGATTTAAATCTCATAAAAACATCAAGTACCTTACACTGGCTTTCCAAAGACGATTTAGACAAAGTCTTGTTAATGGTAAGATAGATAAAGAGTGCCTATTAATTAGTAAAAATCTTCTTTAACAACAAAAATTTAGCTTGAAAAATCAGATTTAAGCAATAAATTAAATGTGCCAGATGAACGACTTATCGCTTTAAAATTTTAAAGAGGAAAGTCCGGACTCTACAAAGATGCAGTGCCAGGTAATACCTGGCAGGGGCAACCCTAGGGATAGTGCCACAGAAAATAAACCGCCTTAACAAGGCAAGGGTGAAAAGGTGTGGTAAGAGCACACCGGTTCTATTGGTAACAATGAACGCTGGAAAACCCCACTGGGAGCAAAACTAAGTAGAGATGACATTGTTGAAAAACTAAAAGCTATCTTTGGCTCGTCATCAGGGTTAGTTGCTTGAGCTCAAGAGTGATTTTGAGCCTAGACAAATGGTAAGTTTAAATGACAGAACCCGGCTTATAGTTCATCTGGCTTTTCATATAAATTAAATATCCTTTAAATGTTCACGTTTTGATTCATTAATGTCTTCTATCGACATATTTCAATTATAAATAGTAATTGTTGACTCATTTCAAAAAAACCCATAATATCCCATAAATTCCCAAATATGGGATTAATAGGACTTTATGGTTTATGTTTTTATCGACCTACGAAAACAAATTGGACAAAAAAGGAAGGGTGTCAGTGCCTGCAAGCTATAGATCATATTTGTCTAATTTAGGTTTTAACGGTGTAATCTGTTATCCATCATTTAATAATCAATCAATAGAAGCATGGCCTCAAGATAGAGTAGAAAAAATTTCGAACTCTATAGACTCATTAAATCCTTTTGAGGAAAAAAGAGATTTTTTTGCAACATCAATTTTATCTGAAAGCACAAATTTACAATTTGATAGTGAAGGAAGAATCTCACTTACTTCAAAATTATTAAAACATGCAAAAATCAAAAATAGCATGGTCTTTGTTGGTCAGGGTAAAACATTCCAGATTTGGGAACCAACAATATTTGAAAAATTTAAGGTCAATGCAAGAAAAAAAGCTAATCTAAATCGAGCCAGCCTTAAATGGGAGCATCAACTAAATAAATAACGGGGGATAACAAAATGACAATTAATTTTAAGGTACCAGAAATAAAAGAGCTTCAACCAAGATTATTGGTTATGGGAATAGGTGGAGCAGGTGGAAATGCAATCAATGAAATGATTGATAATGGAATGCAAGGTGTTGAGTTTATTGCAGTTAATACTGATGCTCAAGATTTAAAACATAGCAAAGCAAAATCTAAAATCCAAATTGGTTTGAATTTAACAAAAGGTTTAGGAGCTGGAGCAAAACTTGATATTGGTCAAGCTGCTGCTGATGAATCTTTAAATGATATAGTAAATATTCTACAAGGTGCAAATATGGTTTTCATAGCTGCTGGAATGGGCGGTGGAACAGGTACGGGTGCTGCACATGTTATTGCAAGAGCTGCCAAAGAATTAAACATTTTAACAGTTGGAGTAGTTACATTACCATTTTTATATGAGGGTCCTTCAAGAATGAGAAGAGCTCAACAAGGTTTAGAGGAATTAAGAAGACATGTTGATACAATTATAGTTATTCCAAACCAGAATTTATTCAAGATAGCTAATGAACAAACTACATTTGAGGAGTCATTCAATCTTTCAAATAACGTATTGATGCACGGTGTTCAGAGTATCACTGACTTGATGGTAAGACCAGGATTGATCAATCTTGATTTTGCTGATGTAGAGTCTGTTATGGCCTCAATGGGTAAAGCTATGATGGGTACTGGTGAGGCTGAGGGAGAAGGAAGATCTATGAAAGCTGCAGAAATGGCAATTAGCAATCCTTTAATTGATGATTATACTTTAAAAGGAGCAAAAGGATTATTAGTTAATATTACTGGTGGGAAAGATCTTAAACTATTTGAAGTAGATGAAGCAGTCAATAAGGTTAGAGCAGAAGTAGATCCTGAAGCTGAATTAATTATTGGTGCAATCACAGATCCAGAACTTGATGGAAAAATGAGAGTTTCAATTGTAGCCACTTCGTTAGATGGCCAACAACCAGAAACAAAATCAGTTATTAATATGGTTCATCGTATTCAAAATCGAAATCCTGGCTATTCTGATTTTGGTACAACAGTAGGTACAACCTCTTTTAATTTCCAGAATACTAATTCCAACCCAATTTCTGATGGTGCAACTGCACTAAAACTTGAAAATGAGATAGTATCAGAAGGTATTCAGAGTCAGTCAGTTGATGAAGTAAACAATCAGTATCATGAAGAATTGTTAAAAAATCAAGAAGCTGAAAATATTGTTGAAAACATCTCTGAGGACAATGATACTTCTTTTTCACAAGAAGCATTAAGCTCGTCAAATACTGAGGAATCTTCAAATGATTTAAAGGAATTTGGTGTGGATACAGATGAACCAGATCTATTTAATACAGAAAATCAAGTTTCAACATCTGAAGATTTACTTGGATCATCAGATGAAGATCAAGAAGAGGATGATTTAGAAATACCTGCATTTTTACGAAGACAAAAAAATTAATGGTCTTCGAAAAAATAAATGGAAGCCACCATGGTATCGGATGCTCCAAAACATTATCCGGTATTGCTTAATGAAATAATTAGCATTATTACCCCTCAACATGGTGGCACATTTATTGATTGTACTTTTGGTCAAGGTGGTTACACAAAAAAAATTTTAAATTATAAAGATACCCAAGTAATTGCACTTGATAGAGATATAGAAAGTAAAAAAATTGCAGATAAAATTTCTGAAAAGTTCCCAAACAGATTTATTTTCAAACATAAAAAGTTTAGTCAATTAGACAACCTCAAACTTAAAAATGAAAAAATCAGAGGGATACTCTTAGATTTAGGTTATTCTTTTACACAAATTAAAGATCCAAAAAAAGGTTTATCGTTTAATTCTGTTGGAGATCTAAATATGCAGATGGGTTTAAATAATTTTTCCGCAAGTGATGCAATCAATAATCTGGATGTTCATGAACTAGAGAAAATTTTTAAATTTTTTGGTGAAGAACTAGAAGCCAAAAGAATTGCTTTTAATATTGTTAAAGAAAGAAAGACAAAAAAAATTGATACAAAAAAATTTGTCGAATTGGTAGAAAAATCAAAAACAAGAAAAAGTTTTAAGACAAACAACGCCACAAAAACTTTTCAAGCTCTTAGAATTTTTGTCAATAAAGAAATTAGTGAATTAATATATGGTTTAATTGCAGCTACAAAAGTATTAAAAAAAAATGGTATATTGGCAGTTGTAACTTTTCATTCACTAGAAGATAAAATCGTAAAATATTTTTTTAAAAGTTTATCTGAAAAAAAAAGTATATCCCGGTATATGCCTAATATAAATCAACCTGAAACATTATTTAGGATGGTTGAAAAAAAACCAATAACACCATCTGCTAAAGAATTAAGAGAAAACACACCATCAAGATCAGCAAAACTCAGATACGTAATAAAGAAAAATGATTTTTATAATTTTGAGACAGATATAGTTAAAAAATTTAAAACACTTTTAGATATTGAGAATTTTAGTGAAAAATTATGAAAAAATTTTTTGTTACACTCTTTGTATTTTCTTTAATTTTTTCAACGGCAATAGTTAAAAATTCAACAAAAAGGATTGATGATGAAATATTTGTCTTAAAAGAAAACATCAGAGATTTAAAAAAAAATTTTGAAAATACTAGATTGGAATTTGATTATTTGAGTTCTACTGAAAAATTACTTCAGTTTCAAAATCTTTACTTTGAAAATAAATTAATAAAATTTGATATCCAGGAAATTCAAACAATTACCAGAAAAAATAATGAAATTGAAATAGGTCAATTAAGTTTTAATAAAAATGAGTAATAAAAATTCACAAATTATTTTAGAGGATAATCTTAATGATTTTTCTTTTAAAAAAAATAAGTCTACTATTAATATTTCATTTAATAGGGTTTCATTTATTTTTTTTATCTTTTTTATAATTTTTATAATTTTTTCTATACACTTATTACATCTTGGCTCTAGAGATTCCAAAAAAGTATTAAATGAAAATTTGATTAGCACTTCCAATAAACTTTATAGAGCAGACATAATTGATAGAAATGGAAAATACCTAAGTAAGACAGTAAGCTCTATTGATATTGGCATAAGCACTAGAAAAGTTATTGATAAAAAAAAGTTATTAATAAATCTAAAATATATTTTTCCCAACAAAGATTTTGTCAAAATTCAAAATCAATTAGAAAAAAAAAAATTTTTTTACTTAGAAAAAAAAATATCTGAAGAAAATTATGAAAAGGTAATGAAACTAGGTGACAAATCAATTCAACCTGAGGAAAAATTAACAAGAATTTATCCTGAAAAAAACTTATTTAGTCATATTCTTGGTCAAATTGATAATGATAATAACGGAGTCTCGGGTCTGGAAAAATCATTAGACAAAATTTTAAGAAATAGTAAAGAACCTATTCAATTAACAGTAGATAAAGACCTACAATTTTTAATCAGAGAAGAGTTAATTAAATTCAACAAAATTTTTAATACCATCGGAAGTGCTGCAATTTTGATGGATGTAAATAATGGTGAAATACTATCTTTAGTTTCTCTTCCAGATTTTGATCCAAATCAGAGAGAGAAAATCTCAGATTCAAATTATATAAATAGAGTCACTAAAGGTGTATATGAATTTGGATCTGTATTTAAAACTTTCACATTAGCTGCTGCTCTTGATGAAAAAATTATTACTGCTGAAACGGAATATGTTGATTTGCCAAAATCTCTTACGTGTGCAGGATTTCCGATAAGAGAATACGACAAAAAAATCCCATCCAACCTTACTGCTGAACAAATATTAGTTCGTTCTGGTAATATAGGCTCAGTTAGAATTGTTCAGCAAGTGGGCGAGGAAAAATTTAAGTCATTTTTATCAAAGATTGGTATTTTAGAAAAAATTGACTTTGATATTGAAGAAGTAGGAAAACCAATAAAATTCAATTGGGGAAAATGTCCGCTTGCTACAGCATCATTTGGTCATGGCATTACAACTACATTGCTTCAATTAGCAAAAGCTTATTCTATTGTTGTTAATGGGGGTTATCAAATAAAACCAAAGTTGGTCAAAAATAACAACAATGAAAAAAAAGAAAAAATTTTAAGTCAAGACTTATCAAGAGAAATTTTACCAATCTTGAGAAAAATTGTTTCAACAAAAGATGGAACCGCATCACTAGCAAATGTAAATGGATATGAAATTGGTGGTAAAACAGGAACAGCCGAAAAAAGTGCGGATGGGGAGTATTCAAATAAGAAGATTAATTCTTTTGTGTCAGTATTTCCAACATCTAAACCAAAATTTGTTTTAGCCGTTATGTTGGATGAACCAAAAATAAATGAAAACTATATTTATCATTATAGAGATGGATCAAACATAAAGTATAAAGGGACACCCTTTAATACTGCTGGATGGACAACAGTTGAGGCAACAGGTCAAATTGTTGAAAAAATTGGGCCTATTTTAGCCACAAAATATAGTGAATTTAATTTCTAAATGTTACTTAAAGATTATTTCCCAAATATTGGAAAAAAATTTGAAAAAACTTTTTTTTCTGACATCTGTTTTGAGAGTTCAAAAGTAAAAAAAGATAATATCTTTTTTGCGATTAAAGGCACAAATATTGATGGAAATAATTTCATATTAGATGCAATAAACAAGGGCTCAAAAATTATCGTAACTGAAAAAAAAATAACAAAATTTCCAAATGGAGTGTTAATTATTCATTCAAAAAATGTGAGAAAATTATTAGCTGAAGTTTCATTTAAAATTTATAATAAAAAACCAACAAATCTAATAGCAATTACAGGAACTAATGGAAAGTCTTCCGTAGCTGATTTTTATTATCAAATATTAAAATTTAATAATAGAAAAGTTGCATCAATTGGAACTTTGGGTGTTAAATCAAACAACAAATATATCAATTTATCCAATACAACCACCGACCCAATTCAATTAGGGAAGATATTAAATTATCTTAAAAATCAGAAAGTAGATGATGTAATATTGGAAGCTTCAAGTCATGGTTTAAGTCAAAATAGGTTAGATGGTTTAAAATTTAATTCAGGAATATTTACAAATTTATCTCAAGATCATTTAGATTATCATAAAAATTTAAAAGATTATTTAATCGCAAAACTTTATCTTTTTGAGAAACTTCTACCTATTAAAGGCAATGTAATTACTGATGAAAAAATACCTGAATTTAGAAACATAAAAAAAATTGCATTAAAGAGAAATTTAAAGATTTATTCTATAAATAATCCAAAAAATCATTTTAAAATTTTATCTCATTATTTTGTAGGTGAGAAACAAATGTTAACAATCAAATATAAAAACTTAATCAAAAATATTAAGCTCAATCTTATAGGTAAAATACAACTCAAGAACATAATGATGGCAATTATAGCTGCTCAAAAAAGTAATCTAAGTTTAAATAAAATTTTGGGAGTTATTCCAAAAATAAGATCCGTTGAGGGAAGACTAGAAAAAATTGGCAATATTAAAAATAAATCTAAAGTTATTTTGGATTACGCACACACACCAGATGCATTAAAAATATCTCTTCTTTCACTAAGAGAGCAATTTCCTAATAAAAAAATTGTTGTTTTGTTTGGTTGTGGTGGAAATAGAGATCAAAATAAAAGATCAAAAATGGGTAAAATAGCTTCATTGTATGCTGATCAAATATATTTGACAGATGATAATCCTAGACTGGAAAATCCTAATAAAATTAGAAAAGATATTAAAAGAGGGATAAATAGTAAAAAAATATCAGAAATTTCTGATAGAGCAAAGGCGATTTCTGAAGCGGTTAAAAATTTAACTACGGGCGATATCTTATTAGTTGCTGGCAAGGGTCATGAAAAAATTCAAGAAATTGGTAATCGTAAAATTTATTTTTCAGATAAAAAAGTAATCTTAAACGCAATTAAATTAAAAAATTTGAATTTATCAAATAATTTGAAATTAAATCTTATCAAAGAGTCATCTGGTGATAAAAAATTAAATAAAAATTTAATTTTGGGACAAGCTAGAATTAATTCAAAAGAAGTTAAAAAAAATGACATTTTTTTTGCTATACGAGGCAGGAAAAATGATGGAAATAAGTTTGTAGAAGAAGCTCTGAAGAAAAAAGCCTCCATAGTAGTTGTAAATAAAATTAAAAAAAAATTAGATTATAAAAAACAAATAAAAGTAATAGATTCATTGAAATTTTTGACCGAAACATCAACTATTTTCAGAGAGAATATAGATGCAAAGATAATTGCAATAACAGGGAGTTGTGGAAAAACTACACTAAAGGAATTATTAGGCAAAACTTTAAAAAAAATTTCTAAAACAACTATTTCCCCAAAATCTTATAATAACAAATATGGGGTTCCATTAAGCCTTTTTAATTTGAGTAAGAACGACAATTATGGAGTTTTGGAAGTTGGCATGGATAAAAAAGGGGAAATTGATTATTTATCAAAAATTATTAAACCGGACATAAGCGTTATAACTAATATAAATTATGCTCATGCTAAAAATTTTAAGAATATAAAAGATATTGCACTTGCAAAATCTGAAATAATTTCAAATACGAAACCAAATGGTTTTTTGATTTTAAATGCGGATGATAATTTTTTTAGATTACATCAAAAAATAGCTGCCAAAAATAATATTAACACAATATCATTTGGAATCAAAAATCACAAATCTGATGTGAAGTTAATTAGTGTTATTAAAATTAATAATAATTTTAAGATAAATATCAAAGCTAAAGATTTTAACAAAAGTTTTGTGATTTCTAATAATTTTCAAAATAATATTTATAATATTTTAGCAGCTTTAGCGGTAATGAGTATTAATATTAATATTACAAAATTAGATAAAAAAGTTTTTTTTAATTTTATGACTCCCCAAGGGAGAGGAGATTTATCAAGAATAAAAATAAATAAAAAAAATATAAACCTAATAGATGAAAGTTATAATTCAAATCCTTTATCCCTAAAATCTGCAATATTAAATTATGATAAAATAAAGAGCAAAAAATTCAAAAAGTATCTCTTACTTGGTGATATGTTAGAACTTGGAAATCATTCCAAAAAACTTCACCAGTCAATTGTTCCAATAATTAACAAAACAAAAATCAATAAAATTTTTTTAAAGGGAAACAATATAAGTCAAATATTCAAAAGGATTGTAAAATCAAAAAGAGGTAAAGTTTTTAGAACTAACTCTCAAATGATTAAATTTATTAAAAATGATTTGAATAATAACGATTATTTAATGGTTAAAGCCTCAAATGCGACAGGTTTTAATAAGATAATAAATGATTTAAAAGGAATTAAGTAGATGCTTTATCAATTTTTATTAAACTATGTAGATACGTTTGGATTTTTGAATGTTTTTAAATACTTAACTTTCAGAACTGGTTTATCTGTTTTCACATCACTTTTAATAGTTTTAATAATTGGAGGCCCATTTATAAAATTCTTCTCAAATCAAAAAATTTTAAATCCTATTAGAGATGACGGACCTGAAGATCATATAATTAAAAAAATTGGTACACCAACTATGGGTGGATTAATTATTCTATTAGGTTTACTCACATCTGTAATTTTGTGGGCAGACTTATCAAATATTAATATTTTGTTTTGTGTGTACGTTGCTGTTTCATTTGGACTTTTAGGTGCATTTGATGATTATAAAAAGATTAAGTATAGTAACTCTTCAGGAATTTCATCTAAATTTAAAATAATTTTACAAATTGTGTTATCAATTATTGGTGTTGTTATTTATGTAAATTTCATAGATTACCAAAATATAACTAATTTATATTTTCCATTTTTTAAAAACTTAATCATTAATCTTGGTTGGTTTTTTATTCCTTTTGCAATATTTGTAATAATTGGTTCATCTAATGCTGTTAATTTGACAGATGGTTTAGATGGTTTAGCAACTGTTCCGGTAATTTTGGTGGCAGCATGCTTTGCATTTATTAGTTATGTAACTGGAAATATTGTATTTTCAGATTATTTACAAATTCCTTACATAGAGGGAACTGGAGAGGTAGCAATATTTTGTGGAGCTATAATAGGTTCATGTCTTGGATTTTTATGGTTTAACGCACCTCCAGCTAAAATTTTTATGGGCGATACTGGTTCATTGTCTTTAGGAGGGTCTTTAGGAGCCGTTGGAATAATAACAAAACATGAAATAGTTTTAGCAATCACCGGAGGCCTTTTTGTATTGGAAGCGGTTTCTGTAATAGTTCAAGTTATTTCATTTAAACTTACTGGAAAAAGAATTTTTAAGATGGCTCCTATCCACCATCACTTTGAGAAAAAAGGTTGGCCAGAGTCGACTGTTGTAATAAGGTTTTGGATCATTTCTATAATTCTTGCAATGATAGGATTAGCTACTTTAAAATTGAGATGAAAAAAAAAATTGAAAATATTTTTTTGAAAAAAAAAATATTAATCTATGGTCTTGGAAAAAGTGGAATATCATCCTTTAGATTTTTAAGAAATAAAGCTGATATTTATCTATTTGATGATTTAAAAAACACCCATCCAAAACAAATTTCTAAATTAAAATTATTAAAAATAAAATTTGATATAATCATTATTAGCCCTGGTATCAATATTTTGAATTGTAAATTATCGAAATTCCTAAAACTTAATAAGAAAAAAATTTATACTGATTTAGATGTATTTTTTACTTTTTATAAAAATAAATGCATTACTATTACAGGTACCAATGGAAAATCTACTACTGCTAAAATTTTATATGAAGTTTTAAAAGATCAAAAAAAAGATGTGAGACTTATTGGAAACATTGGCAACCCTCCATTGAATGAAAAAAAAATATCAAAAAATACAATTTTTGTGATAGAGGCATCTTCTTACCAGCTAGATTACAGTCAGTTATTTAGTTCAAAGTATTCAATAATTTTGAATATTAAACCTGATCATCTTGAAAGACATAAAACTCTTCAAAATTATGTTGATGCAAAATTTAAACTTTTAGACTCTCAATCCAAAAGTTGTTTAGCATTTGTTAAAAGCGATGACGTACTAATTTCAAGAAAATTAAAAACTAAAAAATTTAAATGTAAAATTGTTAAAGTAAATACAAAAAAAAATTACAATGATTTTCTGGAAATCAAAAATAAATATTTTTTAACTGAGTCAAATAGAGAAAATCTATCTTTTATTATTGAACTGGCAAAAAAATTAAAACTAAAAAACTATCTTTTACAAAAAACGATAAAAAATTTTAAGGGTTTGAAATATCGTCAACAAATTATTATCCAAAAGAAGTATCTCACTATTATAAATGACTCAAAATCTACCAGTTTCTCATCTTCTGCCGGAATGTTAAAAAAAGACTCCAACATATTATGGTTATTGGGTGGTATTTATAAAAAAGGTGACAAATTAGAATTAAAAAAAAAAGATTTAAGTGATGTTACCGCTTTTATTTATGGAGAAAATAAAAATTTTTTTAATAAACAGTTAAGAAGTAAAGTAAAATTTAAAAATTATAAAAATTTACAAGACGCAGTGAAAAACGTTTTTTCTATAATCAAAAAAAAAAGTTCTGTTAAATATACGATATTATTTAGCCCTTGTGCAGCGTCGTTCGATAGGTTTAAAAACTTCGAAGAAAGAGGTTTATATTTTAATCGATTAGTAAAAAGATTTATGTATGGAAAATAAGAATAGTTTATTTGGTATCTATTATGATTGGTGGAAAAATATTGATAAGTTTCTTTTTTCACTAATTGTTTTATTATTTTTAACAGGTTTATTCTTTTCATTAGTTTCCACATCATTAATTGCCTCTGATAAATTAGATACAAATGATTACCAATTTTTTTTTAAACATTTAGTTTTTATTTTGTTAGGGATAATTATAATTTTTGTATTATCCTCAATTAAAAAAGAACAACTTCTAAAATATTCTTCTCTATTATTTTTCTTATCACTAATATTTTTAATTTTAGTGCCTATAATTGGAGTAGAGGTTAAGGGTTCAAAAAGATGGATAGATCTATATTTCCTACCCAGATTTCAACCGATAGAATTAGTTAAGCCATTTCTTATCATTTTTATAAGCTTGATATTGTGTAGCCGGAAATTTAGCAATATTTATATAAAGTATTTATGTTCTTTTATAATAACTTTAGGTATTGCCTTATTATTATCATTACAGCCAGATATAGGACAAACTCTTTTAGTATTTTTTAGTTGGTCAGTTTTAATATTTACTTCGGGTGTAAGTATATTTTTACTTTTTTTTTTATTTTCATCAATTATTTTAATATTTTTTTACTTAATTTTTTTTGTTTCAAAATTTACATACATTAAAAATAGATTAATATCTTTTATAGATTCCGAAACCGGAACTTACAATTTTCAATCAGACAAAGCTATAGAGTCCATTACGAGTGGAGGCTTTTTTGGGAAAGGTATTGGAGAGGGAACTTTAAAAAATAGAGTTCCAGAGGCACATACAGATTATATTATTTCAGTAATTTCTGAAGAGTTTGGTGTAATTGCCATAATTTTAATCTTTTTATTGTTTTTAGTATTTATTTACTCAGTGTTTAAAAAAGTTAATTTTGAAAATGATGAAACTATTAAATTAATTTTAGTTGGATCTGTAAGCCTTATATTAATGCAAACTATAATTCATATTGGAGTAAATATTAGATTATTTCCTACAACTGGTATGACATTACCATTTATAAGTTATGGTGGTTCCTCAATAATAAGTATTTCAATTTTATCTGGAATAATTTTGAATTTTACAAAAAGAAATCTAAATCAAAATGAATAAAAATTACTTGATAACTACAGGAGGATCAGGGGGCCATGTCATTCCCGCAGTAATACTTTATGAACATTTATCAAGAGATGCAAAAGTAATAATCACAACTGATAAGAGGGGCTTAAAATATTTAAATAATGAAAATTATAAATTAAGAATTATTGATACCCCAAGGTTAAATAATATATTTTTATTTCCAATCAATTTAATATTAGTAATTATACTGACAATAAAATCATTCTTATTATTAAAAAAAAATAATATTGAAAAATTATTCTCTACCGGGGGTTATATGTCTCTTCCATTGTTATTAGCAGCAAAATTCTTAAGATTAAAGATTTACCTGGTAGAACCCAATCAAGTTTTGGGTAGAGCAAATAAATTTTTTTTAAGCTCGTGCAAAAAAATAATTTGTTACAAAGAAAAAATAAAAAATTTTCCATCAAAATATAAAAATAAAATTGAAACTATATTTCCTTTGGTAAGAGAAAAATTTTATAGTTTAAAACAAAAAAATTTTAACCATCAAAAAATAAATTTGTTGATTGTTGGAGGGAGTCAGGGGGCAAATATCTTTGATATTAATCTAAAAAATAAAATTGTTAATATTTCAAAAAAACACCCAATCAGAATTTTACAACAAACAAATGAAAAAAATATTCTCAATTTAAAAAATTTCTATGATGAAAATAATGTTGAATGTTTAATCTTCAGTTTCAACAAAAACTTTGAAGAAATAATTAATAATTCAGATGTTTGTATAACTAGATCAGGTGCTTCAACTTTAGCTGAATTATCTTTATTAAACATACCATTTATCGCAGTGCCATTACCAAACTCTAAGGACAATCATCAATTTGAAAATGCTTTATTTTATAAAGAAAAGGAATGTTGTTGGATACTTAATCAAGAGACTTTTGAGGATAATATAGAGCAACTTTTAACCAATATATTATCCAATAATTCTGAATTTTTACAAAAAAAGGAAAATTTAAAAAAATTAAATTACAAAAATACTTGGACTAATGTAAATCAAAAAATATTAAATATAATTAATGAAAATTGAATTAGCAAAAACTGAGGTTATTCACTTCATTGGCATCGGTGGTATTGGTATGAGTGGACTTTCTTTAATTATGAAAGGGAAAGGATTTAAAGTGCAAGGTAGTGACCTATCATCAAATAAAAATATAGATAGATTGAAAAAAGAAAAAATAAAAGTTTTTATTGGTCAAAAAAAACAAAATTTAAAGAATGCAACAATAGCAGTCATTTCCTCAGCAATAAAAAAAAATAATTCAGAATACATTGAAGCTAGAAGAAAAAAACTTCCAATTATTACCAGAGGAAGAATGTTAGCTCATATTGTTTCTCTTATGAAAAATATTGTTGTAGTTGGTTCACATGGCAAGACCACAACAACTTCTTTAATTACCTCAATACTGGAAAAAACTAAATTAGATCCAACAATTATTAATGGAGGGGTAATAAATTCTATCAAAAATACTGCTAAATTAGGAAAGAGTGATTGGACAATTTTGGAAGCAGATGAGTCTGATGGAAGTTTCCTTCATATACCTCCTACATATTCAATTATAACAAATATAGACAGAGAGCATATGGATTTTTACAAATCTATGGATGACTTAGAGAAATATTTTATTGATTTTATAAAAAAAGTTCCTTCTTTTGGAAAATCATTTATTTGTCTAGATGACCCTGTAAATAATAAGATAATTAAAAAATTAAGAAATAGAAATTTTTATACCTATGGACTTAATCCAAAGTCAAATTTTTTTATTAAGAATATCAATCAAAATAAAAATTTTACAGAATTTGATATATTAGTAAATGTTCCAAATAAGAAAAAAATAAAGATCAAAAAAATAAGAATACCATTACTGGGTATTCATAATGTAAGAAATTCTGTTGCAGCTACTGCAGTTGCAATTACTATTGGTATTTCAATTTCTGATATAAAAAAAGGATTAAAAAATTTTAAAGGTGTTCAAAGAAGATTTAATAAAATATTTACTTACAACAACATTGATTTTTATGATGATTATGCTCATCATCCAACTGAAATAAAAGTAGTTTTGGATGGTGTTAACAAGGTTTATAAAGATTATGAAAAAGTTTGCATTTTTCAACCACATAGAGTGTCAAGACTTAAAGATTTAAGAAAAGAATTCTCTTTTGCGTTTATGAATGCTGATATTGTTGTTCTATGCCCCGTATATTCAGCAGGAGAGAAAATTAAGTTAGGATTTAATTATATAAATTTTGCTAAAGAGTTAATAAAAAATTCAAAAGTAAAATTATTTTTAGTAAATGATAAGTTTCAACTAGCCAAATTTATCAAAAAAAATATGAGTGGAAAAAAAATTGTTATTGGAATGGGTGCAGGCACTATCTCTAATTGGATGAGAGAACTGCCAAAATTAATATAATGAAATTAGACCAACTAAAAACTTTATTTAGAGAATTTGATGAAAATTTAAGATTTGAGTACGATCTTAAAAAAAAAAATTGGTTTAACATTGGTGGAAAAACAAAAGTTTTTTTTAAAGCTAATAATCTTCATGAACTGATTAAATTTTTGAAAATAGTAAATAATCAGGAAAAAATATTTATTCTTGGGGCAGGTTCTAACACTTTAATATCCGATGATTTATTTGATGGTATAGTTATAAAATTAGGAAAAAATTTTAATAATATCTCACTTCTTGGAGATGATGTTATAATTGCTGGAAGTGCTGTGACTGACAAGTCTTTATCAGATTTTGCTGTAAAAAATAGTCTCAGCGGATTTGAGTTTTTATCTTGTATACCGGGCACAATAGGAGGTGGAATTAGAATGAACGCAGGTTGTTTTAACAAAGAGTTTAAAGATATATTGATATCAGTTCAAGCAATCGATAAATCTGGAAATATTATTACCATCCCAAGTAAAGAAATAAAATTTGAGTATAGAAAAAGCAACTTATCTGATGATTTGATTTTTCTAAGTGCTTCATTTAAAGGGTCAAAATCTAGTCCACCTCAAATAAAAAATGAAATTGAGAATTTAGTTAAAAAAAAGGAAAAAGCACAACCTACTAGAATTAAAACTAGTGGGAGCACTTTTAAAAATCCTAAATCACAAACAAATAAGAAAGTTTGGGAGTTAATTAAAGAGTCAGTTCCTTTAGACAAAAGTTTTGGCGATGCCTGTATTTCAGAAAAACATTGTAATTTTTTTGTAAATAAGGGTAGCGCTTCTTTTAATGATATGAATAATTTAATTGAATTTGTATCAAAAGAGGTTTTAGAAAAAACTGGTATAAAATTAGAAAAAGAAATTAAGATTTTAAAATAGTTTGAAAAAAATATTAATAATTTCAGGTGGAATTTCGAAAGAAAGAGCAATCAGCCTTGATACTGGTAAACAAGTAGCTAAGGAATTAAAAAAAAATGATTATTTTGTAAAAATAGCAGAGCCAAATTTTCAGTTATTTGATGTTATTAAAAAATTTAAACCGAACAAAATTTTCAATGCGTTGCATGGTCAGTTTGGTGAGGATGGTTATATACAAACAATATTAGAGAGTTTTAAAATTCCTTATACTCATTCAGGCGTAATTTCATCATCAATAGCAATGGATAAAGTGTTATCCAAAAAGATTTTTATAAAGAATAAAATATTGACCCCAAAATTCTTGACCTTTTCTTTCAGCAAAGATGAAAAAAATATTGTTAGTACAATTGAAAAAAAACTTAAATTTCCAGTCGTGATAAAACCAATCAATGAGGGTTCAAGTGTAAATGTTTTTATATGTTCAAAAAAAGATTTCAAAAAAAAATTGAAGTATTTAGAAGATTATAAAAAAATAATTATTGAAGAATTTATTCCTGGTAGAGAGATACAGGCTGCAATGATTGGTTCTAAGAAACTTGGTGCAATTGAATTAAAACCAAAAAGAAAATTTTATGATTATCAAGCAAAATATAATCCAAAAGCAAAAACGGAACACATCATACCCGTGGATTTATCTAAAAAAAAATATGAACAAATAATGAGAATTTCTTCAAAAGCACATAATTTAGTTGGTTGTCGAGGAGTTACCCGTTCAGATTTTAAATATTATAGGGGTAAGTTTTATCTTTTAGAAATTAATACTCAGCCAGGAATGACTAAACTTTCTTTAGTTCCTGAGATTGCTGCATTTCGTGGTATAAGTTTTATTAAACTTATTGAATTAATTTTAAAAGATGCTTCAACAAATAAATAAGAAAATTATTTTTTATATTTCTTTGGTAATCATCCTAGGTACTTTCAATAACAAAAATTTGAAAGATTTTGATCTTCCTAAAATTAATATGGTCAATATTGAGGGAATAGAATTTAATGATAATGAATATTTAAAAATAATGAATTTGATAAAATTAAATAATTTATTATCTATTCAAAAATCCCAGATAAAAGAAATATTAAATTCTAATAATTTGATTGAAGAATATGAAGTATTTAAAAAATATCCATCATCTCTTGAAATCAAAATTGAAAAAACAAATTTTTTAGCATCTACTAATATAAATGGAAAAAATCATTTAGTTGGATCCAATGGGAAATTCATTAATACCAAAGACCATTCTCAAAATTTACCTTTTATTTTCGGAAATTTTGAAACAGAAAAATTTTTAAAATTTAAAAATATTATTCTTCAAACTGATTTTAAATATAATAACATAAAAAATTTTTACTACTTTCCCTCGGGGAGATGGGATATTGAAATGATCTCAGGAGTTTTAATTAAATTACCAATCACAGGAATAAAAGAGTCATTAAATTTATCAATTGATTTACTTGAGGATAAAGAATTTAGTAATATAAAAATTTTGGATATACGTCAAAAAAATCAAATTGTTATAAATGATTAGAGAAGCAGACTTTCAAACTTATCTTTATCTTAATAATACTCAATATATAATTTATGTTTTTGATAATAAAACAAAAGAGAAAATTTATTCTGAAAAACTAGCAATAGAAGAAAATTCTACAGAGTTAAAATTTAGAAAAATGGATGAATTTTTAGACTCTAACATATTAAAAATTGAAAAAAAATTGGATAGTTTTATTAAGGACATATACGTTATTTTGGATAGTAAGGAATTTCACTCAATAAAATTGTCAATCAAAAAAGATAATAATGGAAATCTTATAAACTCAGAGTCTTTAATTCATCCATTAAGTGATTTAAAAAATCTATGTCAATCGAATTTACTTAATAAAAAAATTATACATTTCTTTATAGAAAAATATGTGATCGACAATAAATTTTATACATCTTTACCAGATAATGTTAAGTGTAATATCTTTTCTTTAGATACAGAATTTATTTGCCTTTCAAAAAATTTAATTGAAAATATAGAGAAGATCTTAAAAAAATATCATATTTCGATAAATCAAATTTTAAGTACTGGTTATTTAGAAAAATTTAAAGATAATAGAGATAACACTATCTTTACAACAGCTAGTAGAATTATTGCAGGTCACAATAGTAATGAGGTTTTGCTGACTAGTAAAATTAACAAAAAACAAGGTTTTTTTGAGAGGTTCTTTAATTTTTTTAATTAATTAGTAGTTTATCGTAATATTTGTTGTTTTCAGTTTTTTTCCTTAACATATTAAAAGTTCCTCGTGTCATTATTGAGCCAAAAAACTTTAAAAAAAACAGCAACTTTTAGTGGAGTTGGACTTCATAATGGTAAATTTGCTAAAGTATTAGTAAAGCCTTCTGAACCAAATACAGGAATCGTTTTTAAAAGAGTAGATTTACAATCAAACAATTACGTTTATCCAAGTTTCAGTAACGTAACTAATACTTTATTAAATACAACTATATCTAACGAGCACGGAGTAAAAGTATCAACTATTGAACATTTAATGGGTGCTTTATTTGGATTAGGGATTGATAATGCACTGGTAGAAATAAACAATGAAGAGATACCAATTTTAGACGGTTCAGCAAAAGAATTTATAGAGATTTTAAAAAGTTGTGGATTAGAAAAAAGTGAGGCACCTATTAAGATAATCAAGATACAAAAAAAAATTACATATCATCAAGGAGATAAATTTATTTCCATAGAGCCTTCTAAGTTAAGTTTAGATATTAATTTTAAATTGAAATTCGAAAATTGTCTGATTGGAAATCAAGAAAATAAAGTAAATGTGTACGAGGATGATTTGTTAGATATTTTTAACTCAAGAACATTTTGTTTATTCGACGATGTAGAAAAAATTAAAGAGAAAGGACTTGCAAAAGGTGGAAGTTTAAATAATGCAATCGTTGTGAAGGGTAATGAGATCTTAAATTCTGAAAAGCTTAGAAATCCCAAAGAATTTGTAAATCACAAAATATTAGATTGTATTGGAGATTTATACACGAGTGGATATAGAATAATTGGTAGCGTAAATTGTTCTCAAGGTGGTCATTTTCTCACAAACCAGTTGTTAAAAAAAGTGTTTGATAATAAAGAAAACTTTTCGATAATTGAAATACAAGAAAGAAATCTTCCTCATACCATTCTAAATAAAACGTTATTAAAATCGATAGCTTAACATATATTGATCTTTAAAATTCTTTAGTAAGTCTGTATAAAACAGGTATGCTTAGATTTAAAATTCAAATTTTTCTTATAATCTTAGTTTTATTTAATTCGTGCTCTAAAGAAACAACACAAAAATCGATTATAAAGGAAAAAAGTTTAGAATTACAAGTCCAGGAGGCATACAAAGAGGGAATGGAAGCTTTAGAAGCGGGTGATGTTTTGTATGCTGCAAAAAAATTTAATGAGGCAGAAATACTATTTCCACAAGCAGTCTCAGCACCTCAATCAGCCCTAATGGCTGCCTATTCTTATTATACCCAAGATTACTATGGTGATGCTATAGCAGAATTAGAGAGATTTATTAAGTTATATACTACACATAAAGATCTAGGATATGCCTATTATTTATTAGCCATTTGTCATTATGAACAGATTGTTGATGAAAAAAAAGACTTACAATCAATAATAAAAGCTAAAGAAAATTTTAATATAATTTTAAAAAATTATCAAAATACAGAATATGCGATTGATGCAGAATTTAAAGTTGGGTTAATTGACGATATTCTTGCAGCTAAAGAAATGTACTTAGGTAGATATTATTTTGATAAAAAAAAATGGATACCAGCAATAAATAGATTTAGAGAAATAATTGATAATTATGATACTACTATTTATGCAGAAGAGGCCTTGCATAGATTGGTAGAGGTACATTACATAATTGGTTTGATTGATGAAGCTGAAAAATATGCTCAATTACTTGGTTATAACTATCAATCCTCAAAATGGTATGAAAACTCTTATAGTTTATTTGATAAAACTTATAAAAAAAAGAAAAAAGAGAGATTAAAAACTAATAAGAAAAAAACGGGAGGCCTTATAAAAAAATTTAAAACTCTTTTAGAATGAGATGGATAAAAATAAGATTAAAAAAGAATATAATAAAAAAATTAAAAATTTAATTAAGCTAAATGAACATTATTATGACCTAAATAAGCCTTTAGTAAATGATAATGAGTATGATCAAATTAAAGAAGATATATTGTTTCTTGAGAAAAAATATGATTTTTTAGAAAGTGAAAACTCACCGTCAAAAATTGTAGGTTTTAAACCCTCTAAAACTTTTAAAAAAGTTTTTCATAAAGTTCCTATGCTTTCACTCTCCAATGCATTTGATGAGGAAGATCTGGTAAATTTTGAAAAAAAAATTAATAATTTTTTAGACCAAAAAAGTTCAAATGAATTTGAATATAGTGCTGAACCTAAAATTGATGGTATTTCTGCATCATTAGTTTTTAAAAAGGGAAAATTTGTTATGGGACTTTCAAGAGGTGATGGGAAAGAAGGGGAGGATATTACGCAGAATTTAATGACAATTGATGATATTCCAAAAAAAATTACAGCTAAAAATTTTCCTGACGAAATAGATATTCGGGGTGAAGTATTTATTCAAAATAAAGATTTTGAAAATCTTAAAGATAAATTTGCTAATCCAAGAAATGCTGCATCTGGATCATTACGACAAAAAAATCCACAAGATACCAAAAAAATTCCTCTAAAGTTTATTGCTTATACATTTGGGTATGTAAATAATATAGAAATAGAAAATCAAAGCAACTACTTACAAAAACTAAGTGAGTGGGGTTTTAAAACAAATCCATTTAATAAAACTATAAAAGGGATTAAAAATTTAATGAAAAATTACTATGAAATAGAAAAAAAAAGAAATGAGATTGATTTTGACATTGATGGTATTGTTTATAAAATAAATAGTTTCAATTTACAAAAACGATTAGGTAATGTTGCAAACTCTCCTCGTTGGGCAATCGCACATAAGTTTTCTGCTAATAAAGGCACTTCAAAGATCTTAAATATTGAGATTCAAGTTGGTAGAACGGGGGCATTGACACCTGTAGCAAAAATTAAACCAATTAATATTGGTGGTGTAGTTGTATCAAATGCAACACTTCATAATGAAGATGAAATAATAAGAAAAGATATAAGAATAGGAGATATAGTTGTAGTTGAGAGAGCAGGAGACGTTATTCCCCATATTATAGAGGTAGATTTTAAAAAAAGAAATAAAAATTCCAAAAAATATATTTTCCCACTCAAGTGTCCATCTTGTGGGGCTAAAACAATAAAAGAATACAATTCCATTACAAAAAAAAATGATGCAGTAAGAAGATGTTCAAGTGAGGGATATGAATGTGATAAAATGACTATAGAAAAAATTAAACATTTTGTATCAAAAGAAGCTTTTAATATTGATGGTTTTGGAAAAAAAATTGTAGAAAATTTTTGGAAACTAAAAATGATTAGATTACCACAAGATATTTTTGCTTTGAATTATGAAAAAATAAAAGCAATGGATGGATGGGGGCAGCAATCTGTCGCTAATTTAAAATATGCAATTGAAGAAAAGAAAAATATTTCTTTTGAAAAGTTTATATATGCTCTTGGAATAAGACATATTGGTTATGAAAATGCTAAATTGATCTCAAAAACACTTAAAAGTTCTGAAAATTTCATAAATCTTTCTAAAGAAAATAATATTGACGATTTATTAAATATTGATGGGATCGGAGAAACTCAAATAACTTCTTTAAAAAAATTTTTTTTGAATAAGACTAATTTAAAGGTAATTCAAGATCTTCAAAAAATTTTAAAAATCCAGAAAACAAAAGAAAATAAAAAAGATGGTTTATTTAGTAATAAGATATTTATGTTTACGGGAAAATTAGCAGGCATGAGTAGAGCAGAAGCTAAATCTTTAATAGAAAAAAACTCAGGATCAATAATTAGTAATGTCTCAAAAAAACTTGATTATCTGATAATTGGAGAGAAACCCACTAAACGGAAAGTTGAAGCTGCAAAAGAACTAAAAATAAAAATTATAAATCAGTTAGAATTATATAAATTATTGAATAAAAGTAGCTAACCATTTTTTCTCACGAGGGTTTAAATATTTATGAAGTTTTGTGTAAATATCTAAATTATATTTCCAAAGGTAAGTTTTTTCATCATTTGTTAATAAATCGAAATTAATTAAATCTTTATCAATTGGAGCTAGTGTTAAATTTTCAAAATGTAGCTTATTTTTATTTTTTTTAACATAAATCAAATTTTCTATACGTATCCCAAATTTATCTTTTTTATAATATCCTGGTTCATTACTTAAAATCATTCCCTCACGTAACTTTATTTTATTAAATTTAGAGATACCTTGAGGCCCCTCATGCACATTTAAAAAAAAACCTACTCCGTGTCCAGTTCCATGTTGGTAATCCAAGTTGATCTCTTTTAAAAATTTTCTCGCTCTAATATCTATCAGATTACCAGAGGGATATTTATTTAAATTTGATTTTACAACTGCAATATGACCTTTTAAAACTCTTGTGAAAATATTTTTAATATTCTTTTTAGGTTTTGAGAAACAAATTGTTCTAGTCACGTCCGTAGTACCATATTTATATTGTCCTCCAGAGTCACATAAAAAAATATCTTTTTTTTTTATTTTTTTTGAATTTTTTTTTGTTGCTCTATAATGAACAATAGCTGCGTTCTCCGCAGTACCAGCGATTGTATTAAAACTTGGATATAAATAATCTTTATTTTTTTTTCTAAAATTTTCTAATTTATTTTGTGCTTCAAACTCAGTAATTGTTTTTTTGTTAATATTTTTGATCCAATAAATAAATTTTGTTAATGCTACACCATCAAAAATATGAGCATTTAACATATTTTTTATTTCTGTTTTATTTTTCAAAGATTTGAGTGAGTAAATTGGATCTTCAATATTTAAAACTTTGAATTTTTTTTTTAATATATTTTCAAAAAAAATTGAGCAAGTATTTTTATCGATAATAATTTTTTTACCTTTAAGATTTGAAATAAATTTGTTGAAATTTTTTGGTTCAATTACCTGATCAGATTTTATTTTTTTTTCATTAATTAATTTTAAAACTTTATACTTAGATGAAATCAAATAAAAACTTTTTTTATTATTAATGATTAATTGGCAATTAGGAATAGGACTATTTGGATTGTCATGTCCCCTAATATTAAGAAGCCATGCTATATTTTCCGGTGCTGTAATAAATAAATAATCTGATTTATTTTTATTTAAATATTTTATTATCTTAATAATTTTAGCTTTATAGTTTTCACCAACTATTTTGCTTTTAAGAGAAAAAAAAGGTTTACTAGATTTAACTTTTTTTTTACTAATTTGATCAATTAAATTTGACTTAATGCTTTTGACTTTATTGTTTTTATAAAAAAAATTCTTAATTTGATTAGACGTAAAGATTTTCGGATCAAAACCTATTGATAGATTTTGGAATAAATCGCAATTAATAATTTTATGCAAATCAACAATTTTAAAGCTTTTACCCGATTCTTTTTTGGCTTGGATTGTATATCTCCCATCAACAAATAAATATTTTTTCTTTTTTAAAATGATTGAATAGCCAGCAGAGCCAGAAAAGTTTGTGATAGCTTTAAGTCTATCATTTGCAGAGTATTCTGAAAAAAATTCGTCATTTTTGGGAATAATATATCCATCTATATTGTATTCATTAAATTTACTAATTAGAGTTTTTATTCGTTCCGTAGTCATTTAATTCTTTTTTGATATCTCAACCATCCAGGACTATTAATACCACTCTCATTTTCAATATCTTGATTAAATTCAAATTCATCTATCTCTTCTTTAGTTTCATCAAAAAAAGAATTTTTTTCTAAATATTTGTCCGGTAATTCATCAATAAATCTCGACGCCATACTATCTATCCAATCACCTTGATAAAATCTGTTCATTGAAAAAGATACTATCACTTTTTTCTTAGCTCTAGTTAAACCCACATAAGCTAACCTCCTCTCTTCTTCTAATCCATTTTGACCTTTCTCCTCAATAGATTTTTGGTGAGGAAAAAGTCCCTCTTCCCAACCGGGTAAAAAAACTACCTCAAACTCAAGACCTTTCGCGGCGTGCATTGTCATCATGTTAATCTTTTCGCCTTCCCATTCCTGATCAATTGATGTTGCAAGTGAAACATGATCTAAAAAACTCTCCAAATTATCAAATTCTTTCATTGCGCTTAATAATTCTTTTATATTTTCAAGTCTGTTTTCATTTTCTAAATCTTTTTTATTTTTAAGCATTGCTGAATATCCAGACTCATCAAGAATAGTTTGTAATAATTTTATATGGCCCTTTTTTTTTATTGCTAGATCATTTCTCCATTTAGAAAGCAAATCTAAAAAAGAAATTAAACCTATTTTGGCTTTGGGTTTGATTAAGTTTTCTTCTATCATTTTTCTAGAGGAAATCTCTAAACAATCTTTTTGTTTTTTTGCAAATTCATGAATACTTTTTATCGTGCTATCACCAATCGAGCGCTTTGGATTGTTAACAATTCTTTCGAAAGCTAGATCGTCTTTTTCTTGATAAACTAATCTTAAATATGCAACACAATCTTTTATTTCAGCTCTTTCATAAAATTTTATTCCCCCTAAAATTCTGTAAGGTAGTCCAATTTTTAAAAATCTTTCCTCAAATTCTCTAGTCTGAAATATCGCCCTTACCAGAATGGTAATATTATTATATGAGTAATTTTTTTTTATTCTCTCAATTTCATCTGAAATTCCAATGGCCTCATCTTTTCCATTTTTATAACAATTTAATTTAACCAATTCACCCTCGTTTAAAGTTGTCTTTAATGTTTTGCCAACTCTATTTTCGTTATTTGCTATTAAGTTTGATGCAACAGCTAGAATATTTTCAGTAGATCTATAATTTTCCTCTAGTCTAATTATTTTTGTATTTTCATAAACTTGGTCAAATTCTAAAAAATTTTTTATTTCTGCTCCTCTCCAACTATAAATTGATTGATCATCATCTCCTACACAACAGATATTTTTATTTTTTTCTGATAGTAATCTTAGCCATTTACTTTGTATAAAATTTGTGTCTTGATATTCGTCAACAAGAATATATTTAAAATTTTTTGAGTAAATTTCTCTTAAATCTTTATTTTTTTCTAGGATCTTAACTGCATGAAGAATTAAATCACCAAAGTCACAAGAGTTTAAATCAATTAATTTCTGTTGATAAATTTTATAAATTGGTAGGATAGTTTTCTCGTAAATATCCTTTTGATTGACTATCACCTCACTTGGATAAAATCCTTTATTTTTCCACTTATCAATTATTGTAAGAATATATCTTGGAGCTAATTGTTTAATATCAATATTTTCTGCCTTACATATGTTTTTTATTAGCCTTGTTTGGTCATCAGTATCTATTATTGTAAAATTTGAATTGAGATTAACTGCTGGAGCGTGTTTTCTTAAAAGTTTTGCGCAAATAGAGTGAAAAGTTCCAAGCCATGATAACCCAGTCGCTGAAGACCCTAAAATTTTGCTTACTCTAGTTTGCATTTCTTTGGCTGCTTTATTAGTGAATGTTACTGCTAGTATTTGATTAGGATAGGCTTTTTTTTCTTGAATTATATTTGCTATTCTTGATGTCAGCACTTTAGTTTTTCCAGAACCAGCACCAGCTACAATTAAAAGAGGGCCATCAAGATGTGTAACAGCCTCTTTTTGAGCTTTATTAAGATTTTTTAAATATTCAGAGTTTAACATTTTTTATTTTAAATTATAACTTGTTTCAATTTATATGAGAAAACAAAATTTATTATCTAAAAAAATTGGAAAACAAATCTCACATATAAATAATTTATTGGAAAATTATTTCAATAGTTTAAGACGCTTCATATTAGACATAAAAAGATTAAGGTTTAATAAGAATAATAAAGTTTTTTTAGTCATTGTTTCAATTATATTTTTGACACTTGTATATTTCTTAATACCTACTGCTTACAATAAAGAATTAATTCAAAAAAAAATTAAGAATCAAATTTATCAAAAATACAATATAGTAGTAAAATTTGATAATAGTATACAATATAATTTTTTTCCCAAACCACATTTTAGCTCAAAAAATTTATCTATACGGAGTGATAAAAGAAAAATTGCTGAGGTAAAAAATTTTAAGATTTTTATTGATTTTAAGAATTTTTTTAACTTTAATGAAATTCAAACACAAGATGTAATTTTTGATAAAGCTGATTTTGATTTTAAAAAATCTGACTTAAGGTTTTTTACAAATCTTTTAAAAACAGAGCCTAATAGAGATGTAATAAAGATCAAAAGGAGCAATCTTTTTTTTACTAATAGAGATGATGAAGTCTTATTCATTAATCAAATAAATGACAGCAATTTTTATTACGATCTTAAAAATTTGAAAAATGCTTTAGTTTTAAAAGGTAAGGTTTTTAATGTTCCCTATAAATTAATCATAGGAAATGATAAGTTAAATGAAATTTTAGATTTTGAATTCACTTCTAAAAAACTCGTTTTAAAAATTGAAAATGAAACTGATTATAAAAAGGAAAATGATACCGGTAATTTAAAGATAAGCTTTAAAAACAAAAATAATATTTTTAAGTATCAGATTAATGAAAATTCTTTGGATATTACCTCAGAGGATAATAATAAGATATTTAGAGGTTTAATAGAATTTAAGCCATTTTATTTAGTTTCAAATTTAAAATATCAATCTTTTCGAATAAAAGATCTTTTATATAATCCTTTTTTCATTGAAATTTTAAAATCTCAAATTTTAGATAATAAAAATCTTAACGCTGTAGTAAATTTTGATGTAAAGAATGTTTATGATTTTGATAGATTTTCAGATTTATCATTGAAATTGAAAATAGAGGAGGGAAATTACAATTTTTCTAATTCTAATATTATTTGGAAAGAAAATGTTAATGTAAGTTTTTCTGATGCATTTTTAGATTTTGATAAAGAAAAAATCAATTTTAATGGAAGAACTTCATTTGATGTTAAAAATCAGGATGAGTTTTTTAAATTTTTTCAAATAAAAAAAGATTTAAGAAAAAATATAGGAAAAATAGAATTAGATTTTAATTATGATTTTAATGAGGAGAAAATTACTTTCGACAATTTAAGAATTGATAATAAGTCCAATAAAAAGATAGAGGAAATAATCTCAAATTTTAATTCAAGTAGTAAAAAATTTTTTAATAAAGTAACTTTTAAAAATTTTGTAAATGATATTTTAGCAGCTTATTTTGGATAAATCATTTTTTTTGGATTTACAATTCTATCAAAATCTTTTTCATTAATTAATTTTGTTTTTAAAGCTTCCTCTCTTAAGGTCGTACCTTTTTTAAGAGCTGTCTTGGCTATTTTGGCAGAGTTATCATACCCAATATGAGGAGCTAGTGCAGTAACTAACATTAATGAGTTATCTAAAAATTTTTTAATTTTTACTTTATCTGCTTTAATTCCTTTGACACAATATAAAGCAAAATTTTTAGTACTATCTGCAAGAAGATCAATAGATTGTAAAATGTTGTGAGCAATTAATGGTTTAAAAACATTTAGCTCAAAATGTCCATGCGAACCAGCCATTGTTATTCCATTATGATTACCAATTACTTTAACACACACCATTGTCACTGCTTCTGATTGTGTTGGGTTGACTTTGCCAGGCATAATAGATGAACCTGGTTCATTTGCTGGTAAAATTATTTCACCATATCCAGCTCTGGGTCCCGATCCTAAAAATCTTATATCATTTGCAATTTTCATTAAACTAACAGCAGTAGTATTTAGAGTTCCAGAAAAATTTACTATTTCATCATGAGCTGCTAATGCAGCAAATTTATTCTTTGTGGGTTTAAAGGGTAGTTTAGTTATTTTTTTTATTTCATTTATTACTTTTTTATCAAAACCTTTTTTACTATTAATTCCTGTGCCAACTGCAGTCCCACCTTGAGCTAGATAATAAATTTCATTTAAAGCATTTTTAATTCTTACAATACAATCTTCTAATTGAGATTGATATCCTGAAAACTCTTGTCCTAATGATAATGGAGTTGCATCTTGAAGATGAGTTCTTCCAACTTTTACAATATTTTTAAATTGGGAAACTTTTTTTTTCAATTCCCTATTTAATAGTTCAAGAGATGGTAGCAACTTATTTTTAGTTTCCATAGCTATAGCTATATGCATTGCTGTAGGAAATACATCATTAGTGGATTGAGACTTATTTACATGATCATTTGGATGAACTGGTTTTTTGGTACCTTTTCTTCCACCTAAAATTTCGATTGCTCTATTTGCAATTACTTCATTTAAATTCATATTAGTTTGAGTACCAGAGCCAGTTTGCCAAACTTTTAGTGGGAAGTGTTCATCTAATTTACCACCAATTACTTCATTAGATGCTTTTACAATGGCATTAGAAATTTTTGGTACAATCTGTTTTTCTTTTCTATGAACTATAGCAGCAGCTTTTTTAATGATTGCGATAGATTTAATTAAAACCGGTCTAACTAAAAACTCACCAATATCAAAATATTTTTTTGATCTTTGTGTAGAAGCTCCCCAATATTTATCATTAGGAACATTAATTGTTCCAATGCTATCGAATTCTTTTCTTAATTTCATTGATTAATTGGCAAATATTAAATTATTATAAATATACATTAATTTTATAAAACTTACAGGAGCATTATGTCAAATTTTAGTAAGGTTGGAATTTTTATGAAAACCTTTGGTCAAGAGGTTAAAAATAAACCTTCATTTAGCACCGATAAAATCAATAAATTAAGATTAGACCTAATAAAAGAGGAATTAACTGAGCTAACAGAAGCAATGAATAATAAGGATTTATTAGAGGTTGCCGATGCTTTAACGGATATCTTGTATGTTACTTATGGGGCAGGTCACGCTTTTGGAATTGATTTAGATAAGTGTTTTGATGAAGTTCAAAACTCTAACATGAGCAAGTTAGACCAGAATGGAAAACCAATTTATAATGAACACGGCAAAGTAATGAAAGGTCCAAATTACTTTAAACCAGATCTTTCAAAATTTGTTAATTAAATTTCTAATTTAAAATCAATTGCTGGTGCACTATGAGTTATGCCACCAACAGAAATTCTATCTACACCAGTTTTTGCAACCGATTTAATCTTTTTGAGATTAATATTTCCCGAAGCTTCAGTTTGATAATATTTTTTTGCAAGCTTGACTCCTAATTTTAAATTTTTAACACTCATATTATCAAATAAAACACGATCAAATTTTAACCCAATAATTTTCTTTAGCTGTTTAATTGTGTCTACTTCCACAGTTATTTTTTTTCGCCTTTTATTTTTAATCGCCAAACTTACTAATTCCTTTAAGTTTGCGCTTGCAATATGATTATCTTTTATTAAAAATTCATCACTTAAGTTAAATCTGTGATTAGTTCCTCCACCTAATTTTACAGCATATTTTTGTATAACTCTTAAATTAGGAATAGTTTTCCTAGTGCAACAAATTTTACATTTTTTTCCTGCCAATTTTACAAATTGATTAGTTTTTGTAGCAATACCTGAAAGATGAGATAAAAAATTTAGTGCAACTCTTTCTGCAATCAAAATATTTTTTTTATTTCCTTTAATAATTGCGATTATTGAATTTCTTTTTACAAAAGACCCATCTTTTGTTTTTGCAATGAATTTAATTTTTTTATCTATAAGCACAAAAGCATATTTTACAAATAGAAGCCCACCTATCACAGCATCCTGATTAGATACTAATTTTGCCTCAATTATTTTATTATCTTTTATTAAATCAGAAGTAATATCTCCTGAAGGATATAAATCCTCATTAAGCGCAAGTTTAACGTTACTTTTTATAAAATTTTCGCTTAGTTTTATTTGAGACACAAAAAGTTATCTGCCGATAGCAACCATTTTTTCAACTGACATTCTTGCTTTATCGATTGTTTCTTGATCCATAATAATTTCACCAGTTTCATTCTCTAAACAATCTAAAATTTTTGGCAATGTTATTTTTTTCATGTGCGGACACATGTTACATGGTCTGATAAATTCTACATTTGGATTTTCGACTTGAATGTTATCACTCATTGAACATTCAGTTACCATCATAACTTTCTTTGGTTGATTATCTTTAACATAGTTTATCATTCCCGAGGTTGATCCAGCAAAATCACTTGCCTTTATTACATCTGGTGGACACTCAGGGTGAGCAATGATTTTTATCCCTGGGTTGCTCTTTCTAATATTTTGAATTTCTTTTTCGTTAAATTGGTCATGAACAATACAAATTCCTTTCCAAGAAATGATCTCAACATCTGTTTGAGAAGCAACATATTTTGCAAGATAATCATCTGGTAAAAAAATTACTTTTTTAACCCCTAAAGATTTTACAATTTTTACTGCATTTGCCGATGTACAACATACATCTGTTTCTGCTTTTACATCTGCAGAAGTGTTGACATAAGAAACAACTGGAACACCAGGATATTTTTCTTTTAATAATCTGACATCTTTTCCGGTAATTGAAGATGAAAGAGAACAGCCTGCTTTCATATCTGGTAGTAAAACTTTTTTATTTGGACTCATAAGTTTTGCAGTTTCTGCCATAAAATGTACACCAGCCATAACAATTATATCTGCTGAAGTTTTTGAAGCTTCTACAGCAAGAGCAAGTGAGTCTGCTGAGAAATCTGCAATACCGTGATAAATTTCTGGAGTTTGATAATTGTGAGCTAAAATTACTGCGTTCTTTTCTTTTTTAAGTTTATTGATTTTATGTATATATGGAGCATGCACTGACCATTCAATTTCTGGCATAACCTTGGAGATCTTTTTATAAATAGGATCAGTTGCTTGTTTTACTTCCTGATTAAATTCCATAATAAAAATTTATCAATTTGAAACCTACTTGTCATTGATTTAATGTGGGTCAAATTTGCGGCTATGCTGAAATTGGTAGACAGGCACGGTTGAGGGCCGTGTGGATCTAGTCCATGAGAGTTCGAGTCTCTCTAGCCGCACCAAAAAATATTTATTTAAAAGGGTATTCTGTAATCAATTCTGTAGTGCGTTATGTCAAAATCAGCATCGTAACCATTTTCCATACTTCTAATTTGATCATTTTCACATTCAAGAATTAATCTTTCAACAGAGAAACCATAACCTTTTAGAAATCCTGAATTTACAAAAAAACCTAAATTTGGAGTTACACCTAAACACCTTACATATGTGTGTGGCCCACCCTCACCATATCTTGGACCATCATATTGAGTGTCTGATTGTTTACCTAAAAAATAGGTAGCATTTAAATTTGCATATGGTGTTAGATTAGAAATTTCTTTAAATCTATAACTTGGACCTAAATCAAAAATTAAACCATAGAAATATATATCCGGAAAAGCAGAATTATATCCACCATCGAATGTGATAGTTGTGTCAGTAGTACTATGTTTAACTAATGATATTCCTGAATTTAGATAAAGATTGTCTTTAACATTTTTATTATAATCAAAATTTATTGAGATATTGGTATTTAAACTATCATCATCTAAGACTAAACCTTTAATTGTTGTGCCTGCATTACCAGTAACGGGACCATGTAAACCTTTTACGTTTTCCATTATACCTTTACCCATTGCTATACCAAATGATATTTCATCATCAGCTGCACTGACATTAGTGCAAAATAATAAATAAATTAAAGCAAAAGTTTTATAAAAGATAAGTTTAAATTTCACCAAGTATCTCTAACAAACTAAGAGGATATTTCAAGCCAATCTGGGATTAATACTTTTATTGATCCATTTTTACATTTAAAAATTTTATTTTTATCAAAGTTTTTATCTAAGAACTTAATTAAAGCGAAGGGATAATCATCATTAATTAGAACTTTTCCAATTTCAGTATTATCAGCAAAAATTGCATCATTCTCATTCAATTTTCCATCAATAATCTCTATTGGGAATAATCTTTTTGAAAGTTTATTTTTTAATTTAATTCTTGCAGTATTTTCTTGGCCCACATAGCAACCTTTTTTAAAATCAATTCCATTTAATTCTTCGTAATTGCATTCAATACCAAATAATTTATTTTTTAATTTATTAAAATTTTTGGGTACAATTCCGAGTTTATAACTTTTGATATGATAATTATTTATTTTAGAGTCTTTTAAACTGAGCTTTTTTAAGGATAGATACAATTTCTCTAAGTTTATAATAAGTCTAGCCCCCAAGAGTTTATTCCTTGGATCTAAAAAAATCGGATCTTCTCTATATTTAAAAGTGAATCCCAATATATCTTTTGAACCTTCAATTGATAAATATTTTTCATACCCAAAGCAAGCAACCACAAATTCGTTACTTAAATTAAGAATTTCTACTTTTGATCTTATTTTATAAAGATTTAGTTGTTTAAAAATTTCCTCAGACTGTGATTTTTCACAATCAATAAAGTAACCTGACTTATGTTTAACGACCATAAATTCATAGAGAAATTTCCCTTGAGGGGTAAATAATGATGCAAAACAACTTGAATTATCTGTGACTTTATTAATATCATTGCTGATGAGATTTTGTAAAAAATCTTTTGAATCAGAGCCGTTAATATAAAGTATGGCCCTATCATCTAATATATAAACATCATTATTCATATTTGATTAGTATTTAATTTTAATATAATTACTTTTCGCACAAATGTTAGATCTAATAATCAAAAATGGAAAATGCTATATTGATGGTGATCTCAAAGAAGTAAGTGTAGGTGTTAAAGATGGTAAAATTGATAAGATTGGTGAAATCTCATCTGATGCTAAAGAGACTATTGATGCTAAAGATTTGTTAGTTTTACCAGGATGTATAGATACCCAAACTCATTTTAGAGAACCTGGCTCAACAGACACAGAGGATCTCCATTCAGGAAGTAGAGCTGCAATTGTGGGAGGTATCACTGCAGTGTTTGAAATGCCAAATACTAACCCACCCACATCAAACATAAAAGAATTTCAAAGAAAATTAGATCTTGCTAAAAATAGAATGTATTGCAATTACGCTTTCTATTTTGGTGCAACAGCAGAAAATGTTAATCAATTAGCAGAACTTAAAGATTTAGAGGGATGTTGTGGTATTAAATTATTTGTAGGTTCATCGACAGGTAATCTTTTAGTAGCTCTTGAAGAAGACATTGATAAAGTCTTTCAACATTGTTCAAAAATTGTTGCGGTTCATTCTGAAGATGAGGAAATTTTAAATAGAAATAAAAAATTAATAAAGAATGGAGATGTACATTCACATCCTGTTTGGCGGAGTGAGGAATGTGCCATTTCTTCAACTAGAAGAATTGTCAGAATTGCTAAAAAATATAATAAAAAAGCACATGTTCTTCATATTACCACTAAGCAAGAGATAGATTTTTTATCTCAACATAAAGGAAATATTACTTTTGAAATTACTCCGCAGCATTTAACGATCTATGCTCCAGATTGTTATGACAAACTTGGAACGTATGCACAAATGAACCCACCAATCAGAGATAAATCTCATTATGATCGATTATGGTATGCAGTTAAAAATAATATCAATGATACCATTGGCTCAGACCACGCCCCACATTTAAAAGCAAACAAAGACAAAGAATATCCCAACTCGCCCTCTGGTATGCCTGGTGTTCAAACATTAATGCCAGTGATGTTAAACCATGTTAATGATGGAAAATTATCACTTAATCAATTAATGAATTTAGTGTGTGAAAATCCAATCAAAATTTTTGGGATAAAGAATAAAGGATTTATTAAAGAAGGTTATGACGCTGATTTCACAATTGTTGATATGAATAAAAAGATTATGATAAAAAATGAAAATATTGAGAGTAAATGTGGCTGGTCACCTTTTAATAATGTTGAGTTCAAAGGAACACCTGTAGCAACTATTATTGCTGGTAAAACTAAAATGAAAGATGGAAAAATTTTAGGAGATCCAGAAGGAACCCCATTAGAGTTTAATTAAGCTTTATTGTAAAACTATTTACTAACACTACTCCAATTACAATTAAAAATAATCCTAATATTGCCTGCCAAGCTAAAGTTTGCTTAAAAAAAATATAACCTAGTATTGCAATCGTAAATATTCCAAGACCGCTCCATGTAGCATAAACAATTGCTATTGGTAATTTGTTAACTACAAAAGTTAATAAATAAAAAGCAGTTAAATAAAATATGGCAAGAAAACTTGTAGGGACAAGTTTTGTGAAGTTTTGTGAGATCGGCAGCAACATAGTTCCTGCTACTTCACAAAAAATTGCACCGATTAGAAATAAATAAGTTTTAAGCACTTTTAAGAATATTATTTTTGATTAAGTCCTGTTTGATCTCATCTAAAATGGCAGGATCATCAATGGTTGGAGGCATTTTATATTCAACACTATCAGCAATTTTTCTTATTGTTCCTCGTAAAATTTTACCTGATCTTGTTTTTGGTAGTCTTTTTATAACTATTGCAACTTTAAAAGCAGCTACTGGTCCAATTTTATCTCTTACCATTTGAACACATTCTTTAGAAATTGTTTCATTGTCTTTATCTACTCCTGCTTTTAAAACGATTAATCCAATAGGTAATTGACCTTTTAATTTGTCAGCTATTCCAAGCACTGCACATTCTGCAACTGACTGATGTTCTGATAAGACTTCTTCTATAGCACCTGTAGATAATCTGTGACCTGCAACATTGATTATGTCATCGGTTCTAGACATGATCCAGATGTATCCATCTTCATCAATGTGACCAGCATCATAAGTTTGATAATAACCTTCATAATTTGACATATAATTTTCTTTATATCTTTGATCTGCATTCCACAGAGTTGGAAAAGTTCCTGGAGGCAAAGGTAATTTTACTACAATATCTCCCATCTCATTTGGTTTAGCTAACGTTTGATCTGATTTTATAATTTTAACATCATAACCAGGCACAGCTTTACAAGCTGAGCCATATTTAGTCTTCATCATTTCAATCCCTGTACAATTTGAACTGATCGCCCAACTTGTTTCAGTTTGCCACCAGTGATCTATTACTGGAACCTTTAATAAATTCTCTGCCCATTTAATTGTATCTGGATCAGCTCGTTCTCCAGCAAGAAATAAACTTTCAAATTTACTTAAATCATATTTTGAAAAAAACTTTCCCTCAGGATCTTCTTTTTTAATAGCTCTAAAAGCTGTTGGTGCAGTGAATAAAGATTTTACTTTATAGTCTGAAATTATTTTCCAGAACGCTCCAGCATCGGGTGTGCCGACAGGTTTCCCTTCAAACAATACTGTGGTGCATCCCTTGAACAATGGAGCATAGACAATATAGGAGTGACCAACGATCCAACCAATATCACTTGCTGACCACCAAATATCATCTGTATCAATGTTATAAATATTTTTCATCGTCCATTTTAATGCAACGATGTGACCCCCAATATCCCTGACAATACCTTTTGGAGTCCCAGTGGTACCTGAGGTGTAAAGTATATAAGCGAATTCATTTGAATTCATTTCAACACAATCAGTATCTTTAGCATTTGCATGTGCTTCATCCCAACTTATCTCCACTGGCGCATTCAATTTTACTTCGTGACCCTTTCTTTGAAATAAAATCATCTTACTAATTTTATGTTGAGCTTGTTTGATTGCTTCATCAACCAAAGGTTTGTATTCAACAGTTCGTCCAGGTTCAAAACCACATGAAGCGGTCACTAAAAGTTTAGCTTTACTGTCATCAATTCTACTAGCAAGCTCATTTGAAGCAAATCCACCAAATACCACAGAGTGTATTGCTCCAATTCTTGCACAAGCTAGCATCGCAACAACTGCCTCAGGTATCATTGGCATATAAATTATAACTCGATCCCCTTTGTTGACACCTTGATCCTTAAGTGCGCCTGCAAACTTCGAAACTTTTGATCTTAATTCTTCATAAGTGAACTTATTTTTGTTTCCTGTAATAGGACTATCATAAATTAAAGCAGTTTTATTACCTCTACCTTGGTCAATATGAAAGTCTAAGGCGTTGTAACATGTATTGGTCACTCCATCTTCGTACCATTTGTAAAAAGGAGGATTAGATTTATTTAAAATTTTTGCTGGTTTCTTAAACCAAAAGATGTCGTTAGCAGCCTCTTGCCAAAATTTTTCAGGATCTTTGATAGAAAGATCGTAAATTTTGCTGAATTTCTCTGACATAGTTATTTTGATTCGTTGTTATAATTTGTTGTGGTTTTTAAATCACAAATTGTATTTAATTTTAAAAAACAAGTAAAATCAATGTAAATTAATGACAATTAAGTCTTCAATAAAGTCTTTTAATTTGGTATTTAACCACAACTTTTGCTTAGGGCGACCTAAGCTTAGTTTATATAAACTAATAAAAACTAACTAAAGAGGGAGTTTTTTATGAAAAAACTTAAAATGTTTGCATTAGCAGCTGTTGCCCTTATCGGTATTACAGGTGTTGCAAACGCAGCGACCACTATGTTAGCTCAAGATGACTTTGTTGGGATATCTTTCTGGATAATCTCAATGGGTATGTTGGCTGCTACTGCTTTCTTCTTCATGGAAAGAGGAACTGTGGCTCCTGGCTGGAAAACGTCAGTAACTGTTGCTGGTCTTGTAACTGGTATTGCATTCATCCATTACATGTACATGAGGGATGTATGGGTGACTACTGGTGATTCACCTACAGTGTATAGATATATTGACTGGTTAATTACTGTGCCATTACAGATGATAGAGTTCTACTTAATTCTAGCAGCTGTAAGAAAAGCAAACTCTGGAATGTTCTGGAGATTGTTAATCGGTTCATTAGTAATGTTAATCGGTGGATATTTAGGAGAAGCTGGATATATCAACGCTACACTTGGTTTTGTAATCGGTATGGCAGGTTGGATATACATTCTATATGAAATATTCTCAGGAGAAGCTGGAAAAGCTGCTGCTAAGAGTGGAAACAAAGCACTTGTTACTGCTTTTGGTGCAATGAGAATGATCGTAACAGTAGGATGGGCTATTTACCCATTAGGTTATATTTTTGGTTACCTAACAGGTGGAGTAGACGCTGACTCACTAAACGTGATTTACAACTTAGCTGACTTTATTAACAAAATTGCATTCGGTCTAGTAATCTGGGCTGCTGCAGTAAGTTCAGCTGGTGCAAGAGCAAGATAATTACGCTTTAAAATAAATTTATAGGGCGAGTATGTTTTACATACTTGCCCTATTTTTTTTTATACCTATATCAAATCAAATGGCAAAAATTACATACATCACCCACGACAATCAAAAGCACGAAGTTGAAGTTCAAAATGGCCTGACTGTTATGGAAGGGGCTATACAAAATGATATTCCAGGAATTGACGCTGATTGTGGTGGAGGAATGGCTTGTGCAACCTGCCATGTTTATGTCAAAGAAGATTGGTTTACTAAAATTCCTAAAAAAGAAGATGGTGAAGAAGATATGTTAGATATGGCATTTGAACCTAAAACAAATAGTAGACTGAGTTGTCAAATTGTAGTCTCAGATGAAATAGATGGTCTTGAAGTAAGTATTCCATCGAAGCAAGCCTAAATGATTAAAACAGATGCATTAATAATTGGTGCAGGTCCAACAGGTTTATTTACTGCGCATCAATTAAAACTAATTGGTCTTGATTGTGAAGTAGTTGATAATTTAGATAAGATTGGTGGTCAATGTATTGAACTTTATCCAGATAAACCAATTTATGATATACCCGCTGTGCCTGAATGTACGGGTGAAGAATTAACAAATAACTTAATCAATCAATTAAAACCATTTGATATTAAATTTCATTTAAACGAAAGAGTAGAAGAAGTTAAAAAAGAAAATGATAATTGGTTAGTGAAAACTAATAATGGTAAATCTTTTTCAACACCTAATGTTATAATTGCTGGTGGTGTTGGTTCATTTGAACCAAGAAAGTTTTCTCCTAAAGAATGTGAAAAATTTGAAAATAAATCTTTATTTTATTCGGTAAAAGATAAAAAGATATTCACTGGTAAAACTGTATCAATTTTTGGTGGAGGTGACAGCGCATTAGATTGGGCTGTTGAATTATCAAAAGAATGTAATGTTAATTTGATACATAGAAGAGACGAATTTAGAGGTGCACAAGCCACAATTGATAAAGTGCATCAACTTGTAAAAGATGGAAAAATAAATTTATTTACTCAATATCAAATGGCCTCTGTTAAAGGAGACAAAAATTTAGAAAGTATTGAAATCAAACACGACAACAATGAGATTAAGAATTTAAAAACTGATTATGTATTAGGTTTTTTTGGTTTAATCATGCAGCTCGGACCAATTGCTAATTGGGGACTAAATATTGATAAAAAAACAATTAAAGTAGATACAGAAAAATTTGAGACCAATCAAAAAGGAATTTATGCAGTAGGGGATATTTGTAATTACCCTGGCAAATTAAAATTAATCTTATCTGGTTTTCATGAAGGTGCTTTAGCTGCAAGAGCTTGTTTTAAATTAGCAAGACCCAATGAAAAATATAGATTTGAATTTACAACAACCTCATCAAACTTATTGAAAAGACTTGGAAAAAAGAGTGATTGAACTTTACTCTGCCAACACTCCTAACGGAAAAAAAATAAGCATCATGCTTGAGGAGATTGGCTATGAATACAAAGTATTTAATATAGATCTCAACAAAGGTGATCAATTTAAACCAGGATTTAAAAAGATAAGTCCATTTAGTAAAATACCAGTGATCATTGATCAGGATAATAATAAGAATATTTTCGAGTCAGGGGCAATTTTAATGTATTTAGCCGAACAAAGTGGAAAGTTTTATGATGAAGAAGATCGATTAGAAATAAACCAATGGCTGATGGCGCAGATGGGTTATGTAGGACCTATGTTAGGACAACATCATCAATTTCATCATTACAATCCTGGCAAAAGTCAGTTTGGCGAAGAAAGATACTTCAAGATATCTAAAAGGATATATGAGGAATTAGACGAAAGATTATCTAAATCAAGATTTCTTGCTGGAGAAAATTATACAATCGCTGATATTGGAACTTTTCCTTGGATAGCACGACATGAGTGGCATGACATTGGTCTTAAAAATTATAAAAATCTTACTAGATGGTATAATGAGATATCTGAAAGAGAAGCGGTGAAGAAGGGTTTTAAATTTATTAATAAAGACGAGGTCCCGCCAAAACCTTAGTTCATTGAGCTAATTAATCTAAACAGTGAAGCAAAAATTCCGTGACCAGATAGTTCTATAGCTACGATTGCAATAATTATTAAAATTAATTTTTGGTTCATTTAATTAATGAATACGAATAATAATAACAGAACCCAAAAAAAACCATAATAATAGTAAATATATTTTTTAGTAAAATTATAAGTAATTGGGTTATGAACTTTTTTACTTTTCTTTTTTTTAGTCATCGGCGTGAACTTTTTCGTCCTTTTCATGTTTTTCTTGAGCAGCTATAGTATATTTTGCAACAGGTCTTGCCATGAGTCTTTTTAGCCCTATTGGTTCCGCAGTATCTAGACAAAATCCATAAGTATCTTCTCTTATTCTAGCTAAAGCTTTATCAATTTCTGAAATCAGTTTGATTTGTCTATTGATTGCTTTCATTTCAACATTTTTATCTGTGTATGAACTTGCTTGATCGACAATATCGGCTGAAATACTATTATCATCCATACTGCCGTTATACAGAGCTTCATTATTTGCTCTAACCAGCTCTTTTTTCCACTCTTGTAATTTCATTCTAAAGAAAACCTTATGTTTTTCGCACATATATTTCTCAGTTTCTTTTGGAATATATGTTTTAGAAATCTTAATAAGTCCCTTGCTAATTTCTTTTGGTTTACTGATGGTCTTAGGCTTTGCTTTAGTTACAGTTTTAGTTTTAGCTTTTGTAACCTTTTTTTTAACTTTACTAGTTTTAGGCATCTTTCAATTTGAATTCGAGGGAGTATATTCAGCAAAATAGGGGTGTCAAGCAACGTTAATTATTGTAAATATTTACTTATGAATGTCTTAAATAGAAATATTAATAATATTTTTTTTATTTTTGCATTGTCACATTTAATAATTTGGACACTGATTCCCTCATTAACAAATAAAAATTTACCATTAGATACAATTGAAGCCTTAGCTTGGGGAAGTAATTTAGATTGGGGTTTTAACAAACATCCACCCATGAGTGCATTTTTTCCTGAGGTATTTTTTCAAATTTTTGGTTCTCAAGATTGGGTTTATTATTTATTAAGTCAAATATTCGTGATAATTGCTTTTTATTACGTATTTAAATTTGCTTTTGAAATTTTTAGAGACTTAAAATTAAGTTTAATTTCAGTTTTATTATTAGTTTCTATCTATTTCTATAATTTCACTACCCCTGAATTTAACGTAAATGTTTGCCAATTACCATTTTGGTCATTGGTTGTTTACTATTCATGGAAAATTTATTCATCACAGGAAATAAAATTTTCAGATTGTTTTCTAGTTGGCTTATTTGGTGCGGTTGGTTTTTTATCTAAATACTTGTTTCTCTACCTTTTAATATCAATCGATTTATTGTTCATTTATTTAATTTTTTTCAAAAAAACTAAAAAATTTGATTTTAAATATTTGATAACAATTGAGGTTTTTTTAGTTTTATTAGTTCCTCATTTTATTTGGCTCTTTAACAATGATTTTATAACTATCACGTATGGATTAAATCGAACAGGATTGGAAGGTTCTGGTATTTTAGATCACATTAGTAATCCAGTATTATTTTTAACAAAACAATTTGGAATACTGGTTCCTTTCTTCTTTTTGATTTGGTTACTCGTTAAAAAAATAAGATTAAAGGTAAATTTAAAAGATAAAAAATTAATGTTTCTAATATTTATTAACTTTATGCCTATTATCTTAATGTTTCTGACATCATTGATTACTGGTTCAAAAATTAGAACAATGTGGATGACGCCTTTTTATTTATTTTTTGGAGTGTTATTTTTATATCTTTTAAAATCACAAATTAATTTAAAAAAATTAAATTCATTTCTTTATGGATTTCTATTTCTATTTTTTCTATCTCCTATTCTTTATTCTTATGTCTCTTTATCACAAACAGATAAACGAACGGATTATCCTGGAAAAGAAATCGCAATGAAAATTCAATATGTTTGGGATCAAGATTTTGATAAAGAAATTCAATTTGTTACTGGTGATGAATGGAAAGCTGGGAACCTCTCATATCACTTAAAATCAAGACCAAAGTGGGAGGGATTTAATAATAAAGAGATACTCAATAATTCATCACAATTTATTTGTGTAGGTGATGTTTGTTTGGGAAGGTATTAATATTTTAAATGAAAATTAAAATTTTAGTTCCTATTTATAACGACTGGCAATCAGCTTCTAAATTGCTGGATGAAATTGATAATAATATTTCAGATTTGGATCACGAAATTTCTGTGATTATCGTCAATGATGCTTCAACACATGATCGTCAAGAAGAGCAAAAGGATTTTAATAATATCCAATCAATTAAGATCCTAAATATGAAAATTAACCAAGGTCACGCTAGATGTATTGCAACTGGATTAAAATATATCTTTGAAAAAGAAGACTTTGATTACGTAATTCCAATGGATGGTGACGGCGAAGATAGACCAGAAGAAATTAAAGAATTTATCAATCAAATAGAAAATTCAAATAATAATCCAATAGTTGGTGAGAGAGTAAAAAGATCAGAAAAATTAATTTTTAAAATTTGTTATCAATTACATAAATTAATCACACTAACTTTTACCGGTAAATCAATTAAATTTGGAAACTACACATGCTTGCCAAAAAGCACAGTTGAAAAAATGATCAAAGAAAAAGCGACCTGGAATAGTTTTTCAGGATCATTAAAAAAAATTGAAAATAATTTATTGCCAATACCATCTACTAGAGGCACTAGATATTTTGGTCCATCGAAAATGAGTTTTTTTAATTTGATAAAACATTCACTTTCAATCATGAGTGTTTTTAGAAAAACATTTTTAATTCGTTCAGGTTTGTTTATCATTTTATATATCTTGTTTATTAAGAGTAATGCTTCTGTGGTGACGGCATTGCCTCTAGTATTTTTATTAATAGCCGTTTACTCAATTTCGAATTTAGCTTTAAGAGAAAATATGGATGAATTTGATAAAGCTTTATTTAACATAAACGATATAGAGAATATTAAATAAGTTTTATGAAAAAAATTTTTTTTACAATTTTTATAAGTATAATTTTTCTAGGACCATCGAATTTGCTAAACAAAGTTAATGCAAAAGAAATTACAAATCTTCAATGGAAAAAAAGCGTAGCAAAAGGTAAGAAGCTCACTAAGTTTAGAGAAACTGTTACCTCTCCAGCTTTGGGGGAAAAAGCTTGGAAGATAACATTGTTACCTAGAGATTGTGGTAGAGATCAAGACGGTGATTATTCCGATTGCACAAATAATGGCAGAGATGCTGTTGTTGGACATGGAGGAGGAGATCGAGCAAGAAGTGAGTATTCTGCAAAACCTAGATATACGGGTGAGAAATGGATTTCAGTAAGTATTTTTATTCCAAAAGATTTTAAAACAGTTGAACCTGTTAGTACTTCTCTTTTTCAGATATATGAATGGGGAAATACTAATCAACAAAGACATCCGAGGATGATGCTTAGAGTTAAAAGAGGTAATTTAGAACCGAGATATTTTGCTGTAAATGGAATGGACTCTCAAGGATTGATATACAAAGATCTTAAAATTGACGACATGAGGGGCAAGTGGACAACTATTATATTTCATACCAAAATGTCTAAAGATCCAGACAAAGGATTTATTAAGATGTATGTGGATGATGTACTCTATAATGATTACAAAGGCAGGACGGGTTATGGTGGCAAATTTTTTAATAAATTTGGAATTTATCATAGCTGGATTAGTAGATGGAACGATGAAGTACATGGAGAATACCCAACACAAGTTGTTTATTATGACAATCTTTTTAGAACTAGCAGTAAAGATAAACTTTTAAAATTAATTCAAAATTAATTATTTAAGCTCTTATCGTTGGTAGACAATAAAAATCAGCGGTATCTATTTTAGAAGAATATTGTCTTCGCATATTCCATTTTTTATGAACCCCAGCACTTGCAAGACTTAAAGTGGATCTGCCATATCTGTAATTAGTATTATCTATTGACCGCATTAAACTTTTTATTTTTTCGTCTTTTTCAGATGAAAATAGATTTTTTCTACTATCGTCATTACGCAGTCCTGTCAGCATTACACCTGCTTTTTGATAACGATAACCATTTTTGAATATACTTTCTAGTATTGCAACTGCGGTTTTAACAGTTTCAATACTATTGTTTGTTGCAATCGGAAAATCAACTGTTTTAGCATTTGAATAATAACCATAGTCTCTTTGAAAAGGACTGGTTCGAACAAAAACTGTAATTGCTTTTGCAACTAAAGATTCTGATCTAATTTTTTCAGACGCATTCAAGCAATAGTTGGCAACTGCTTCTTTTAGTTCTTGAAATTTTTCAATTCTTTTACCAAATGATCTTGAAACTACACAGCTCTTTCTTTTACTTTGGGTAGTTTCTAAATTGATACAAGGTATTCCCCTAAGTTCCATTGCAGTTCTAGAGCTTAAAACATTAGAGCATTTTTTGATCCAGGTATTAGATTTATTTTTTAGCTGCTTAGCATTATAGATACCATTTTTTTGATAGAATTTTGTCAGTTGCCTGCCAACACCCCATATATCATTGACTTCAACTTTTTCTAAAATGGGGTCTAAATTTTCTATTCCAATTAAACTCGTTACCCCTGATTGTTTTTTCTTGGCAATATGATTTGCAACTTTGCTTAAAGTTTTAGTTTTAGCAATACCGATACTAGTTGGAATGCCAGTCCATTGTAAAACTGTTTCTCTAATTTCTCTACCAACTTTTTCAACTTCAGAATCTGGAAAATTGGACAAATCTATAAATGCTTCATCAATAGAATACACTTCTATTTCAGTATTAAATCTTTTAAGTGTTCTCATTACTCTTCTAGATAAATCGCCATATAAAGAATAATTTGATGAAAAAACCTCAACTTTATTTTTAACAATAATATCTTTTGCTTTAAAATAAGGTTCACCCATTTTAATCCCCAAAGCTTTTGCTTCATTGGATCTAGAAATAATACAACCGTCATTATTTGATAGTACAACTACAGGTTTTTTTCTTATTCTTGGATTGAATAATCTTTCACATGAAACATAGAAAGAATTACAATCAACTAAACCTATTTTTTTAGTACGTTGAATGGATGACATAAGTCACAACCCCCCAAATAAAGACATCTTCTTCTTCGTTAATCAAAATTCTATTAGAAAAATCTTTAGAGCCTGAGGATAGAAATTTTTTATCTCTTTCTTGAACTAAAGTTTTAACTACAAGCTCGTCATGAACATTGGCAATAACGGTTGAAAAGTTTTTTGGCTTTAAACTTTTGTCGACAACTAATAAATCCCCATCATTAATCCCAACATCGACCATAGATTTTCCCTGAACTCTGATGATGAAAGTGGCTGGAACATTTTTGATTAAATGCATGTTTAGATCGATATCTTCTTCGATATAATCAGTGGCAGGCGATGGAAAACCAGCGCCAGCTTTATGCAGATAATAAGGAATAGTGAGCTTCATGTTCTTGTTTTGTTCTTATTTGTAGCGCAGTTATACAATGCAGTCAATAGGTTGTATTTTGAGTCCGTAATTGAATCAAAACTGAATCAAAACGTGAACATCGAAACTATATTTTGTATGCTTGTGGATAACTTTAACCAAGGATAGTTTAATTGGATATTATATGAGAGTAATTTTAATAATTTTAATTTCAATACTAACCTTAAATTCTCAAGTTATGGCATACGAGGAAGCAAATTATGAAATAGTAAAAGAAAATAAAGAATATGAAATCAGAAAATATTCTGATCGTTTAGTCATTGAAACAAATTCCATACAGGGTAATGGTTTTAGAAAACTATTTAATTATATTTCAGGAAACAATGAAGAAAAAAAAGAAATTAAGATGACAGTTCCTGTTACTCAAGAAGTCAAAAATGGAAACATGACAATGCAATTTTATCTACCTTCAAAATTTAACAAAACTAATACGCCAAAGCCATCTAATTCAGAAATAAAGGTTTTAACAATAGAAGGTGGGTACTATGCTGTTATTAAATATTCTGGAAGATCTTCAGATCAAAATTTTTTAAAGAATAAAGACATCCTAGAAAAACAGCTTAAGCAAGATAATATTACAATTTTAAGTCCTCCGATAAGAGCATCCTATAATTCACCATTTACTTTACCAATGTTAAAAAGAAATGAAGTAATGTATAGGATAGATTTATAAATGAAAAAATTAGTTTGCCATTGTGGAGCTGTAGAAGCAGAAATTAATTTAGACGGAGATTTAGCTAAAGTAATAAAATGTAATTGTTCAATTTGTAAAAGAAAAGGAGCAATTATGTCGATGGTAAAAAATGAAGATTTTAAAATTACTAAAGGTGAAGATAAATTAAAACTGTATCAATTTCATTCAAAAGTAGCGAAACATTACTTTTGTTCCGACTGCGGGATTTACACACATCACAATCCAAGGATTAATCCAGCCATGACAGGATTTAATGTTGGTTGTATTGATGAAATAAATACTTTCGATATGAAAGAAGTTCCAGTAAACGATGGTCAAAATCATCCATTGGATAAAAAATAATTTTCATGCAACAATTCAGCTTATGCTTTGCTAAGGTAAAAAAAGATTGTTTAAAGTTTATTAAATCTCAAGAAACAAAAGCAGATAAATTTAAGAATAAGGAAAGAATGATAAAATCTTTCTTAATTCCATTATGTTTTTGGATCAGTAAAAAAGCTGATAAAAAAAGACCTTATTTTGTTGGTTTAGCAGGAGGCCAAGGTACAGGTAAAACTACCATTAGTTCACTCATTAAGATAATTTTAACAAAGTACTTTAAATTAAAAGTTTTCAGAATTTCTATAGATGATTTTTATAAAACTAGAAAAGAGAGAATAAATTTATCTAATAAAATTCACCCAATGCTTTTAACTAGAGGAGTACCAGGAACACATGATATTAATATGATGTTGAGTTTTTTTAGAAAGGCAAAAAGTAGAAAATTTAAAAGCCTTAAATTGCCAACATTTAATAAAGCAATAGATGACCGCTTTCACAAAAAGAATTGGTATGATTTAAAAGCAAGACCTGATGTAATAATTTTCGAAGGTTGGTGCGTTGGTGCAAAATCAGAAAAAAATAGCACTTTAAAGAAAAATATCAATTCTCTGGAAAAAGCCAAAGATCAAAGACAAATTTGGAGAAAATACGTGAACCAGCAATTGAAATCAAAATACAAAAACTTATATTCTCAACTTAATTGTTTAATTTATTTAAGAGCGAAAAATTTTAGTTTACTTCAGAAATGGAGATTGAAACAAGAGAGAAAACTTTGGGTGAAAAGTAAAGTAAAATCAAATTTAAAAATTATGAGTAGAGGAGATGTCATCAATTTTATGCAGACATATCAAAGAATAACCCAGAATATGTTTAAAAATATGCCTAAATATGCATCTATAATTTTCAATCTAAATAGTAACCATCAGATCAAATCTGCAGTATATAAAAGTAAATGAAAAAAATAATTTTGATTTTTCTAGGTACATTCTTTTTATTTTCAAAAATTAATGCAGAAACCTTTTCTAGTGCTTTATCAAAAGCATATAAAAATAATTCAGAGCTTAACGCAGAAAGAGAAAATATTAATGTTTCTGAACAAGATCTAAATATTGCAAGAGGATCTTATTTACCCACGATTACTCTTGAGGGAACTAAAAGTCAGGAAGACACCAGCAAACTTACTAATCAAGGTGGGGGAGATGCATTAATTAGTGATGTGGACCCCTCAACAAGATCAGTCTCAATTACTCAAACTTTAATAGATTTTGGTAGAGGTGCAGATCTTGCAAAAAATAAGATAGGTCTTGATCTCGCAAAAGCGAAATTATTAAAAAAAGAACAAGACATCTTATATAAAACTACAGAAGCTTATACGGGGTTAATTTCAGCAAATGAAAAGTTGGAAATTAATAGAACAAACGTTGAGCTTTTAAGCAGACAAGTAGAAACTGATAGAATTAGACTTAGTAGAGGTCAAATTTCTTTATCAGATGTTTCTCAATCAGAGTCCTCATTAGCAGGCGCTGAGGCACAATTTATTAAAGCACAAAATGATTTTTTAACCAGTAAATTAAATTATGAAAATATTATAGGCAGCATTAATGATGTGCAATCATTAGATAAAAGTTCAATTATTAATTATGAACTTCCAGGAGATCTTAATTCAGCAATTGAGCTTTCAAAAAAAAATAATCCTGATTTAATAATTGCAAAGTTAGAGTATGAACAATCTATTAAAGATAAATCAATAGCTAAATCTGATCTAGCACCTACTGCGAAATTATCTTTTAAAAGATCATATACTGAAGATTTAAATACAACATATGATGAGAGAGAAAAAGATACTGTTAAAGCAACTGTTTCGTGGCCTTTTTTTTCAGGTGGTAAAAACATTGCTAAATATAAAAAAAATCAAAGTTTAGAAAATAGAAAAAGATTGATTTTAGACAGTGCCGTAAAACAAAATCAAACCGATGTAGCTAGCGCCTGGTCTAATTATCAATCTAATAGAAGTTTACTTAACTCTGTTCAATCTCAAGTTAAAGCTGCTGAAATTGCTAATGAGGGAATTGCTGCTGAATATAATAGTGGTGCAGGAAGAACAACTTTAGAGGTTATTCAATCCAACTCATTACTTTTGAATGCTCAAATTTCTTTGGCAGATTCTGAGAGAAATTACATTTTATCTCAGTTTAATTTATTAAAGTCCTTAGGATTGCTAAACAGCGATTACCTAAAAATAAGATAATTATTGGTTTTTTGAGGAAAAATAAAATATCTTGCCAATGAGAACAAAATGTGTACATTTATTTTATGATTCGAGTGTTAAAAAAAGCAAGAAAAGAGGCAAAAAATGACAAAAAATAACTTAAAAGTAGTTAAATCTACGAAAGATCAAGAATTGGATATTAAAGAAAAAAACAAAGCATTAGATGCTGCGATTAGCCAGATAACTGACAATTTTGGAAAAGGCTCAGTTATGAAGCTGGGCGAAAAAAGAGCGATGGATATCGAGTCGATATCTACAGGTTCTTTAAGTTTGGATTTAGCTTTAGGAATAGGTGGTTTACCTAAAGGAAGAATTATTGAAGTTTATGGACCAGAGAGTTCTGGAAAAACAACATTAGCATTACAAGTAGTTGCTGAAGCTCAAAAGGCTGGTGGTATTTGTGCATTCGTTGATGCGGAGCATGCTTTAGATCCAGTCTATGCAAAAAAATTAGGAGTGAATACTGAAGAGCTTTTAATTTCTCAACCAGATGCAGGTGAGCAAGCTTTAGAGATCGCTGATACGTTAGTAAAATCAGGCTCTATTTCAGTTATCGTAATTGACTCTGTTGCAGCTTTAACTCCAAAAGCTGAAATTGAAGGTGAGATGGGTGATCATCATGTTGGTCTTCAATCAAGATTAATGAGTCAGGCTTTAAGAAAATTAACTGGTTCAATTTCAAATACAAACACAATGATGATTTTCATTAACCAAATTAGAATGAAAATTGGAGTTATGTTTGGAAGTCCAGAAACAACATCAGGTGGAAATGCATTGAAGTTTTATTCATCTGTAAGAATGGATATTAGAAGAATTGGTGCTATCAAAGATAAAGATGAAATTATCGGAAACACTACAAGAGTAAAAGTAGTTAAGAATAAAGTTGCACCACCATTTAAAGTTGTTGAGTTTGACTTAATGTATGGCAGAGGAATTAGCAAAATGGGTGAGTTAGTTGACCTGGGCGCTAAAGCTGACATTATTGAAAAATCAGGAGCATGGTATGCTTATAAGGGTGAAAAAATAGGTCAAGGTAGAGAAAACGCAAAAACTTACCTTGCTCAAAATCCTAAAGTTGCTGCAGAAATAGAAATGGCAATTAGAGAGAAAGCAGGTGTGATTTCAAAGAAAATTGAAGGAAATCCATTAAGTCCTGAAAAAATTGAAAAAGAGAAGAAAGTAGCTGAAAAAGAAGAGGCTGCAAAAGAAGCTACTCCTTCTAAAAAGAACTAAAATTAAAGGTCATCTTTAAATTATAAAAGGCGCTTGTTATAAGCGCCTTTCCCCCTTTATCCCTATCTAGACATAGAATAAAAAAGCTGTATTTTAAAGTATGGCGGATAAATCATTAAATGAAATAAGAAGTACGTTCTTAAAATATTTTGAAAAGAATAATCATAAGATTGTTGAATCTAGTAATTTAGTTCCAAACAATGATCCGACATTAATGTTTGCCAATTCTGGAATGGTTCAGTTCAAGAATGTATTTACTGGTTTAGAAAAAAGAGATTATCAAAGAGCAACCACTTCTCAAAAATGTGTCAGAGCAGGAGGCAAACATAATGATTTAGAAAATGTTGGTTACACTCCAAGACATCATACTTTTTTTGAAATGTTGGGAAATTTTTCTTTCGGGGACTATTTTAAAGAAAGAGGAATTGAACTTGCATGGAATTTGATCACTAAAGATTTTGGTTTAAATAAAAATAGACTTTACGTAACAGTTTTTCATGAAGATGATGAAGCCTTCAATTTTTGGAAGAAAATAGCGGGTTTTAGTGATGATAGAATTATCAGAATTTCGACATCAGATAATTTCTGGTCAATGGGTGAAACAGGTCCTTGTGGACCTTGCTCAGAAATATTCTACGATCATGGTGATCATTTAAAAGGTGGTTTACCAGGAACAAAGGATCAAGATGGAGATCGTTTTATTGAAATTTGGAACTTGGTATTTATGCAATATGAACAAGTTTCAAAAGATAAAAGAATAGATTTACCTAAACCATCTGTAGATACCGGAATGGGATTGGAGAGAATAGCTGCTCTTTTACAAGGCACACACGACAATTATCAAACTGATCATTTTAAGAAATTAATAAATTCGATATCAGATGTAACTAAAGTTAAACAAGCTGATAACAACATATCAAGTTTTAGAGTAATTGCTGATCACTTAAGAGCAAGTTCATTTCTTTTAGCTGAAGGTGTTCTACCATCCAATGAGGGTCGTGGATATGTCTTAAGAAGAATTATGAGAAGAGGTATGAGGCATTCTCATTTATTAGGATCAAAAGAACCTATTTTTTACAAAATTTTTGAATCTTTAAAAAATGAAATGTCTGGAAATTATCCAGAGCTGGAGCGATCTGAGTCTTTAATAACAGAAACATTAAAAATGGAAGAAGAAAAATTTTTAGTTTTACTTGATCGAGGAATTAAAATTCTAAATGATGAAATTTCCAAAATTGATAAAGTGTTATCAGGTGAAGTAGCTTTTAAATTATATGACACTTATGGTTTTCCATTAGATCTCACAGAAGATATTTTAAAAAACAAATCATTAAAAGTTGACCATCAAAAATTTGATGAGTTGATGAAAAAGAGCAAAGAACTTGCAAAAAAGAATTGGAAAGGATCTGGTGACAGCTCAGAAGAAGCAATTTGGTTTTCAATTAAAGATAAAACTGGTCCTACAGAATTTTTGGGTTACGAGTCTAATCAATCTGAGGGAGTAGTGTTAAACTTAATAAAAAACAATCAGGAGTCAAAATCATTAGCTACTGGAGAAGAAGGAATGATTATAACTAATCAAACTCCTTTTTACGGTGAGTCAGGAGGACAACTTGGTGATAAAGGCACAATAGTTTCTGGAAATTCCGTATTTGAAGTTGAGGACACACAAAAAAAACTTGGAGATTTATTTGTTCATTATGGATCAGTGAAAACTGGAGAAATTAAAATTAATGATGTAGTTGAAATGAAAATTGATGTTGAGAGAAGAAATAATTTAAAAGCTTATCATTCTGCAACTCACTTGCTTCATGAGTCTTTAAGAAGAACTTTAGGTAAGCACGTGATGCAAAAAGGATCATTAGTTGCACCAGATCGTTTGAGGTTTGACTTTAGTCACATGAAACCGATTACTAATGAGGAATTAGAGACAATAGATAAATTAGTTAACGAATACGTTAAAAATGGTTCTGAAGTGACCACAAGAATTATGACACCTAAAGCTGCAATAGAAAAGGGAGCGCTAGCTTTTTTTGGTGAAAAATATGGTGAAGAAGTTCGTGTCGTTTCAATGGGTAAGGAAAAAGATGCTTATTTTTCAACAGAATTATGCGGTGGAACCCATGTAAAAAACACCGGAGATATTGGAAAATTTAAAACAGTCAGTCAATCATCTATTGCTGCAGGAGTAAGAAGAGTTGAAGCTTTAAGAGACAAACAGCTTGAGGATTTTATTAAGAATAAAGAAAAGCTTTCAACTTTATCAGTACAAAAAGATGAGGAGACTATCAAAGATTTGTCATCACAAATAATCAAACTTGGAGGTAAACCGAAAGTTGATAATAAAGATTTAAAAGAAATTATAAAAAATCTTTCAAAACAACTTGAACAGTTAAATGTTAATTTAGTTCTTCAAGATAAAACAAAAAATATTATTAATGATCAAAAAATAAAGGATATAAAAGTTAGATTTCAAAAAGTTCAAGATTTACCGCCTAAAGATTTAAGAAAATTAGTTGATAGGGGAAAAAAAGAACTTGGCGATGGAATTGTAATTGTCTTCGCAAGTAGTGAAGATAAAGTCGGTTTAGGAGTTGGTGTCACTGAAAAGCTAGTTGATAAATATGATGCTGTAAAATTTGCAAAATTAGGCTCAGAAATTATTGGTGGCAAAGGTGGGGGTGGCCGAAAAGATTTTGCCCAAGCAGGGGGACAGGATAAAAATAAAATTGATGAGGCTTTTGAAAAACTAAAGTCTTTAATTTAGCTTCTGTTTAAGATTGTTATCAATTACATCCAGAAATTGATTAGTTGTCAAATATTTGCTTGAAGGTCCAACCAATATTGCAAGATCTTTTGTCATGGAGCCATTTTCAACACTTTCAATACAAACTTTTTCAATTGTATTTGCAAATTTGATAAGTTCGTCATTACCATCAAGTTTTCCTCTATGGGCTAATCCTCTTGTCCATGCAAAAATCGAGGCAATTGGATTAGTTGAAGTTTCTTTACCTTGTTGGTGCATTCTATAATGTCTGGTTACTGTTCCGTGAGCTGCTTCTGCCTCCATTATTTTTCCATCAGGTGTTAATAATGTACTGGTCATTAAACCAAGTGAGCCATAACCTTGAGCCATGGTATCTGATTGAACATCACCATCATAATTTTTACATGCCCATATATATTTACCGCTCCATTTCATTGCACACGCCACCATGTCGTCAATTAACCTGTGTTCATAAGTAATTTTTGCATCCTCAAATTTTTTCTTGAATTCTTTATTATAGACCTCTTCAAATATATCTTTAAATCTTCCATCGTATTTTTTTAGAATTGTATTTTTTGTTGATAAGTAAACTGGCCAACTCTTAATTAATCCATAACTGAAACAGGATCTTGCAAAATCCTCGATTGATTTATCTAAATTATACATTGAGAGAGCAACTCCTGGACCAGTAAAATTAAATACTTCATATTTAATTTCATCTTTACCATCTTCAGAAGTCCATTTTACCTCCATCTTACCTTTACCAGGCACTTTGAAATCTGTTGCTCTATATTGATCTCCAAATGCATGTCTCCCGATCACTACTGGGTCGGACCAAGAGGGTACAAGTTTTGGAATGTTAGAACAAATTATGGGTTCTCTAAATACAGTTCCTCCAATGATATTTCTGATAGTTCCGTTTGGAGATCTCCACATTTTTTTTAATTTAAACTCTTCAACTCGTGCTTCATCTGGAGTGATGGTTGCACATTTGATACCGACACCAATTTTTTTAATTGCATTAGCAGAATCAATAGTGATTTGATCATCAGAGTCATCTCTACTTTTCATTCCTAAATCGTAATATTCGATGCCAAGATCTAAATACGGAAGGATCAATTTTTTCTTAATAAATTCCCAGATTATTCTGGTCATTTCATCGCCATCTAACTCTACAATTGGGTTTTTAATGCTAATTTTGCTCACTTATATTTTTATCTTAATAATTGAATTTCGCGATTTTATATACATATTAATGACAAATTATCAAATAGAAGAATATGTTTAGTAAGATATTTCCAAAAATTCACGCTGAAGGTTATAAATTTTTAGTTATAGCTGGAATAATCACAATAGTATTTTATATTTTTAGTAATTTCTTAGGTCTTATTGGTTTAGTCTTAACTATTTGGGTTTATTATTTTTTTAGAGATCCAGAGAGAGTAATTATAGATGATGATAATTATCTTGTTAGTCCAGCAGATGGTGAGGTGATCAAAGTTGAAGAAGTTGATGGGCCTAAAGAACTTGGTCTAGAGAATAAAAAATTTAAAAAGATAAGTGTTTTCATGAATGTTTTTGATTGTCATGTAAACAGAACTCCATGTGCAGGGAAGATTGAGGAAATCTTGTATAAGCCAGGCAAGTTTGTAAATGCTTCATTAGATAAAGCAAGTGAGGATAATGAGAGAAACTACTTTAAAATTAAAGACCCTTACAACAATGATATTATAGTTGTTCAGATAGCTGGATTAGTTGCACGAAGAATAGTTTGTGAGTCAAATAAAGATCAAGAGTTGAAACAAGGAGATCGTATTGGCATGATACGATTTGGTAGTAGAGCTGATATCTATTATGAAAATTACGAGCCACTTGTAAAAGTTGGTCAAAAAGCTATTTCAGGTGAGACACTACTTGCAAAAAAATAATATGGAACAAAAAAAACCAAATCTTAAAATTGTAGCAGATAAAAAAAGCGCGAGAATGATTTTACCAAATATGCTAACCCTGATGGGTGTATGTATTGGTTTAAGTTCAATCAGATTTGCTTTGGATGGAAGATTTGAAATAGCAATTATTGCAATAATTTTTGCTGCTTTGATTGATGGTTTGGATGGAAGAATAGCTAGACTTATAAAGGGAACTTCAAAAGTTGGAAAAGAATTAGATTCTTTGACGGATGTAATAAGTTTTGGGGTTGCTCCAGCATTCATTATGTATTTCTGGAAATTAAATACCCTAGGTCGATTTGGCTGGTTACTATGTTTAGTTTATGTAATTTGTGTTGCTTTAAGATTAGCAAGGTTTAATGTTAATTCTAATCAGGAACCCTCCTGGAAAGATAACTTTTTTGAAGGAGTGCCATCTCCAGCTGGTGCAATATTATTGTTAACTCCATTAATAATAAGCCTGAGTGGTTTTGATTATATTCAATTAAATTTTAATATCATTGTTCCAATATTTTTTGTGGCAACATCATTGCTTCTGATTAGTAAATTTCCAAGTTATTCATTTAAAAAAATTGTCATACCAAGAAGAACAACAATATTTTTATTATTTGGTATAGTTCTATTTTTTGGACTATTGTTGGTTTATACATTTAATGTAATTGCAATAAGTTCTTTAGTTTATGTGCTTTTATTACCAATTAGCTTTTTTCATTTTCAAAAATTAAAAAAACAACATGAAAATGACAAAATTCAAGAGGATGATGATCTTGAAGACATACTTTAATGAAAAAAAACACAATAGTTTCTCTTGCTGATGCTAACTATTTTCCTTTATTAGAGGAGTTAATTAACTCTATCAAAAGATTCAAAGAAAGTGAGAATGTTGCGATCTGTATTTTAGATGCAGGCTTAAATAAAGATCAAAAAGAAAAATTATCTACTAAAGTAGATGAAATTAAATCTGCAGAGTGGGATATTGAAGTTTCTCAATCTAAAATTAAAGATAAGGAATGGCTTAAAAGCCAAGTTTCAAGAGCATTTTTACCTAAATATTTTCCAACCTATGAAAAATATTTGTGGATTGATTGTGATGCTTGGGTAAATGATTGGAGTTCTGTAGAGCTTTATTTTCAAGCTTGCGACAATGGCAAGTTGGGTATTACACAAACAATAGGACCAGGTTACAAAATTACCTCAAAAGTAAATTGGTTATTTGGAAAATTAGCAATAATCAAATCCCAGAATTTTAAACATGCAATAAAATCAAAAATTGGTATTGATAAAGCTAGAAAACTTGCTTTTGCTCCACATATTAATATTGGCGTGTTTTCTTTGGAAAAAAACTCAAAAGGGTGGAGCTTGTGGCAAAACAATTTATCAGAAACACTAAAGGCTGGGAATATTTTTGGTTCTGAAGGATTAGCAATTAATATGTCAGTTTATATTGATGATCTTGAAACAGAATTTTTACCTTTAAATTGTAATTGGATCACTAGCAATCTTTTACCGAAATATGATGAAAATCAAAAAACATTTGTAGAACCTTATCTTCCCAATTACAAAATAGGTATAATGCATCTTGCAGCTGGAATATGGAAAGATGGTAAAGATATGCGGGTAGATAAAAGTATAAAGATAGAATTAGAAACTTTAGATAATAAAAAGATTAATAAAAGTTTAAGATTTGATATTTAGTTGAAAAAAAATAAAATTTCAAAAAATTGGATTAATAAACAAAGAAGAGATACTTATGTTCGTCAATCCAAAGTGGATGGTTATAGAGCTAGATCTGCATATAAATTAATTGAAATTGACGAAAAGTTTAAAGTTTTTAAGGGTGGAATTTCTGTAATAGATATTGGTGCTGCACCAGGAAGTTGGTCTCAATATGCTTCAAAGATTATAAAAAATGGAACAATTATCTCGATAGATTTAAAAAAAATGGAAAAAATTAAAAACACTATTCAAATTGAGGGTGATTTCACAGAGCTTAATATCCAAGAGAAAATAAAAAAAAATCTCAATAATCCAATTGATGTGGTTATGTCTGATATGGCAGTAAATACGACTGGAATAAAAGATGTTGATGCAATCCAAACTGGAGAGTTATGCAAAGAGGCGATGGTATTTTCAAAAGATGTAATATCTAAAAAGGGTATTTTTATTGCTAAAATATTTATGGGCAGATCTTTTAATGAAATTGTCGCACTAGGAAAAAAAATTTTTAAGGAAGTAAAGGTTTTTAAACCCAAGTCAAGTCGTAAAGACTCTAAAGAGAGTTTTATTATTTGTAAAAATCTTAGATAGACACTTTTAATTTAAAAGGAATCATATATAAAAGATTATGGTTCCTATAAAAGAAGCACTTACCTTTGACGACGTTACTTTAGTTCCAAGGTACTCTGAAATATTACCCTCAGAGGCTGATACGAGTATCAAATTAACAGACTCATTAAAACTTAAAATCCCACTTTTATCATCAGCAATGGATACCGTAACCGAGAGCAAAATGGCTATTGCTATTGCAAAATCTGGTGGACTAGGAATAATCCACAGAAATTTAGATATCAAAAAACAAGTTCTTGAAGTTAAGAGAGTAAAAAAACAAAAATTACTAGTAGGTGCAGCTGTGGGAGCAGGACCTAACGAGTTCAAAAGAGCTGAGGCACTTTTAAAAGAAAAATTGGATATGATTGTTGTGGACACTGCTCACGGACACACCAAAAAAGTTTCTGAAATAATTAGATTTATCAAAAAAATTAAAAATAAAAAAACAGCTCTATGTGCTGGAAATATAGCAACACCAGATGCAGCTAAATTTTTACTTAAATTAGGTGTTGATATAATTAAGGTTGGGATTGGTCCCGGTTCCATCTGTACAACTAGGTTGGTTGCGGGTATCGGAGTTCCTCAATTAAGCGCAATATTAAATGTGAGAAACGGTATAAAGAATAAAAATGTAAAAATTATTTCTGATGGAGGGATAAAATACTCAGGTGACCTCGCAAAAGCTTTTGCTGCTGGCGCTGATGCAGTCATGATAGGCTCATTGTTTGCAGGAACCTATGAAACGCCAGGTAAACTCATAAAAAAAAATGGTAAACTATTTAAAAGCTTTAGAGGCATGGGCTCGGTAGGAGCAATGAACAAAGGCTCGGCTGATCGATATTTTCAAAAAAAACAAAAAGATAGTTCAAAGTATGTGCCCGAGGGAGTAGAAGGATTAGCAAAATACAAAGGTAAAGTTGATAAAGTTATTTTTAAATTAGTTGGTGGATTAAGATCATCTATGGGTTATCTTGGTTCCAAACAGATAAAATATTTAAGATATAAACCACAATTTGTAAAAATTACAAAAGCTGGATTTTATGAAAGTATGGTTCATAATGTCGATATCGTTAAAAATGATAGTAAATACTGATGACAAAAATATTTAAATTAATTTCTTTATTATATTTAATAATCAATAGCATGAGTATTGCTATAGCAAATGAAAATTTTTTTAATAAAGGTTTAAAATTATTCAAAGATAAAAAATATGAGGATGCTAGGTTTATGTTTGAAAGAGGTATAGTATTTAATCCTAAAGACTCAAATTCTTATCTTTATCTGGCAAAAATTTACAACATTCAAGAAGATCAAGATAAAGAAGAAAAAAATTTGGATGCAACATTATTAATTGAACCTAATAACGAGGAAGCAATATTAATGTCTATGAAAATAGCTTTAGAGAGATCTAATTATTCTAAAGTAAAAAACTTATCTAATACTTTTTCTAAGGTTTGCAAAAAACTTTGTAATGAAAATAAAGAAATTTTAGACACCCTTGCAAACATAGAACCCAAAAAAAATGAGTCTTGATAAGAATTTGAACAAAATCTTAATAATAGATTTTGGTTCACAATTTACTCAGTTAATAGCCAGGCGAATAAGAGAGTCCGGAGTTTATTCCGAAATTATAAGTCATAAAAAGGTTAAAAATAAAAATATTGATAATTCAATTAAGGGAATAATTTTATCAGGCGGACCATTAAATGTTTACCAAATTAATAAATATTCTTTTGATAAAAGGATTATCGAAAATCAAATACCAGTCTTAGGTATTTGTTTTGGTCATCAAATTTTATCAAAACTTAATGGTGGCAGAGTTAAACAATCAAAATATAGAGAGTTTGGATTGGCCAATATTCGGAAAAAGAGGGAAAGTATTTTGACAAAAAACTTCTTTAATAAAAAAAATATTAATAAAGTTTGGATGAGTCACGCTGATCAAGTTTCGAAACTTCCAAAAAATTTTAATGTTATTGCCTCAAGTCAAAACTCAAAATTTGCTATTATCGAAAATAAGAAAAAAAATTTTTATGGTGTCCAGTTTCATCCCGAAGTAACACATACAGAAAATGGAAAAAAATTAATAAATAATTTTATATTTTTGATATGTAAAATTAAAAGAAATTGGTCATCAAAAGATCAAAAGATTAAATTGATAAAAGATGTTCAAAATTTAGTAGGTAAAAATAAAGTAATATGTGCATTATCAGGTGGAGTTGATAGTAGTGTTGTCGCTCAACTATTGAACAAAGCAATTGGTAAAAAATTATTTTGTATCTTCGTTAACACAGGTCTTCTTAGAAAAAATGAGGAAATACAAGTAGTTAAAACTTTTAAAAAAAAATTGAAAATAAATCTAATTTATGTGAATGCAGAGAATGAATTTTTGAGAAAGCTTAACAATGTTTCTGACCCAGAGAAAAAAAGAAAAATAATTGGAAATTTATTTATCAAAATTTTTGAACGATACGCTAAAAGAATAAAAAATGTAAAATTTTTAGCACAAGGAACGCTCTACCCAGATCTTATTGAAAGTAAGTCAGTGACTGGAAGCCAAACCTCAAAGATCAAATCTCATCATAATGTAGGTGGTTTACCAAAGAAAATGAAACTTAAATTGGTAGAACCGTTGAAATTTTTATTTAAAGATGAAGTTAGAAAGTTAGGATTAGAATTAAAACTTAGTAAAGAAATTATTTCAAGACATCCGTTTCCAGGACCTGGATTGGCGATCAGAATGCCTGGCATTATTACTAAAGAAAAAATCAAAATTTTAAAAGAGGCTGACAATTATTTTATTCGAGCTTTAAGAGATCACAATTTATATAATAAGATTTGGCAAGCCTATGCAGCATTGCTTCCAGTCAAAACAGTTGGTGTAATGGGTGATAATCGAACTTATGAATATTTATGTTTATTAAGAGCAATTACATCTGAGGACGGAATGACAGCTGATTTTTATGACTTCAAAAAATCATTTATTCAAATGATTTCAAATAAAATTGTAAATAGCATAAGAGGAGTAAATAGAGTAGTTTATGATGTTACATCTAAACCGCCGAGCACCATTGAGCTTGAATGAAAAAAATAAAAAAAATTATAAATAAAAAAAATAAATCTAAAATTGTTTGTCTTACTGCGTATTCAAAAAATATTGCAGAGGAGGTAGATAAATATGTTGATATTGTACTAGTGGGAGACTCGCTTGGTTCAGTATTGTACAATTATTCAACTACCAGAAAAGTTACTCTAACAGAAATGATTAATCATTCTAAGAGCGTAAGACTTGGAGTAAAAAAAAGTTTAATGGTTGTTGATATGCCATTTAATACTTATTCAACAACAAGCGCTGCTCTAAAGAACGCAAAAAAAATAATTAAGGAAACAAAGTGTGATGCAGTGAAGTTGGAGGGAGGAAAAAAAATAATCCATCAAATTAAACTATTAACCAAAAACAAGATTCCTGTGATGGGCCATCTTGGATTATTACCCCAGTCAACCAAAGGCAAATTTAAATCTAAAGGAAAGACCACAAAAGAGATTAATCAATTAATTAATGATGCCCTATTACTTCAAAATAATGGAGTTTTTGCAATTGTCCTTGAATGTATAAAAACCCCAATAGCTAAACAAATTACAAAAAATTTAAATATCCCAACAATTGGAATTGGTTCATCTGTTCATTGCGATGGTCAGGTTCTTGTTACAGATGACTTAATTGGTTTAAATCAAACAAAAATAAAATTTGTTAAACAATTTTTAAACGTAAAAAAATATATCAATGTCGGATTAAGAAAATATGCTTCAGAGGTAAGATCTAAGAAATATCCAACTAAAAAACATTCGTATTAAAAATATTTCTTAAATTGTTCATTGATCGATAAAATTTCTAAGTCTACTAAACCTCCAATTACCAATTGAAGAGCTACTAAAAGAATAAAACCTAAACCAACATAGGCAATCCATAAATGTTTTTGAATATAACTTGCAAGATATGTCGCCATTGCTCCTGTTAAAATTACTGATAAAACCAGTCCAAATATCATAAAGCCAAAATTACCTTTGGCAGCTCCAACTACACCTATCACATTGTCAAAACTGATTGTAATGTCTGCAAATAAAACTTTATAAACACTTTGAATATAAGATGGTTCTTTAGATTTTTTTGTTGGCGACTTTACTTTCTTTATTTCAAAAAGATCTTTTCTTAAATCATTAACGATCCAGATTAAAAGTAAACCACCTAAAATTTTAATAAAATAAAATTTGAACAAGTAAGTTGCAAATAACGCAAAAATAACTTTGAATATTAAAGCACCAGCCACTCCCCATAAAATAATTTGTCTTCTATGTTTTGGTGCAAAGTTTGCTGCAATCAAACCAATGATAATTGCATTATCTGCTGCCAAGATTATATCGATAAAAATAATCTGAACTAATATGAGTGCTTCTTCTAACAAAGTAAGAGCATAGTATAAAATATTTAAAATAATTCAATTAAAAGTAGTATTATTTTTTTATTGATAATTATTTTAATACATAATGAAATAGTCTTAATAAAAATGGAGGACAAATGAAATTCTTAAAATATTTATCAACTATTTTAGTTTCATTAATTTTGTCAATTAATCTTGCAATTGCAGAGAAATGGGACATGGCTCTAGCTTATGGGGCGGGGAACTTTCATTCTGCAAACGCAGCTGAATTCGCAAAAAATGTTACTGAAAAAAGTGGAGGTAAGTTAACAATTGTAACACACCCTGGTGGTTCGTTGTTTAAAGGTGGAGAAATTTTTAGAGCAGTAAGAACAGGTCAAGCTCAAATTGGTGAGAGATTTATGTCAGCTTTAGGAAAAGAGGATCCACTTTTAGAGGTAGACTCTCAACCTTTCTTAGCAACGTCTTACGCTGATGCAATGAAGTTATATAAAGCGTCAAAAGACGAAATCGTTAAAGGATTAGACGAGAAAGGCTTAGTATTTCTTTATGCTGTGCCGTGGCCAGCACAAGGCTTGTATAGTAAAAAGGAAATTAATTCTGTCGAAGATTTAAAAGGTCTAAAATTTAGAGCTTATAATTCTGCTACTATCAGAATTGCCGAGCTAACTGGAATGGCTCCGACAAAAATAGAAGCTGCTGAAATTAGTCAGGCGTTTTCTACAGGTGCTGTAGAAAGTATGATCACTTCACCAACTACGGGTAAAAACTCTAAAATTTGGGAGAATGGTGTGAAATATTTTTATGATATTGCAGCTTGGTTTCCAAAAAACATGATAATTGTGAATAAAGATGCTTGGAATAAATTAGATCAGGCAACTAAAGATCTTGTTATGAAACAAGCAGCTTTAGCTGAAAGAAAAGGTTGGCAATTATCAAAACAAGGTAACGTTGGTGATAAAAAAGCTTTAGCTGATGCTGGTATGGTAGTCGGTAAAGTAAATGCACCACTTCAAGCTCATTTTGAAAAAGTTGGAGAGACTATGGCTAAGGAATGGTCTCAAAAAGCTGGTTCAAGAGGAGCTGCTGTTTTATCAACTTATAAATAATTCAATTCTTAAAATTAAGGCCACTTAGAATTTAGGTGGCCTTAAATTATTATGTTAAAATCACTAGATAAAAATTTAAATAAACTCTATAAATTTTCAGGTTATGTTGCTGCTTTTTTCTTAATTTTAGTAGCAGTTTTTATTCTTATTGGTATCTCATCGAGAATATTTGGTTTTTATATAAGAGGTCTTGCTGAGTATTCAGGTTATTGTATGGCAGCCGCATCTTTTTTTGCATTAGCATACACATTTGTAGAAGGAGGGCATATCCGAATTACACTTTTTTTAGAAAAATTATCAGGTGCAAAGAAAAAATTAATTGAAACCTGGTGTTTAAGTATCGCAAGCTTTTTTTCAGGATACCTAGCTTTTTATTTCATTAAAATGTTAATTATTTCCTATAAATTTCAAGAACGAAGTGAAGGAGCAGATGAAATTTTGATCTGGATTCCTCAAACAAGCGTAGCTATCGGATCAACAATTTTTTTTATAAGCGTTTTTCATCAATTTATTTTTACCATCAAAAAGGTCAAATGACTGAAATACTTTTAACAATTTTCTTTATCAGTGTTTTGCTATTTTTTTTAGGATCTGGAATTTGGGTTGCATTAAGTATGATTGGTGTATCGGCTATTGGTATGATGTTATTTACCTCAAGACCAGTTGGCGATGCGATGGCTACAACAATATGGGGTACATCATCCTCTTGGACACTTACCGCATTACCACTATTCGTCTGGATGGGTGAGATTTTATTTAGGACAAAGCTTTCTGAAAATTTATTCAAAGGGTTATCTCCCTGGATGCAAAAATTACCAGGAGGTTTAATCCATGTTAATGTTGTTGGATGTGCATTATTTGCAGCAATTTCAGGCTCTTCAGCAGCAACTGTTGCAACAGTAGGCAAGATGTCTATTCCCGAATTAAGAAAAAGAAATTATCCAGAAAAAATTTTACTAGGTAGTTTAGCGGGTTCAGGAACATTAGGTTTGCTGATACCACCGTCAATTATATTGATTATCTACGGCGTTGCTGTCCAAGAATCTATAGCAAAATTATTTATTGCTGGGATTATTCCTGGGATAATGATTGCACTAATATTCATGTCTTACGTAATAATTTGGTCTTTAATAAATAAAAAATCTATGCCCAAAATTATAGAGGAGTACTCATTTTTCGAAAAAATAAAAAGATCAAAACAACTTTTACCAGTAATAATTTTAATATTAGCTGTTATTGGATCGATATATACAGGAATTGCAACAGCTACTGAAGCAGCTTCATTAGGAGTGGTTGGAGCATTAATATTATCATACTTTCAAAAAAGTTTAACATTAAAGACTTTTAAATCCTCTTTACTTGGAGCAACTAAAACCTCTTGTATGATCGCTTTTATTTTAGCAGGTTCAACATTTTTATCTTTAGCAATGGGGTTCACTGGATTACCAAGAAACCTTGCTCTCTGGATCCAAAATATGGAATTATCTCCATATGTTTTGATATTTGTTTTAATGATCTTTTATATAATTTTAGGAATGTTTCTTGATGGTATTTCAGCAGTTGTTTTAACAATGGCAATCATTGAGCCCATGATTAGACAAGCAGGTTTCGATATGATTTGGTTTGGTATTTTTTTAGTCATTGTTGTTGAGATGGCACAAATCACTCCACCTGTTGGTTTTAATTTATTTGTACTTCAAGGCATGGCAAAAAAAGATATGGGGTACATTGCAAGAAGTGCCTTCCCATTATTCTTATTAATGGTCCTGGCAGTTATATTAGTTGTGATCTTTCCAGAAATAGCTTTATGGATGCCGGAGCAAATGATTAAAAATATAAATTAGTATTTTGACTTTTCACCAGCTATAACAGCTTTTAGCTGATCATATTCTTCACAATTACAACTTTCTAAAACTCCAAGTCTTTCAATTGCAAGATTATGTCTGTTAGTTGCAACATAAAGCTCACCGAGATACTCATTTATACCTGTGTGCTCAGGATCAATGGCCAAACCTTGAAGGTAATATTTTTCACCATTTTCAAAATCTCCAAGTTTTCTAGTTGTAAAACCAAGGTAGTTTAATGTATCAGGTTTACCAGGTTTTTTTTCATTTGATTTAATTAAAAGCTTTTGAGCTTTTGCATACTTTTTTTTTGCCTTTTCTAATTTACCTTTTTTCTCAAAATATTTTGCTGACTTAATAGCTGAGACTGCTCTATTATAGCTTGTTCTAACTTCAGATGGGCCATCATTTCCTCCAGTATGTTCTTCTGATGCTCCACTGCTAGAGGATCCGCCGCCTCCGCCGCTGCCGCCGCCTCCGCCGCCGCCTCCGCCGCCGCCTCCTGCAGCAAAAAGATTTCCAGTGACAAGAAATATTATAGATAAGACTAGGATTATTTTTCTCAAACTAAATATAGATTAATATTTTGATTTTTCGCCAGCGATAACAGCTTTTAGCTGATCATATTCTTCACAATTACAACCTTCTAAAACTCCGAGCCTTTCAACTGCAAGATTATGTCTGTTTGTTGCTACATACAATTCACCAAGATACTCATTAATACCTTTGTGTTTCGGATCAACAGCTAAACCTTGAAGGTAATACTTTTCACCATTCTCAAAATCACCTAGCTTTCTAGTTGTGAAACCTAAATAGTTTAGAGTATCAGCTTTACCAGGTTTTTTTTCGTTTGATTTAATTAAAAGCTTTTGCGCTTTTGCATAACTTTTTTTTGCTTTTTCTAATTTTCCTTTTTTTTCGTAATTTCTAGCACTTTTTATGTGCACTACCGCTTTGTCATAGTTTGTTTTTGTTGAACTTGATCCGCTAGAAGAAGAACCAGCTGCAAAGACATTTGTTGTGATAAAAAAGGCAATAAATAAAGATAAGACAGTTTTTTCCATATTAAATAAATTTTTTCATTTTGTTCAAATTTTTTAATTCTAAGCCATTTTCAACTAAGTTTTCTCTTATCGACTTAGCTGTTGCTAATGAACTTAAATTGTCACCGTGTATACAAACAGAATCGATTTCACAAGGTATTTGCTTCCCGCTGTGACAATTAAGCGACTGAGTTTGAACCATTTTTAATACGTGTTTTTTTGCTTGTTCAGGGTCAGTTATTAATGCATGAGATTTTTTTCTAGATACAAGATTGCCATCATCCTCATAATTTCTGTCAGCAAATATTTCACAAGCAAATTTCATATCCAATTTCTTTGCTGCTTCTTGCATTTTTGATCCAGTCGGCACGAGATATATTATATCTTTATTAATATCCTTAATGGTTTGGGCTAAAATTGTAGCTAACTCAATATCCTCACATGCCATATTATTTAAAGCTCCATGAGGTTTCACATGAGTTACACTTTCTCCATGAGAAGAAGCTATTTTTTGAAGAATTTCGTATTGATCTATTATAAGTTTTTTTATTTCACTTTCAGAAAGATTCATTCTTTCTCTGCCAAAATTTTCTGGATCATTAAAAGAAGGATGGGCACCAATACTCACTCCATTTTTTTTCGAAATTTTCACTACTTGGCTCATGGTTTGCTCATCTCCAGCGTGATAGCCACAAGCAACATTGGCTGAATTTACGATCTCTAATAAATCTGGATCATACTTATTGGAGTGATGTTTTGATTTTTCACCTAAATCACAATTTATATTAATTTCCATACTCATAATTTGTAAGTATAACATGGCATGATTAAAAATATATCAAATCTTGGTGACGCAGCTTTGTATTGTGATTTTGGGTCTGAGGTAAACCAAGAAATAAATAGTAAAGTAATACGATATTTTAAAAGTATTCAAAAAGAAAATATTGATGGGGTAAATAACTTAACTCCCTCATATAATAAATTAATCATTTCATTCGATCTAAGAAAAAAAAATTTTCAAACAATCAAAAAATTAATCGAAAATTTAAATGTTACAAATGATGATGCATTAGAGAGTAATAAAATTAAGATACCTGTTTGTTGTGATGAAAATTTTTCATTAGATATAAAAAGATTAGAGGAAAAGTTGCAAATAACTCGTGATAAAATTTATGAGAAATTTTTTGGTAAGGAATTTTTTTGTTACATGACTGGTTTTATTGCAGGTATGCCTTTTCTGGGTGATCTGGAAAATGAGCTGCAAGCAAAACGTTTAGAAACACCAAGAGTAAAAGTGCCTAAGGGTTCGGTTGGATTAACAGAACAATTTGCAAATGTTTATACATATGAAAGTCCTGGTGGGTGGAATATCATTGGAAATACACCACAAGTTATTTTTGATAGCACTAATGAGAATAACCCAAATTTAATTAATCCAGGTGATGTAGTTACTTTCGAGCAAATTACCAAAGATCAATATTACAATAACAATGAATAAAAATTATTTTAAAATAAAAAGAGCTGGAATTAACACAACATTTCAAGATCAAGGTAGAGACAATCTTTATCATATTGGTATTCCATTTAGTGGAGCAATGGATAATAGAAATTTTCAAATTTCTAACAAGCTTGTTGGTAATGAAGTAAATTTCCCAATAATTGAATTTGCCTATCAAGGTCCTTTGTTTAAGTATTTTGGTGAAAAGATTAATTTTGCAATTACGGGAGATGTAAAATTTATAATTAGAAAAAAAAATAATGCTATCGAAGGAAAATGCTATCAATCTTTTACTTTAGAAAATGGTGATGAATTAGATATTATAAGCACTAACAAATCTGTTTATGGATATTTAGCAGTAAGTGGTGAATTTGATGTTAGTTATCAATGGTCAAGTTGCTCTGTTAACACAAAAGCAAACATAGGTGCAAATAATGGAAAAAAAATAGAAGATGGACAAAAGATTTATATTTCAAACATCAATAAAGATTTAAGTGATAAAAAATTAAATTACATTAATACAAAAATTGAAAATATCAGAGTTATCCAAGGAACAAATTTTGACTATTTTTCTGACGAAGGAAAAAAGATTTTTTTTGAGAAAGAATTTGTAATATCAAAATTATCAGATCGTATGGGTATGAGGCTAGAGGGACCAAAAATAGAAAATATTGTTGATACCAATATTAAATCAGAAGGTTTATTAAAAGGTGTTATACAAGTGCCAGCAGATGGAAATCCAATAATTATGCTTTCAGATCATGGCACTATTGGAGGTTATCCTAAAATAGGAGTTGTGATCAGTGCAGATTATGACAAGTTGGTTCAATTAACCCCAGGTTCAAAGATTAAATTTAAAAAAGTCGAATTAGCTGATGCAGAAACATTATTTAAACTATATGACTTGGAGACACAAAATTTAATTTCACAAATTTAATGACTTTTATAAGAAACTTACCCGGACCACTATTAATTTTTTTAGGTGCATTAAGTTTAAGTTTTGGTGGATTGATTGTAAAATCTTTTGAGGGAGCTACATTATGGCAAATTCTATTTTGGAGATCTTTATTTTTTTCTTTAACAGTTCTAGCTTTTTTAATTATTAGTTATAGAGGAAAAACAATTGAGTCGTTTTATAAGTCCGGATTACCAGGATTTGTTGGTGGAATTATTTTATCTTTTGGTTTTTGTGGATATGTGTTTGCTATGTACAATACCACTGTTGCCAATACTAATTTTATCATTTCACTACAAATACTATTTCTTGCAATATTCGGGTATTTTTTCCTTAAGGAAAAAATAAATTTAATTACTCTGTTTTCAATCTGTCTGGCGATGACAGGCGTTTTATTAATGGTTGGCAACTCATTATCTCCTGGAGAATTATCTGGAAACCTTGCAGCTTTTACAATGCCAATTACTTTTGCAGTTTTAATAATGATTGTTAGAAAATTTCCCTCTGTGGATATGGTGCCTGCCCAGTTCGTTGCCGGCGTGAGTTCATGTTTAATTGGTTTTTTACTTTCTACTAAAATTATGATTTCTCCTCATGATATCTTTTTGGGTTTTCTCGCAGGTTTTTTTCAAGTCGGTTTTGGTTTTATATTTATAACTATCGGTGCAAGAACAACACCGTCTGCCATGGTGGGAATCATAATGTTATCCGAATCTGTCCTAGGACCGATATGGGCATTCCTTTTTGTAAGTGAAAGACCCTCTGTATTTGGATTAATTGGTGGCGCAATTATACTTTCTGCGGTTTTATTACAATTTTACTCGCTTTTAAGTAAACAAAAAAAAATTGTTTCTGATTGACTTTTTTCCACACATGTAAGAATATCCTGCCACGGGAGAGACTACAGAATATCGTAGCGCCGAAGGAGCAACCACCCAGGAATCTCTCAGGCAAAAAGGACCGTAACATATTAACTCTGGAAAGAGATTTAATTCTCGCCGAAGGAGCAAAACTCTCAGGCAAATATACAGATGGGTACAAAGAGTTAATATGGAAACAAAAAAAACATCGCTGTACCAATTACATCAAGATTGTAATGCAAAATTTGTTGAATTTGCAGGCTATCAAATGCCGATACAATATTCGGAAGGTATTGTAGAAGAACATAAATTCACAAGAAATCATTCAGGTATCTTTGATGTTTCTCATATGGGTCAGCTATTTATTTATGGTGGTGAAGACTTAATTAAAGATTTAGAAAAAATTTTTCCTTTAGATCTTAAAAATTTGAAATTAAATCATTCAAAATACAGCTTCTTAATGGATAAAGATGCTGGGATACATGATGATTTAATTATCACAAAAACAAATGAGGGCTTTTTGATAATCCTTAATGCAGCATGTAAAGATAATGACTTTAAAATTTTAAAAGAGCTTCTTGAAGAGAAGTACAAAATGGTTCTAGATGAAAATAGATCTTTAATTGCTATTCAGGGTCCTAAATCATCAAAAATTCTTAATGATATTATCAATGGTGTGAAAGATCTTAATTTTATGTCTGGAAACTGGTTTACATTTCAAAATCAGAAAGTTTATATTACGCGATCTGGTTATACGGGTGAAGATGGTTTTGAGATATCAATCGCAAATAATTTTGTAGACAAATTAACTAGAGAATTAATCAACAAAGGATCTAAATTGATAGGTCTTGGAGCAAGAGATACACTAAGATTGGAAGCTGGTTTATGTCTTTATGGTCATGATCTTGATAAAGATAAAACTCCAGTGGAAGCAAATTTAAAGTGGGCTATTTCAAAAGAAAGAGTCTCTAAGGGAGATTTTATTGGCTCTGATATAATCATTAAACAATTAAATGATGGTGTCAGTAAAATAAGAGTTGGAATCAAACCTGAGGGAAGAATTATTGCTAGAGAAAAGACAAAAATATTTAATCAATCAGATGATCATATTGGAGAAATCACAAGTGGTACATTTGGACCAAGTGTTAATGGACCTGTTGCAATGGGTTATGTGGAAAATGAATTCTCAAAAAAAGATACTAAAGTATTTTTAGAAGTCAGAGGTAAAAAACATCCTGCAAGTATTTGTAGCTTACCATTTTATAAAAAAAGTTATGTTAAAGGGGTAAATTAATGAGTGAAGTGAAATATTCAAAAGAACACGAGTGGATTAAATTAGATGGAGATATTGCAACAATTGGTATCACAAAACATGCTACGGAGATGTTAGGTGATATAGTTTTTGCAGAGCTTCCAGAAAAAGGTTCTAGCGTAGAGAAGGATGGTACAGCTGGCGTTGTAGAGTCAACCAAAGCTGCTAGCGATGTATATACCCCTGTGAGCGGTGAAGTAGTTGATACCAATCAATCTATAGTAGATGATCCATCAAAGATTAATCAAGACCCAGAAGACTCAGCGTGGTTTTTTAAACTGAAAATAAAAGATCCATCGGAAATGGATACTTTAATGAATAAAGACGATTACGATAAATTTGCAAAGGAGACTTCAGCATAATGTTACCTAATTCAGAAAAAGATTTTTTAAAAAGACATATTGGTCCCTCTAAAGAAGACCAATTAAAAATGTTAAAAGAATTAAACTATAAGTCACTAGATGATTTAATTGACAATACTGTTCCAGAAAAAATAAAGTTTAAAGGTGAACTAAATATTGGTGATTCAAATTCAGAGTACGAAGCGTTAAGAAAGTTAAGAGCAATTTCAAAAAAAAATCAAGTTTACTCGAATTTTATTGGTATGGGTTATTATGGAACTTATACACCTTACGTAATTTTGAGAAATATTCTAGAAAATCCAGGATGGTACACTTCATACACACCTTATCAGCCTGAGGTAGCTCAAGGAAGACTTGAGATGTTATTAAACTTTCAACAAATGATTGTTGACTTTACAGGAATGGATATTGCCAATGCTTCTTTATTAGATGAAGGCACAGCAGCAGCAGAGGCTATGGGTCTAAGTCACAGATTAAATAAAAAAGATAGTAATTTAGTTTTTGTTTCTGAAGATTGTCATCCTCAAACAATAAATGTAATTCAAACAAGAGCTGAACCAATGGGTTTAAAGGTTTTAGTTGGTAGAGAAGATGAAGTTTTAGACCAGCTAAAAGAAGATTTAGTTTGTGGAATTTTGCAATATCCTGGAACTTTAGGAGATATAAAAGACCCAAGTGAAGCAATTAGCAAAATTCACAAAAAGAATGGGAAGGCTGTATTAGCTTGTGATCTGTTAGCCCTAGCAAAATTAAAAACGCCAAGAGAGCTTGGTGCCGACATTGCAGTTGGAAGCTCTCAAAGATTTGGTATTCCAATGGGATATGGAGGTCCACATGCAGCTTTTTTTGCTACAAAAGATGAGTTTAAAAGATCAATGCCCGGAAGGATTGTTGGGGTATCAGTTGATAGACATGGTAACAAAGCATATAGATTATCATTACAAACTAGAGAGCAACATATTAGAAGAGATAAGGCGACAAGTAATATTTGTACCGCCCAAGCTTTATTAGCAATTGTGTCAGCAGCATATGCTATTTATCATGGTCCAGATGGAATTAAAAATATTTCAGAAAGAGTGTCTCAATTAGCAAAAAGTTTTGCTGATAAAATAAAACAATCTGGATACGAGCTTTATTCGAATAATTTTTTTGACACTGTAACGATTATTACTAAAGAAAAGACTGATCAAATTTATAAGAATGCTTTGAATCAGAGAGTTAATATTCGAAAAGTAAATTCTGAAATGCTTGCTGTTTCATTTGATGAGAGAAAAAATGTATATAGAGTAAATCAACTATTAAAAATTTTTAATGCAGCAGAGTCAATCAAAAAAGAAGATCCATCAGTAAGTTTACCTAATCTTCCAAAAAATTTATTAAGAACTTCAAAATATTTAGAACATCCAGTTTTTAACTCATATCATTCCGAAACCGAAATGCTTAGATATTTAAAAAGATTAGAAGATAAAGATATAGCATTGAATAGAACTATGATTGCACTTGGTTCTTGTACGATGAAATTAAATGCTGCTGCCGAAATGATCCCAATATCATGGAAAGAATTTGCAGAACCTCATCCGTTTGTCCCAATCGAACAAATGGAAGGTTTTAGAGATTTATTTACTGATCTGAAAAATTGGTTGCGTTCTATAACTGGTTTTTCAGGTGTTTCTTTGCAACCTAATGCAGGTGCTCAAGGTGAGTATGCGGGCTTAATGGTTATCAGAAAGTATCATTTAGATAGAGGTGAGGCTAATCGGAATATATGTTTAATTCCAAGTTCAGCACATGGTACTAACCCAGCAAGTGCACAAATGGTTGGAATGAAGGTGGTAGTTGTTAATTGTGATAAAGAGGGAAATGTTGATTTTGATGATTTAAAGAAAAAAGCTGAACAACATTCAGAGAATCTTGGAGCACTAATGGTAACTTATCCATCTACCCATGGAGTATTTGAAGAAAAAATAACTGATATCTGTGAATTAGTTCACAAACATGGTGGACAAGTGTATATGGATGGAGCAAATTTAAACGCCTTAGTTGGAGTTGCAAAGCCTGGAAATTTTGGTCCAGATGTCTGTCACATTAATTTACATAAAACATTTTGTATTCCACACGGCGGGGGAGGGCCAGGTATGGGACCAATTGCTTGTAAAAGACATTTACAAGTTTATCTACCTAATCATCCAGTGATTAAAGATTGTGGACCAACATCTGGCATTGGAGCAGTCTCGGCAGCTCCTTGGGGTAGTTCAAGTATTCTGTCAATCTCTTGGATGTACATTAAAATGATGGGGTCAGAGGGATTAAAGCTTGCTACTGAAGTAGCAATATTAAATGCAAATTATATTGCTCATAGACTTAAAGATCACTTTCCAATTCTGTATAAAGGATCAAATGGAAATGTTGCTCATGAATGTATTATTGATATTAGAAATATTAAATCAGAGACAGGAGTAACCGAAGAAGATATTGCAAAAAGATTAATAGATTATGGGTTTCATGCACCAACTATGTCATGGCCAGTAGCTGGCACAATGATGATAGAGCCAACTGAAAGTGAGGGTTTGTCAGAACTAGATAGATTTTGTGATACTTTAATTAAGATTAAAGAAGAAATTGAAAAAATTAAATCAGGTGAATTTGATAAATTAGACAATCCAATAAAAAATGCTCCTCACACGGACAGCGAATTAGCTTCTGATGATTGGACGCATAAATATTCAAGAGCAGAAGCTGCTTATCCAGCTAAATTCTTAAGAGCTAATAAATTTTGGCCTCCAGTTGCAAGAGTAGATAATGTTTATGGTGACAAGAATATATTCTGTACTTGTCCAAGCATAGATGAATTTAAAGAAGATGCAGCTTAACAATTAATGAAGATTGCTGTTGTCGGCTCAGGCATATCAGGATTAAGCGCTGCATATTACTTATCAAAAAAACATCATGTAGATCTTTTCGAGAAGGAAGATCGTTTCGGTGGTCACTCTCATACTATTGATTTATCGTTTGGTACAAAAAAAATTCCAGTTGATATAGGTTTTATTGTATTTAATTACGCAACTTACCCAAATTTAATAAATTTTTTCGAAGAGAATAATATTGCAATTGAAAAAAGCGATATGTCTTTTTCGGTATCAGTTGAAAATTCTTCATTCGAATATTGTGGTCGAGGATTAAATGGAATTTTTTCAAATAAGACTAATTTGTTTAATCATAGATTCCTCAAAATGTTTATTGATATAATAAAGTTTTACAAAAAATGTGATAATATAAAAAAAATTGATCAAGAGACTACACTTGGTGATTATTTGAGAAAGGAAAATCTTTCAAAAGAGTTTATCAACTTTCATTTGATACCGATGGTCTCAGCCATATGGTCAATGCCACCAAGTGCTGCCAGTCAAATGCCGTTAAGATTTTTCTTAAAGTTTTTTCAAAATCATGGTTTGTTTAAATTAAAAAATAGACCCCAATGGTACACAGTATCAAATCGGAGCAGAACTTATGTTGAAAACATTATTTCAAAAATCAGTGGTGAACATTTCAAAAATTATCCAATCAAAAAAATTAAAACAAAAACAACAGGTATAGATTTATATTATGGAGGAGAAAGTGAATATTTTGGATACGATAAAGTTGTTTTAGCAACACATGCAGATGAAGCTTTATCAATAATTGATAATCCAACCGACCAGGAAAAGAATGTACTTTCAAATTATAAGTATAAGGAAAATATTGCTTATATTCATACCGATGAACAAGCTATGCCAAAAAATAAAAAAGCTTGGTGCTCATGGAATTCATCAATGAAAAAGGATGAAATAGAAAAAAATTCAATTACATATTGGTTAAATTTATTACAAAACCTTAAATGTGATGAAAATATTTTTCTTACCCTAAATCCTTATTTTAAAATTGATGAGAAGAAAATTTTAAAAAAAGTAAGATTTACACATCCATATTTTGATCAATCTGCACTTAATTTTCAAAGTCAGCTTAAAAATTTACAAAATAAAAGAAATATTCTTTATTGTGGTAGTTATTTTGGTTACGGTTTTCATGAAGATGGAATAAAATCATCTATTGAAATGCTCAAAACCCTTAATGACTAGTTGTATATATAATGGCACTGTAATTCACAAAAGATTTAAACCAAAGATACATTTTTTTAAATACAGAGTATTTTCACTTTTGATTGATCTTTCTGAATTAGAAAAATTAGATAAAACAATTAGTTTTTTTTCATACAATAAATTTAATTTAGTAAGTTTTTTTGATAAAGACCATGGAGATAGAGATGGATCACTATTAATCGATTGGGTTAAAAGAAATCTTAAACAAAATAATATTAGTAGTGAAAATATTAAAATTAAACTTTTATGTTACCCAAGAATCTTTGGATATGTTTTTAATCCATTAAGTGTTTTTTATGTGTACAATAATAACAATGATTTGATATCCATATTATATGAAGTCAAAAATACTTTTGGTGAGCAACATACTTATGTTTTTAAAGTAAAAAATGACAATTTATTGCAACACAATTGCGAGAAAAAATTTCATGTTTCACCATTCATTGAAATGAATTGTAGTTATTTTTTTAGAATTTTAAAACCTGCAGATAAGATCTCAGTAATCATAGATCAATATCAATTAAACGAAAAAATATTATATGCCTCTCAAGATGGGAAAAGAAAAGATTTTACAACTTCAGAGTTAATTAAATCTTATTTAAAACATCCCTTAATGACGTTTAAAATTATTGCAGCGATACATTTTGAAGCGTTTAAATTATGGACCAAAGGAATAAAGTTTATCCAAAAAAAATTGAAAATAAGAAACAACATATCTTTTGAAAATTAATGTCCTTAAATAGACTTTCAGACAAACTTGTTTTTAACATATTAGCCGGAATAAATGTTGGATTTCTAGAAATTACAAATTATCAAGGAGAAGTTTTTAAATTTGGAAATCCTCAGGATAATTTAAAAGCTAAATTGAAAATTAAAAAACCAAATTTTTCTTTTAATCTTATAAAGGGTGGCAGCATTGGTTTTGCTGAGTCTTACATGAGAGGAGAATTTGAAACTGATAATTTATCCAATCTCATTGAAATAACAGCTCGAAATATCAAAATCATATACAAGTTTTCAGGCTTACTCGATTTTCCAATTATAAATTTTTTAAAAGGGATCTTTATAAAAAATACAAAGAATAGAAGTAAAGAAAATATTGCAAAACATTATGACTTAGGAAACGATTTTTTTTCTTTATGGCTTGATGAAACCTTAACTTATTCAAGCGGAATTTTTAGTGAGACCACTAAAGATCTCTCAGATGCACAAAATAACAAATATCAAAAAATGATAGATTTAATAAAACCTAACAATGGTGATAGGGTTTTAGAAATCGGATGTGGCTGGGGTGGTTTTGCAGAATATTTAGGAAAAAAATATGATGTAAAATTAGATTGTATTACTATTTCAAAAAAACAATTCGAATACGCAAAAAAAAGAATTCATAATTGTGGTTTAAATGAAAAAGTAAATATCGAAATAAAAGATTATAGAGATTTAAAGAATAAATATAATTCAATAGCGTCCATAGAAATGATTGAGGCAGTAGGGCAAAATTATTTGGAAAGTTATTTTAAAACTATTAAGAAAAACCTTTCTACAGATGGTAGGGCTGCAATTCAAGCAATTACAATAGATGATAGTTTATTTGATAGATATAAAATGAAACAAGATTTTATTCAAAAATATATTTTTCCAGGAGGATTTTTGCCAAGTAAAAATAGCTTAAACAAATATGTTTCAGACAATGGTTTAACAATTAAGTCTTACGACTCATATGCCGATCATTATGCAAATACATTAGCTATTTGGAAAAATGAGTTTAATAGAAAATGGGATCTCATTAAAAAACAAGGTTTTGATTTAACTTTTAAAAGAATGTGGGAGTTTTACCTATCTTATTGTGAGGCTGGATTTAAATCGAAAAATATTGATTTGATACAATTTTCAATTCAAAATAAATAAATAACGGGGGCTTGTGAGCAAAATAATAAACTTGAGATCAATTTTATTGATAATCTGTTTATTCTTAATTACAAACTGCTCAAATAATAGCGATATGAAACCCGAAGATTTTAAAGGTAAAGAACCAAGATTAATTATTGAAAATTACTTGTCAGGTAATGTAAAGGCTTGGGGAGTTCTTCAGAATAGATCTGGAAAAGTTACTAGACAATTTTCAGCAGATTTAGATGGTAAGTGGGATGGCAAACAATTAATTCTTGATGAAAAATTTAATTGGGATGACGGTGAAGTACAAACTAGACAATGGCAAATTACTAAAATAGACGACAACAATTATGAGGGAACTGCTGGAGACGTGGTTGGTAAAGCCAGGGGATATTCATATGGTCCCGCATTTAAATTTGAGTATGTTTTGTTAGTTCCAGTAAAAGGTAAAGAAATTAAGATTACTTTCGATGATTGGATTTTCAAACAGGATGATCGAGTAGCAATTAATAGAGCTACAATGACTAAATTTGGAATTAAAGTTGCTGAATTGACAGTGGTGTTTGTAAAAGATTAATCTTTCTTTTGATATTTAGTTAATTTTCCAACTAAACCAAAATAAATCTTACTTGGGAGAAAACTTAAGATTTTCAGTACAATAGTTAATGATTTTGGAAAATGAATTTCAAAAGTCTTTTTATTGACCAAGCCATCATATATTTTTTCAGCCGCATATTCAGTAGTCTTTAAAAAAGGCATTTTAAAATCATTTTTATCTGTCATTGGAGTTTTGATAAAACCCGGAGATACCAAACATACTCTCACATTTGATCGACCAAAATCAAAATATAGACTTTCTGCTAAATTATTAAGAGCAGATTTTGAAGGTCCGTATCCGGTTGAATTTGGTAAACCTCTATAACCAGCTATTGATGAAACAATAGTAATTGTCCCATTTTTCTTATTTTTAAAATATTCTTCGACTGCTTTGATGGTATTCAATGTCCCAAAAAAATTAATTTTAAAAACTTCCTCAATTTGTTCAACATCAATATCTCTTTCTTTTTTTGGATTCCATGTTCCAGTGGAAAAAAAACAAATATCTATATTTTCAAATTTATTCTTAATTTTTTCAAAAACCTCTTTACATTTTGATTTATCAGTCACATCTAATGGAAATGGACTTATATTTTCATGATTGTCTGCAATCTCATCAAGAAGATTCTCACGTCTGGCTGAAATAGCGACATTCCATCCTTCATTAGCAAATTTTATTGCAAGAGCTTTTCCGATTCCAGTACTCCCACCCGTTATCCAAATTGTTTTTTTATTCATAATCTAAAGATGTATAATACTTTAATGCTAAAAAATAAATTTTTATCATTCATACTTTTTTTTATTATCACATTTTCAGCCTCATTTATTGGAAGTTTAGTCACAATTAATTTTAAAGACCCTTGGTATTCTCAATTAGTCAAATCTGATTTTAACCCACCTGATTGGATATTTGCACCTGTTTGGACTACGCTATATCTAATGATGACAGTCGCTATTTGGTTTTTTTGGCATAGTAAAAGTAGAGACATGAACACGATTTATATTTATTTTATTCATATTATATTTAATACAACTTGGAGTATCGTTTTTTTTGGATTACACCAAATTTTTTTAGCTTTAGTTGTTTTGGTAATCTTAATTGGTTTAATAATTACTTTAGTAATTAGATATAAGCGTGTCAATTTTGTGAGTTATTATTTAATGATTCCCTATTTACTTTGGTGTTGCTATGCATTATTTCTGAATATTAACTTACTAATATTAAATTAATGGATGATGTTGTAATAGTTGGTGGTGGAATAATTGGAGCCGCGACTGCTTACTTTTTATCAAAAGAGGGCAGAAAAGTTAAAGTTATAGAAAAAGACCCAACTTATAAAACTGCTTCTTTTCCTTTGTCATTAGGTGGCTTTAGAAGACAATTTTTTCAAAAAGAAAACATTTTGTTAGGAAAATTTGCTAGAGAATTTATTTTTCAAATTCCAGATTTATTAAAAACTGAAAAAAATCCAAAACCCACTGCTAGTATGGTGACCAATGGTTATTTATTAATGTTTGGACCTGAGCATGCAGATGAACAATATAAAGCGCTCGAAAATCATAAAGCTTGTGATGCGGGAACAAAAAATATCAAAGGCTCTGAGTTGAATAATTTTTTTCCATATATCAATAGTGAGGGAATTGAAACAGCGACTTTTACTGACAATCAAAGTGAGGGATGGATTGACCCATTCATGTTTCATAGTGCTCTAAAAAGTAAAGCAATTGATCTTGGTGCAGAATTTGTTAAAGGTGAAGTTAAATCTCTTTCAGAAATTAATGCTAAGACAATTATTTCAGCTGCTGGATGTTGGACTAAAGAGCTTTTAGAAGATATTCCTGTTGAACCTCAAAAACATACAGTTTTCAGAGTAAAGTGTCCGAAACATATTCCTGAAATGCCATTAACAGGTGATCTAACAACAGGAGTTTATTGGAGACCTGAAGGCAAAGAATATTTAGCAGGTTCACCAAAATCAGTCTTTGATGCTAAAGATCTTGAACCTGCATGGGATGATTTTGAAGAATTAGTTTGGCCAGCATTAGCTCATAGAATACCGGCTATGGAAGAATTAAAATTAACTGGTGGATGGGCTGGATATTATGATTGCAATCGACTTGATAACAATGCAGTCGTTGGAAAACATCCAAAATTTGAAAATGTTTACTTAGCAACAGGTTTCACAGGAAGAGGATTAATGCAAGCCCCAGGAATTGGTAGAGCATTAACAGAATTGATTACGACGGGCGCTTATCAATCAATTGATATTTCAAATATGGCTGTAGAGAGAGTTTTAGGTAAACAGGCGAGACATGAGCCATATGTTCTTTAATTAAGTTCCACAAAAAGTTTGATAATTTTCATTTGAACTAGATAATATTTGGTATTCACTGATATCTTTTTGATCGGTATAGGGGCTATTTAAGATTTTTAAAAAATTAACTAAAGGTTCTAAATTTCCTTGATCTGCATCTCTAAGAGTATTTTCAACTATATGATTTCTTGGAATTAAAAGAGGGTTTGTACTTCTCATCAATTTTTTATGCTTTTCCTTTGAATTATGATGACTTGATGATCTTTCCTGCCACCTTTTTTTCCAGTTGCTAAAATCAGCACCTTCATAAATATTATCTTTTTGAGTTTTAAAGTTCATCAAGTGGCAAAATGTATTTGTGTAATCAACTTTATTTTGATGCATCCAGGTTAGTAAGTCTAAAATTAGGTACTTATCTTTTTTATCCGAGCCAATTAAGCCTAGCTTAGCTCTCATCATATTTAACCACTTTTCTTCATATGTTTTTTCAAAAGTGTCAATTATTTCAGTTGCTAATTTTACAGCTGTGTCTTGGTCTTTATCAATCAAAGGTATCAAGCACTCAGCAAATCTTGAAAGATTCCATTTTGTTATAACCGGCTGATTGCAATAAGCATATCTTCCTAATTTATCAATTGAACTAAATACAGTTTTTGGATCATAAATATCCATGAAAGCACAGGGTCCGTAGTCAATGGTCTCACCAGCTATACTCATGTTATCTGTATTCATTACACCATGAATAAATCCAACTCTCATCCAATTGACAACTAAATCAATCTGTTTATCTAAAACAACTTTTAAAAGATCTAAGGCTTTATTTTTTGAATTTTTAATTTCTGGGTAATGTCTTTTGACAACATAATCAAATAATGTCTCTAACTCACTTTTTTTATTCCTTGCTGCAATATACTGAAAAGTTCCCACTCTAATATGACTTGATGCTACTCTGGTGAGTATAGCACCTTCTAACGGTGTCTCTCTAATTACATTTTCTCCAGTTTTTGCAACCGCCAGACTTCGCGTCGTTGGTATATTTAGGGCATACATTGCTTCACTTATTAAATATTCTCTAAGCATAGGCCCTAACGCAGCTCTTCCATCTCCATTTCTTGAAAAAGCAGTTTTTCCTGAGCCTTTAAATTGAATATCGTATCTATGATTATTTTTAGATACATGTTCTCCAATCAAAACTGCTCTACCATCACCAAGCATTGTAAAATGGCCAAATTGATGACCCGCATAAGCTTGTGCTATTGAATTACTATTTTTTGGCAATTCGTTTCCTGTAAATATCGCTGATAATTCAGACTGACTTATTTCAGAAAAATCTAAATTTAGATCTTTGGCCAAAGACTCATTTAATAAAATCAGTTTAGGATTTTTAACTTTTACTGGATTTATCTTTTCTCTAAATGGCTCAGGCAATTTGGAATATGTGTTATCAAAATTCCAATTGATATTATTTTTCATAAATTGCTACATTTTCCAAATTCTATTTAAAATCTCTTCTCTTCTACAAGCTTTTTTATATTTTAAATAATTTAAAAAATATACTTGATAATAATCTTGATGACGATCTTCAGCTATATAAAATTTTTCAAATTCTCTAATATAAGTAACAACTTTTTTACTAAATTTTTTTTCTAGTCTTTTAAAATCTTTTTCAATTAAATCTTTTTCCTTTTGATTTGTATAAAAAGCTGCAGATCTGTAGCTATAACCTTTGTCGCAAAACTGACCATAAGGGTCAAATGGATCTATGTTGAGCCAAAAATTTTTAAGTAATTCTTCGAAAGATATTAAACTTGCATCATAAATTACTTCTACAACTTCAAGGTGACCTGTATTTCCATAAGTAACTTCTTCATAGGTTGGATTTTCAGTTTTTCCTCCAGAGTATCCTGAAATCACTTTCTCAACACCTGTTAATTTTTCAAAAGACTCTTCCATACACCAGAAACAACCACCAGCAAAATATGCTTTACTTTTTTCAGATGCTAATACTGAATTAGTAATTATTAAGTTTAGAAATATAAATAATAAAAATCTCATGATTAAAAATTTATACAAAAATTGGGAATTGAGTCTAGATTATTAAAGGTAGCTACCTTAAGTAGCTTACCTTTAATAATTAAAAGAATGATTTATTTTTTCTTATATTTAGCTGCCTCTTCAGAACCACCTGTGGCAGATCCTTTACTATATGAGTGAGCACCCATTCCAGCTAATTGTCCATCTTTGACGATAAGATATTGATCTCTGATTTCTTTTCCTTCAAAGAAACATTCTAAGATTTCTCTTACACCATCAGCATATCTTGTTTGAGCTGACAAAGAAGTTCCAGAAGTGTGAGGTGTCATACCATGGTTAGGCATTGTTCTCCATACATGATCATTTGGAGCTGGCTGTGGAAACCAAACGTCTCCAGCATAACCACTTAGTTGACCACTCTTCAATGCTTTTGCAATTGCATCACGATTACAAATTTTACCTCTTGCCGTGTTTACAATATAAGCACCTTTTTTCATTTTGCTTATCATTGCATCGTCAAATAAGTTTTCAGTCTCAGGATGAAGAGGACAATTTATTGTCACGACATCACAAACTTTAACCATAGACTCTACTGAATCATGAAATGTTAAGTTTAATTCTTTTTCAACACTATCTGGTAATTTATGTCTATCAAAATAATGTAAATGAACATCAAATGGTTTCATTTTTCTTAATGCATCTAAACCAATACGGCCAGCAGCAACAGTTCCAATATGCATACCTTCAACATCATAAGATCTTTGCACAGCATCTGCTATGTTCCATCCACCTTCATTAACAATTCTATGTTGGTTGTGATAGTCTCTTACCATTGATACAATCATCATTACGATGTGTTCAGCAACAGATCTTGAATTACAAAAAGTTACTTCAACTACATCAATTTTGTTATCCATAGCTGCTTGTAAATCCACGTGATCAGAGCCGATTCCAGCTGTAATAGCCATTTTTAATTTTTTAGCTTTAGCAATTCTTTCTTTAGTTAAGTAATACGGGAAAAAAGGTTGAGAAATTACTATATCAGCATCAACGATATGCTTATCTGCCTCACATCCATCTCCATCTTTACTATTAGTAACTACTAACTCGTGTCCATTACTCTCTAAAAATTTTCTTAATCCTAACTCTCCTGAAACACATCCTAATAATTCTCCTGGATTAAAATCTCTTCCTTTTGGAGAAGGTAAGGTCATCCCGTCTGGATATTTTTCTAGTTTAGGAAGATCTTTAAGTGGATATGACTTAGGCATTCCTCCTTTTGGATCATCATATAATACACATAATATTTTCATTTATTCTCCTGCGTTACTTTCGATCATTAATTTATTTTGAGCCATCTAACATTATTTTAATGTCGCTAGCAAACAAATTATTTTGATTTTGGATAACTCTTTTTAAGTATAAATCGATTAATTATGATGGCAAAAACTAGAATAATTATTGATCCAGAAATTATTGGGCTTAACAAATAGTCTAGTGAGACACTACCCATGATAACTATAATCGGATTTCCACCTGCAGGTGGATGGGTCACATTTAATAATATCATAAGACCCACTCCAAAACCAACTGCTAATGGTATAATTATAAATAATGGCAAAGGAATTAAATATAAAAAAAACATTCCTACGACAGCGGTTACTAGATGCCCAAAAAAAACATTTTTGGGTTGGGCAAAAGGGCTTTCAGGATATCCATACAACAGAACCATTGACGATCCAAAAGATGCAATAAGAAAAATTCCAAATTCAGTTTTGTAAGTTAGTAAAGTTAAAATACCTATAGTGATGATTGAAAATAATCCTGCAATAAAAGATTGTTTAAAATTACCCATAAAATTATTTTGATACTATCTTTTTGATTGTTTTAAAAGGTAATAATATACATTCTTTACGAGATAGATTTTTATCATTAAATATTTTATTAAGAGGTTTCCATTTTTTTTCAATATTTTCAACATTTCCCTCAAAATAATGTTTTGCATCATCGCACAATTCATTAATTTTAGATTTATTTTCATTAATTGAAATTTTCGAAAGTAAGCTTGCTGAGGCTTGACAATAAACACAGGACTTACCTTGATAACCAAAATCAATAATTTTATTTTTTTTTATAACTAAATCTATTTGCATTTCATCACCACACATTGAATTTTTCAATTTTGAGTGGTGTGTATAGTTTTTGATGCTTTTGTTATTATTGGTATCAGAGGCTATTTTAAGAATATCCAAATTCATATTAATTTATTATATTAGTGCTAATACTTTGTATAACAATTTAATTTATGTTGTAGTACAAATCAATTAGATCTAAATATTCGATTATGGTTGAACTTAGAAATGAAAAAATAGCTGTACCGGTTGTTTTATTTGCAGGGATACTTTGGTCGTTTGGTCCTTTGGTAGTGAGATATATGAATGATCCTCATATGGTTCCTTGGCAATATATTTTTGGTAGAGGTTTAACTATTTTTATTATTTTAAATTTATATTTATATTTTGAAGAGGGAATAAATTTTTACAAAAATTACAAAAAAGTAGGTAAATCAGGACTTGTTGGTGGAATTGGTCTTGGTATTGCAATGATTTCATTTATTTATTCAATTACAAATACTACTGCAGCAATTACTTTATTATGTTTAGCTGCAATGCCTTTTTTTACTGCATTATTAGCTTTTTTGTTTTTAAAAGAAAAAATTTCTTTAAATGTCTGGATATCAATGCTTATTGCAACAGTGGGTATCATAATTATGGCTGTTGGTAATACTGAAAAAAATTCTTTAATAGGTTTTGTTTTTGGACTTACATCATCTATAGGATTTTCAATATTTTCTGTCACTTTAAGGTGGAGGAAAGAAACACCAAAATTTACAACAGTCGCTGTAGCTGGTTTGTTTTGTTTTATAACTGCTACGATTATGATTTTGGTTAATAAACAAACTTTTTTTGCAACAAGTTATAATAGTGCAATGTTTTCTCTCCATGGAGTATTAGTGTGTTTAGGTCTTATTTTATATTCGATAGGATCTAAAGCAATACAGGCAGCAGAGTTGACATTATTGTCTCTAACGGAGGTTATTGGAGGAATTTTTTGGGTATGGTTACCATTGTTTGGGATTAATGAAATTCCATCTAATAACACAATAGTGGGAGGTTTCTTTCTTTTCGTCTCACTTATTTATTATAGCCTTATCATGAGGTGGAATAAGAGATACATCGCACTTAATTAATTTAATGTTTAGAGATAAAGTCATTGTAAATAGTTGGAATGAGTGGGATCCATTAAAACATGTAATTGTTGGAAGGGCAGATGGTGTATGTATACCGGCCCCTGAACCAGCACTTGATGCTAAAGTTCCTGAGGACTCTGATATGAAAGGTAAATTTGGTCCAAGAACAAAAGATACAATAGATAAAGCTAATCAATTATTAAATGATTTTTCGGAAATGTTATCTAAGCGTGGTATAAAAGTAGATAGACCAACACCAATTAACTTTAATCAAAATATTTCAACTCCTGACTGGAAAGTTGAAACTATGTTTGGTTGTATGCCACCAAGAGATGTTTTGCTGACTGTGGGCAATGAAATTTTAGAAGCTACTATGAGTTATAGATGCAGATGGTTTGAATATCTTTGCTATCGACCTCTTTTAAAAGAATATTATAATTTAGATCCAAACATGAGACATGAGTCGGCTCCTAAACCAAGATTGACTGATGCTGATTACAGAGAAGATTATTTGTCTGATAAAATAGGTATTGAAAAAAGATTAAAGTGGACAGAAGATAAATTTTTTGTAACAACTGAGGAAGAACCTTTATTTGATGCTGCAGATATACTACGATTTGGTAAAGACTTAATTGTACAGCATGGTTTTACAACAAATTTAAAAGGTATTGATTGGTTAAAAAGACATTTTAAAGATCATAGAATTCATGCAGTAAACTTTCCGGGTGACCCATATCCAATACATATAGATGCAACCTTTACTCCTATAAAAGAAGGATTGATTATAAACAATCCCCAAAGAAAATTACCTAAAGAGCAAAGAAAATTATTTGAAAATAACGGATGGGAAATAATTGATGCTGCTCAACCAGCTCATAATGAGCCACCACCACTTTGTTATTCATCTGTTTGGCTTTCAATGAATGTTTTAGTGTTAGATCCTAAAACAGTTTGTGTTGAAAAAAGTGAAAAATATCAGGCAGAACAATTAGATAAGTTAGGTATGGAGGTAATTCTGGTGGATTTAAGAGATGCTTATGCTTTTGGAGGCGGACTTCATTGTTGTACTGCCGATGTATATAGAGAAGGGAAAATCAAAGATTATTTTCCAAAACAATAAAAAAAAATTAATTTTCTTTAGATTTATCTATATTAAAATTCTCTAATCCACTTGATGAACTTTTGAGATTTTTATCAATTTCCTCAAATCTTTCTCTTTTTTCTATTTCTTTTTGAATAAGTCTCTGTTCCCGCCTAATTTCATCTTGTTCTTTTTGCTTTTGTTCTCTATCAAATTTTTCTTCCCACTCTCTTATTTTGATAAACTCAGCTTCTTTTTGTCTATCTTCCTCTTCTTTCAATATTTTTAATTCTCTATTTTTACGTCTTTGCTCTTTTAATTCTTTATTTTTTTGCTCATCTTCTCTTACTTTTAAATCGATATCTTTTCTATTTTGCTCTTCTTCTCTATTTTTTAATTGTTTTTCTTTTTCTCTTAATTCTTTTGCTACAAGTACTAACTCCTCATCTTTTTTCGTCAGTCTTTCACCCTCAATTTTTTGTTTATCTTCTTTTGATCTAATTTCTTTTTCTCTTATTCTCAGCTCTTCTTCATTTGAGCGGATTTTACTACTCTCTTTGTTGAGCCTATCCTCCCAAAGTTTCAATTCTTTTCTTTGCTTATGATAAGAATTTCTTTCCTCAAGTTTTTGTAATTTAATCGCTTTGATTTTTTCTTGTTCTTTTTTTTTCTTATAATTAGATAATGCATTGCTTAGCGAACTTGTTGTTAACGTTGCTATTTTAGCAAGTCCGTTATTTTTTTTTTTTATTTTCGTTTTCTTTTTTTTTAATGGCATTTTTAATTTTTATTTATTTCACTAGATAAATGAAAATTATTCAATAAGATTCTCAAAAAAATCTATGTAGCCTGACTAAAATGATTTACAACCTGAAAGGGATATATTTAATATGTCGCTTCCTCTTTTTTATCTTCGTTATCGTCTTTTTTATATTTTACACCCTTTCTCTCTAAAATTTCTTTAACTTTTTCAGAGTATGGTTCTTCTATGTGTTCAGTAGTAGGATTAAGTTCAATACCTGCTGGGGTAATGGTTTGCGGCATAGCAACGAACTGAGAGTCTGGATTTTCAACAGTTTTTCTTACTTTCATTCTATATATTCCAAAGAATCCAATGAAAGAGTGAAAAATAAATAGAAATACAAAGAAACCATTTGGTCCAACCAAGTCCATAAATATTGAACAAAGAAATGGCCCACTCATAGCTCCTAATCCAAAAGCAAATTGCAGTCCCGCTCCAGCTGCTACAAATTTTTCTTTTGAAATATAATCATTTGTATGTGCTAGAATTAAAGAGAACATTGGCAAACTACAAAATGAAAAAAGAATAAAGAAAAAATAAAACCACGTTTTGCTGGTTGCAAGGCCCCCAGGTAAATACATTTGTCTTGAAACAAATATTGCAATTATTGCGAATATTGCCGCTCCAAATGTTGAGAACACAATTACTCTTCTTCTATCGTAAATATCTGAAATTTTACCAACTGGAAATTGGGCTACTGCACCTGAAATTGCTAACAAGAAAGTCACAATTGATATTTCTAAAATTGTGAAGTTCATGGAGGTAGCGTAAACTGCTAGTAATGTGAATAATGCTGATTGTATTGTTCCATAAAAAAGAGAGCTCACCATACCAAAAGGTGAAGCTTCGTATAACTCTCTCATATTCATGGCTTGTATTTTTTTAAAATTTGGTGGTTTTTTTTTAGTCAGTAAAATAGGTATTAAAGCGGCAGAAGTTATTACTGAAACTAAGATAAAAGGTTGAAAGTTTTTAGGGCTACTAAAGTTAAGTAAAAACATACCAATGCCCATGGTTCCATAAAGTATGACCATATAAATAGAAAGAACGCTGCCTCGATTTTTATTACTTGATCTGTCATTTAACCAACTTTCTGCAACCGTATAAATGCAGACCATGCTTACCCCTGTAAGTATTCTTAATAAAAACCAAACGAATGGATGAATTATAACTGAGTGAATTAAAACAACTAATGAAGCTAAAGATGCAAAAGCTGCAAAAACTCTTATATGACCAACTCTCGAAATTATATTTGGAATAGTTGCGGCACCAATAAAATATCCTACAAAATAACCAGACATCATAAATCCAGTTGAAGTAAGGCTAAATTCCTCCTGAACAGCCCTTACACCCAGGAGAGACCCTTGGAATCCATAAGCCATCATGATGAAGCCCATTCCCAAAAATAATGCCCAGGAGTTTTTTAAAACTTTATTCATAAAAATTGAGGTAATTATTCGCGATGTATTATTAAATCAAGTCTTAATTGTGACAAGCTTAAGAATTTTTAAGTTTTAAATAAGAGTGTATTGCTATGGTGGTTATTATAATTAGACCACCCTGAAGTGTTTCTAAACTGGGCTGTTCTTTTATGATTAACCAAACCCATATTGGACCAATTATAGTCTCTAGCAGAAAAAAAAGATTAACTTCTGCAGCAGGTATAAACCTTGGCGCAATAGTCACTAATACGAAAGGTATTGCTACACATAAAATACACATCAATGGAACAATTAAAAGATCTTTACCAACTAACACAAAACTTTCGATAAAGAGTAATGCAAAAGTTGCAACAAATAATTTACCAACTACTGCAGCAGGAACTAAATTTTTATTTTTAGCAGATCTGATTATAACTGCTCCGACTGCTAAACCTATCGCAGTAACAAATCCTAAAACATCTCCATAGAAATTACCTAGCTTCAAAGAATCAAAGAAAATATATATTATTGCTAAAAAAGTAATTATTATAGAAATCCAAGTTTTTTTATCGGGAGGTTCTTTTAGAAATATAGCTCCGAGAATTGCTGATAACATTGGAGCAGTCGCTATCATAACCAAGGTATTAGCAACATTTGTATTTTGAATAGAGACAACAAAAGTTATATTAGTTACACTAAATGTAATCACATAAAATATTCCATGATAACCACTTGTGAAAAGAATTTTAAAAAAATTTAACTTATAAATAATTATCATACCTAACAAAACAGTCATAAAAGGAATAATTCCTCTATAAAAAACCAAACCCCAAGTATCTACATTCGAAAGCCTTATGAATAGTGAGTCTGGTGTAATAAACATTACCGCAACAAATGCCAATAACGATCCCTTTTGTTGATCTGTGAGATTTTTCACGCTTTTAATTCTTTCCAGAAAGTTGAGGCTAAATTTATTTTTGAGAGGTCGTAGAAAGTTTTTAATCCAGTAGGTGATGTTACATTTATGTCACCATTGAGTTTCTCATCTATAAAGTCAATTCCAGCAAAGAAAATTTTATCTTTTTTTAAATCTTTACTAATCAATTTTGATATTTTCATTTCTTTATTAGTTAATTTTACATTTATTGGTTTTGCACCTTTACTTAAATTGCTTAGAAATGAGCCGTTTTTTGGAATTCTTGATATTGCACCACAAACCTTACCATTTATTAAAAAAACTCTCTTATCTCCTAATTTAATCTTAGGTAGATATTTTTGACACATAATATGATCGTGTTTTTTAATAAATTTTTGAAAAAATTTTAGATTAAATTTAGTAAATAAATGTATATTGTTTCCACTATAGCTATTAATAGGTTTTACAATCACTTTTTTATGTTTTTTAAAAAACTTTCTAATTTCATCGATATTTTGTGAAAAAATAGTATCTGGCATAAATTTTTGATATTTTGTGGAAAAAAGTTTTTCAGATACATTTCTTATTGCTGCTGGATCATTAATAACTTTAACCCTTTTTTTTATTTTATCTAAAATAAGAGTTGAACAAATATATTCTAAATTGAATGGTGGATCTTGGCGAATAAGTAAATATTTACACTTAATTAGTTCTAATTTTTGTTTTTTCAAAATTTTGAAAAATCTTTTTTTTTTATAATCAAACTTGATAAAAAATCCTTCAGCAACTACTTTAAAATTAATGATAGATAAATCTTTTGGGTCATAATAGAAAATTTTATAATTTTTCTTTTGTATTTCATGAGCTAAAAAAATACTGGTATCGGTTAAAGGGTTTAGTTTTGAAGGATGATTTCCCTGGATAGCAATAATTTTATTTGTCATATAACTCAGTTAAATCTTCATCTTTAGAAAATTTAATAATCATATGATGTGCATTTGTAGTTTTATTATCAATCACTTTTTGTAGATGATTTAAAAATATGGTCTCATTTTTTCCACTTTTATTGACTATATCTCTCTTTTCTAATCCCTTTTTAGATAAATCTAATAATACTGAAGACCAATAGAGCAGGTCTTTACCCATAAGCTGGGTATTAAAACCTTTTTGTGGCGCCTCTAAATATGCATTTATAATTTTATTTTTATCCCAATTAGAAATTAATTCATAAACTTCATCTAAATTTCCATATAACATTCCAACATTAAATGCTGGACCCGCACATAGACAATCCCAACCACAAGTATCCATCGATCTTAATTCGATATATTTTTTAAGTCTATTCTCCGTAAAAATTGTACTCAAATGAGTTGATAAATCATTTTCATTGGGAAGACGATTGTTTATTTCTTTGATATTTCCTGACATGAAATCACTGAAATTATATCCTCTACCTGAAAAATAATGTTCTTTTTGTTGTATAAACAGAATTGAAAAATTAATCACAAAATCTGCATATTTTTCAAAATCAAAGTCTTCAAGGAATAATTTAGGCAAACCACCTCGTGAAGTATTTTGCCATACTTTTGATCGATAAGATAAATAATTACTTCTTTTCTTCTCAACTATTGATGAATTAGAGAATAAAGCAATTGAAATAGGTACCAGAGAATTAACTATCTTAAATTTTTTTTTAAAATCTTCTTCTGAACAGTAATCTAAATTTAACTGCGTTCCACAGGTTCGGTACATCATATCAAGACTTAATTCTCCCCCTAAAGGCATATCTCTTGTCATAAGTTTGTATCTTTTTTTAGGGTTATTGGGGATATCATCTAATTTTGATATTGGATCAAAACCTGAACTCACAATTTTAATATTAAGTTTTTTTGTGACCTGTTTTAACTCGAATAAGTAATCATAGGACTCTGCACATGCTTCATGAATATTAGTAAGTTTATCACCAGATAATTCAATCTGATTACCTGGTTCAAGAGTAATGTTTTTACCACCCTTATTTAAACCAATAATATTGTTGCTTTCTAATACAGGATTCCATCCAAATTGAAGTAGAGCTGAGAACATTTCCTTTATTTTTTGATAATCAATTCTCTTATTATTTCGACTATCAAATAAAAATTTCTCATGTTCGATACCAATTTTAAATTCTTTCTTATTTTTAATCCCAGACTTGAAATATTCAATTATTTGCTCTTTTTTTGTGATCATTAATATTAGTTTTGTTTTTAATTTTTCGTTTGAGAAGAATATGGTTTTCTAGAAAAAATTTTCTTTACAATTGGTTTGAAAAATTCCAATGGTAAAGACTCATACTTAGGATCAAAAGAATTTTGATCATATTTTTCGCAAAAATCTATTGTATCTTGATAATATTTATGATCTTTATATTTATCTCTTCTGTTCTTATCACCACCTAAATGATGCGCATAATAATACATTTGAAATTCGCCATGCTTTTCTACTATCCAATGAGTTTTTTCTGATACATAGGGCTTTAAAATTGAAGCGGCATACTCAGAATGATTCATTGGTGCTAATTCATCACCGATGTCATGTAACAGACAAGCTACAACCATCTCCTCACTTTCACCATTTCTATGAGCTCTCGTAGCACTTTGAAGTGAGTGCTCAAGTCTTGATACCTGATAACCTTCTAAAGTTTCATTTAATCCAGACATAAATTTTAATATTCTATCAGCAGTTTTACTGGCAAAATCTTTTTCATGTTGATCTAATAAAAGATAATCCTCTTTAGTTCCATTTTTCATTTCAGTAAAACTTACTTTTTTCATTTAATTGTTTGAAGCAGTATTTAATAGAGATAATTGTGTGATTTTACTATCACCAAGTTCATCAATAGGTTTGACAGGATACTCACCAGTAAAATAATGATCAGTTAATTGAGGATAACTCTCGTTTCTTCCATCAAAACCTATTGCACGATACATGCCATTTACTGACAAAAATTTTAACGATTTTGCACCTATATACTCACAGATTTCTGAATTACTTTTATTTGCTGCAAGCAATTCTTTTTTAGTCGGTGTGTCAACTCCATAAAAATCAGGAAATTTTATTTCTGGACAGGCAATTCTAACATGGACCTCTTTTGCGCCAGCATCATATAGCATTTTAACTATTTTATGAGATGTTGTACCCCTTACTAGTGAATCATCTACTAAAATTATTTTTTTGCCTTGAATTGTTGATTGATTGGCATTTAATTTTAATTTAACACCTAAACTTCTAATCTTCTGACTTGGTTCAATGAAAGTTCTTCCGACATAATGATTTCTGACTAAACCAAGCTCAAATTTTACGTTTAAGGATTGTGCAAAACCTAAAGCAGCTGCATTCCCAGAATCTGGCACTGGTACAACAATATCAGCATCTATATCATTTTCTTTCGCAAGTTCTGAACCAAGATTTTTTCTATGTTCATATGCAGTTTTTCCGTCAAGCATGCTATCTGGTCTTGCAAAATAAATATATTCAAAAACACAAGGTCTAACTTTTCTTGGTGGAAATGGCTTAATACTTTTCAGTTCATTATTTTCTATTAAGACAATTTCACCATTTTCAACTTCTCGTATGAATTTTGCACCAATTATGTCTAAAGCACACGTTTCGGATGCTAGGACATAACTATTCTTTAATTTTCCAATAACCAAAGGCCTGATACCAAAAGGATCTCTAACACCTACCAAAGAAGTTTGAGTTAACATTACCAAAGCATATCCACCTTGTATCTGAAAAATCGCATCAACAATTTTGTCTATTGTTTTTGCCCGTTTTGACTTAGCAATTAATTGTACTATTGTTTCTGTGTCAGATGTTGTGTAGAAAATCGCACCTTCATCAACTAATTTTTTTCTTAAGGAAATAGAATTGGTTAAATTCCCGTTATGAGCTACGCCGATCCCTCCAGCATTAGTATCAGCAAAAAAAGGCTGAATGTTTCTAAGAGTATTTTCACCTGTTGTGCTATATCTGTTATGTCCAATAGCATAATCTCCTTGAAGTTTTTTTAATATTTTCTCTTTATTAAAATTATCACCTACCAAACCAATTCTTTTTTCAGAAAAATATTGTTTACCATCGAAGGTAACGATGCCACATCCTTCTTGGCCCCTGTGTTGAAGAGCATGAAGTCCTAGAGCGGTTAATGCAGAAGCATCTTTAGTATTACTAACTCCAAATATACCACACTCTTCTTTAAGTTTTGGATCAAATATTTTCAATTTTCTCCTTAGATTTTTGATATGTTTTTTCATCAGGAAATTTTTCTAATAAATAATTACTACCTTTTTCTAAATATGGAAAGATTAATGATTTACTTAAATTTACCGGCCATTTATCATGATTATAGACAATGTGAATACCAGAGAAGATACAAACAGAAATAATATAAGCCTTGATAAACCCAAAAAAGAATCCAAACATTGTATCTAAACTACCAAGACCAGTAAAACGGACAGCTTTTTTAATACCTCTGTTAATCATTAGAATTAGAAATATAACAATTACAAATATTGTAATACCTAAAACTATATCTAGAACATACTCATTATCTATTATGCCTTTCAAGTAAGGTTTTGCTCTTGGGAATATTATCAATGTAATTATGTAGGCCAGAAACCATTTAGCCATTGATAGAATACTTAAAACAAAACCTCTTTTGTAACATCCAATTAATGTAAAAATTGTAATTACTAAATATACGATATCTATAACATTTGTAGTTTTGTAAAAATCTACAACAAGGTCTTGCATCTAATTATTCATTAAACGGTTTGATCAATAATATTAAAGAAGGAAGCAACGTTAAAACTGATACCATAGCTAATAACATCGCTAATCCAGTAAAAACACCAAAATAAATTGTCGGTATAAATTTTGATAAAACCAATATAGAAAATCCAAAAACTATTGTTATAGATGTATTCAAAATTGCTTTACCAACTGTAGAATGGCACAAAATAAGTGTTTTATTATAATCTTTAGAAGTATTAAATTCCTCCTTAAATCTATAAATATAATGAATACTATTATCAACAGCTATTCCAATTGTAATTGCGGCTATTGTAATTGTCATCATGTCCAATGGAATTCCTAATAAACCTATTATTCCTAATATAAAAAAAGCTGCTATAAAATTTGGTACTACACCAATTAGAGAAAGCTTAATATTTTTGAACAAGATTACAAACATGCTAAATATTCCTATCATCACTAAACCTAAAGTTAGTATTTGAGATTTAAAAAGACTTTGGAGTAAGTTATTAAATAGAATTAAAACACCACCAAGTTTGAACTCACTTTCTTTTAAACCTAATTTATTTTTTAAGTCATAATTAATTTTTTTTATAAGATCGTTTCTCCTTAAATTTTCTTGGGAGTCAATAATCCGCAGATTAATTCTTGCCTCGTTATCTTTTATAGAGACATATGGATCAATTATTTCAGTCTTAATACTCTCAGGTATTTTTGAATAAAGGACACCCATTTCTAATGTTCCTAAAGGTTTATTATTATTTAGCATTGTTGCTACATCTATTATTGATGAAAAGGATATAACTTTTCCAACTTGAGGCAAATCATCTAGATAGTTATGAACAGAGGAAATTCTATCTATTTTATCTTTGGTAAACCAGTATTTATCATCATTCTCATTTTCTTCATCTCCCCAATCTTCAAAATCATCTTCATTGTCAGATTTCTTGTTTTCTTTTTTTGGAAACTTCAAAATTACTTCGAGAGGAGTTGTTCCACCTAATTTTTCATCTATAAGTTTCATACCTTTATAAATTTCGGTTTTTTTACTAAAGTAATTTATGAAACTATTTTCAACTTCTAGTTTGCTTATACCGATTAAACTTAGAACGATTATCATAATAGTAAAAGTAAAAATAGTTTTATGATTATTTAAAGAAACTTGAGCTAAGAAAGAGGTAATTTTTGACTCTTCTTGTTTTTTTAAAAAGATCTTATCTTTTGGCATAAAATTTATAAGAGATGGAAGTAGTGTAAATGTAATGATAAATGATGTAATTAAACCTAGTGTCATCATCCATCCAAAATCAATAATTGGCTTTATTTCACTGAAGATTAAGGACAAAAAAGCAATAATAGTTGTTAAAGCAGTATATAAAATTGGCCAAAACATTTTATTAGTTGTTAAAGTAATCAGCTCTATAACTTTTTTGTTTGGATAAATTTCTTTAATTTGTAAAAATCTTGTGCTCATGTGAATATTCATCGCCATTGTTAAAATTAACATTAATGCAATGAAGTTTGAGGAAATAACTGTAACTTTCCACCCTAATAACCCAAGCAAGCCTGTCATGATAATTACTGAAAAAAAACAACTACTTATTGGGACAACAATCCAAATTAGTTTTCTAAATACAAACCATAATGTTGCTATAATAAATAGCAAAACACCCAATCCAAAAACTATTATATCACTTTTAATAAATGTCATCATATCGTCGGCAATCATAGGAATTCCACCCAAATTTATTTTTCCAACATTGTTGTAGCTTTCAATGACATCTCTAATTTCAAGAATATTTTGATGATTTTGTTTTTTTATTAAGTCTTTATGAGCTTCAATCTCTTCTTTTGTTTTATTAGGAATATTTTCTATTGTTTTTTTACTTTTAATATTAACTATGATTCCGGAGGTTTTCCCATCCTCGCTAATAACAAAATTTCTAAATACGGGGCTACTTAAAATCTCTTTAAACCCTCTTTCTCTATCTATGTCTTCATCTTTTAAAGTCTTAAAATTTTCTAATCTCTCTTGTAAAGGAGCATCCGAATTATTTAATAAAGGAATATCTAAAAGTGTAATAACGCTATGAACCCATTTTAAACTTTGAATTTTATATTTTAAACTGAGAAGATTGTTTATAGAAACATCAGAAATCATCCCCTCATTAGGGGTATAAGTTAATATCAAAAATTCTTTTGACCCATACCTATTTGAAATTTCTTCGAGATATTTAAGGTCTGGATCTCCATCAATTAGCAGTGTATCTGATGAAGCATCTAATTTAAAATCTTTGGAATAATAGCCAAAAGTAAATAAGGCTATAAACAAAAATATCAATATTACCTTTGGATTTTTTAGAATTGTATTTTGATAAAATTGGGTAATCATCTTACCCTTTTATATTGGAATTTAGTTAATTTGAGTATCTTTAAATTTAGTAAACATTGCCTCAAACTCTAGAAATACATTTCCAGTTGGACCATGTCTTTGTTTACCAATAATTAATTCTGCCAGATTAGATACTTCATTCATCTTTGCTTGCCATTCAGCATGCTCTACAGTTGCTGGCTTTGGTTCTTTATTTTCCAAATAATAAGACTCTCTATATACAAACATTACTACATCTGCGTCCTGCTCTATCGAGCCTGACTCTCTCAAATCTGATAATTGTGGTTTTTTATTATCTCTTTGCTCAACTTGTCTTGATAATTGTGAGAGAGCAACTACAGGTATTGATAATTCTTTAGCGATTGCTTTTAAACCTTGAGTAATTTCTGAAACTTCTTGAACCCTTCCATCTTTATAATTCAAAGTTCCTCTCATTAACTGAATATAATCGACAATAATCATATCAAGACCATGAGTTCTTTTAATTCGCCTTGCTCTATTACTCATGGCTGCAATTGTTATTGCTGGTGTTTCGTCAATATAAAGTGGAAGTTCAGAAATGTTTTTTGAAGTTTCTATAAATTTATCAAATTGTTCATCGGAAATTTTACCTCTTCTAATATCATTTGATTTAATTCTAGATTGTTCAGCTAAAATTCTTGTAGATAATTGTTCAGATGACATCTCTAGTGAAAAAAAAGCAATGGATGATTTCTTGCCACTTTCTTGTAATTTTTGAGCTGCATTAAAAGCGATGTTTGTAGCAAGTGCTGTCTTTCCCATACCAGGTCTTCCTGCAATTATGATCAAATCAGATTTGTGTAATCCTCCTAATCTATCGTCTAAATCTCTTAGTCCAGTAGGAACTCCTACTATGCCCTCATCATTTTTATAAGCAGCAGAGGCCATATCAATTGTATCTTTTAATGCTTTATCAAATTTTATAAAGGAGGAGCTAAAAGATCCTTTCTCAGCTAATTTAAATAATTCTTTTTCTGAGTTTTCAATTATTTGTTGTCCACTTGTATTAAGATCACCTAACTTAGCATCATCAATAGTTTGCTCAGAAATTTTTATAAGTTCTCTTCGTACAAACATATCGTAAATAATTTTTGAGTATTCGATTGCTTGTCTCAAAGAGGTAGAAAATTTTGTTATTTTTACTAAGTACTCTGGGACATTTAATTCATCTTTTTCATCTTCAAAATAATTTTTTAAAGTAATAGGATTAGCTAACAACCCTTTATAAATTAGATTTTCTATTGCTCCAAAAATTTTTTGATGCATTGGATCGTAAAAGTTATTACTTGTTATAATAATATTAATTTCATCAAAGATTTCGTTTGAAACAAGTATAGAACCAATTACTGCTTGTTCAGCTTCAATATTATTTGGTAATTCTTTAAATTTGTCTTTTACGATTGTTAAATTATTTTCCACACTCCATTGTAAGTCAATTTATTTAACAAATGAAATTTAAATATTAATTGGGGAAAAAATTGTATAATTATTGAATAGTCTCTGCTGACTCAACTACAATATGTATCTCTGCATCAATCTCAGAGTGTAAAGATACTTTTACTTTAAATTTTCCAAGAGATTTGATTTCTTTAATTGGCTGTATCATTGATGGTGTGATATCTAGCTTTGCTTTTTCTTTAATTAGTTTAGAAATTTCTGTGGGTTTAACCGAACCATACAACTCTTTATTTTCAGTTGAAAGTTTTTTTACAAAAAATTCTTTTTTGTTTATTTTTTCTGCTATTTTTTTTGCCTCTTGTTTTTTCTCATTATCTTTTTTTGATAGTTGAGTTTTAATTTTTTCAACTTGATTTATATTTTCTTTTGAAGCATATAATGCCTTTTTATTTGCGATCAAAAAGTTTCTAGCAAAACCTCTCTTTACATCTATAATTTCGCCTATAGATCCTACTCTTTTGATATTTTCTAGTAATATTACTTTCATTTAAATTAAAGCCAGATTTCTTGCTCTTTTAATTGATAAAGATAACTCTCTTTGTTTTTTTTGACTTACATTAGTTATTCTTGAAGGAAGAATTTTACCATTTTCTGATACATATCTTTTCAATAACTTAACATTTTTATAATCAATTTTTGGAGCACCTTTGACTGACAATGGGCAATTTTTTTTGAACTTATATTTATTTGGCTGGAAAATGCTTAATTTTGCAAAATTACTTTGTTTACTTTTTTTATTTCCACTTTGTCTTTTAGGCATAACTAATTATTAGGACTTTCCTTTTTTTCTGAGTCATCCTTTTTTGAAAAAAAATTTGTTTCAAGATCAAATTTTTTTACTTTTACAGTTAGATATCTTAACAATTTTTTATCAATCGACTCATTCTTTTCAAGTTCACTAACTACATTTCCTTTGCCTTTAAATTTAAAGTGAATGTAGCTTCCTTTTTTATTTTTTTTTATTAAATATGTTAAATTTAATAAACCCCAATTTTCAGTTTTTACTATCTCACCATCATTTTTTTCAATAATGCCTGAATATTTTTCAGTTAATTGTTTTATTTCACTTGGAGAAGTGTCTTGTCTTGCAATTATGGTATGCTCGTATAAATTCATATAGTTTCTTTAATAAAAAATGAGGATATACTATTATAAATCTTTAATATCAATAGCAAAAACAATAAAAAATATAGGTTTTTTTAGATGTTTTCTTTAGTATTCCCAGGACAAGGTTCTCAAAAAATTGGAATGGGAAAAGATTTTTTTGAAAATTATGATTTGGTAAAAGATCTTTTTAAAGAAGCTGACGAGTCATTGGGCATAAGTATATCAAAAATAATTTTAGAGGGGCCTAAAGATGAATTGGATCTTACTGTAAATACGCAGCCAGCAATATTTCTTATAAGCCACTCAATTTTTCAGGTGATGAAAAAAGAATTCAATTTGAATCTTGATAATGCAAAATATTTTGCTGGTCATTCACTGGGAGAATATTCAGCTTTATGTGCAGCTAACTATCTGAGTTTTTCAGATACCATTAAACTTTTAAAAATTAGAGGTGAAGCAATGCAAAATGCTGTCCCAAAGGGTGAGGGAGGTATGTTGGCAGTTTTGGGTTCAAAAGTTGAAATAATAGAAGATCTTTTGAGAGAAAATAAGAATAATTTTATAGTACAAATTGCTAATGATAATTCTGAGGGTCAGATTGTTTTAAGTGGAAGAATTAGTGATATAGAAAAATTAATCCAGGTTTTGAAATCAAAAAATGTTAAAAATATAAAATTACCAGTTAGTGCCCCTTTTCATTGCCAACTTATGAAAAATGCTACTGAAATTATGAGGAATGAAATTCAAAAATTAGATTTTCAAGAGTCTGAAAATAAGTTGATATCAAATGTGACAGCAAAAGAAATTTTAAATAAGGAAGAGCTTAAAATGCTTTTGATTGATCAAATAGAGAATAGAGTTAGATGGAGAGAAAGTGTAGACTATATGATTAGCAATGGAGTAAATCATTTCATTGAAATTGGACCTGGAAAAGTATTAACTGGTTTAATAAAAAGGATAGATAAGAACGTAAAAACTAATACAATCAATTCAGAGAGTGATATAAAAGATTTAAAGTTATGATTAATTTAAAAAATAAAAATATCATTGTAACTGGTGCATCAGGTGGAATAGGTAATTCGATAGTAAAAAAATTAAGTGAGTTTGAAGCTAATATATTAGCAACGGGTACAAAAATTGATAAATTAGAGGAATTAAAATCAAAAATTAAAAATGTTAAAATTTTAGGTTTTGATGTCTCTCAAAGTGAAAAAATTGAGGAATTCATTGATAATGCTACAAAACAACTTGGAGGAAAACTAGATTGTATTGTGAATAATGCCGGATTGACACAAGATAACCTGGCCATTCGTATGAGTTTTGAAGAGTGGAAAAAAGTAATAGATGTTAATTTAACATCTACTTTTCTTTTAAGTAAATTTGCAATTAAAAAAATGTTAAAAAATAAATCAGGGAAAATTATTAATATTACATCAGTTGTTGGTCATACTGGAAATTTAGGCCAAACTAATTATACAGCATCTAAAGCAGGTATAGTTGCGATGTCAAAAAGTTTAGCAATTGAGTATGCTAAGAAAAATATAAATATTAATTGTATTTCACCTGGTTTTATAAAAACAGCCATGACAGATAAATTGGATGAGAAATTTAAAGAATTAATTATATCTAAAATACCCTCCGCAAGATTGGGAGAGCCCGAGGATATAGCTAGTGTAGTTCTTTTTTTAGCCTCAGATCAAACAAATTACATTAATGGTGAAACTATTCATGTAAATGGAGGCATGTATATGGCTTGACAAAACAAGTTTTTAAACTATTAAGAATTAAACTATAAAGGATCAAAATGTCAGAAGATGTCTCAAGTAAAGTAAAAAAAATAGTTGCTGATCACTTAGGTATTGATGAAGCTAAAGTAACTGAAGAATCAAGTTTTATTGATGACTTAGGAGCAGATAGTTTAGACACTGTGGAATTAGTTATGGCTTTCGAAGAAGAGTTCGGTTCAGAAATATCTGATAGCGAGGCTGAAAAAATTTTAACAGTGGGCGATGCTGTTAAATTTATTGAAGGAAAAGCAAATTAATTCTTAAATGCCCACAAATAATGATGGGGTGATGATAATTTTATCTTCTCCGTCTGGAGCAGGTAAGACTACATTAGTTAACTTGTTATCTCAGCAAGATAATTTTGAAATTTCGATTTCTCATACAACTAGAAAACCTAGAATTAATGAAATTCCCAACAAGGATTATTTTTTTGTTAATGTAGATGAATTCAAAAGACTAATCAAAAATCAAGAATTTTTAGAATATGCAAAAGTTTTTAAAAATTTCTATGGCTCCACAAGAACGCCAGTTATAAACAATCTTAATAATGGTAAAAATGTGCTTTTTGATATTGATTGGCAGGGTGCTGATCAAATTAAAAATAAAAAATTAGATTATAAATTAATCACTTTTTTTATACTTCCCCCTAGTAAAGAAGTTTTATTTGAAAGACTATCCAACAGAGATATGAAAGATAAACTTATAGTAGAAGAGAGAATGAAACAATTTGAGCATGATGTGTTACATTGGATTAACTACGATTATGTTGTAATCAATAATAATTTAGAAGATTGCTTTAAAAAAATTTATACCTTGATTCAAGCTGAAATAAATAATGGATCAAAAGATTATGATAAAGATTTTATAAGAAGTCATGTTGAAAAACTTACATCATAATTTTTCATATTCTTTAGTTAACTCGTAATACATCTCATTACTTAAATTATGAGGTCTTAAATTTAAATCAATTTTAAGTTTTCTGAGTATATCAAAATTATTTTGGAATACTAAATTATATGGTCTTTTAAGTTTTTTTCTTCTTTGATTGAAAAAAACTCTAGTTATTTTTTCCAAGTTTTTTGGATTAATAAATTTATAAAATTTTTTTTTTGGCTTGAAAAATAACAACGAACTATCAACTTTAGGTTTTGGAGAAAAACTTGAAGGTGCAATATCGCAAATTTTTTGTATATCTAATCTCCAATTGGCTAATATTGATAGCCTTCCATAATTTGAGGAGTTAAACTTAGATATAATTCTATTCGCTACTTCCTTTTGGAACATAAGGATTAAAAAATCAAACCAATAATCATTATTTTCTAGATTTAGAATCCATTTAGCTAATATCTCTGTTGATATATTGTAGGGCAAGTTACCAAAAACAATTAATTTTTCTTTGTAAATTCTTTTTTCATTTATTTTTAAGATATCGTCATTAATTATATTTATTTTATCTTTAAATCTTTTTTTTAAAAAAATTGATAAATTTTTGTCTTTTTCAACAACTATCAATTTTTTTGAGCCATTTTCAAGAATATGTGAAGTTAAATTTCCTGTTCCTGGTCCAATTTCAAGAATTGATTTATTCTTTATTTTAACTATTGATACAATTTTATTTAATATATTTTCATCTACCAAAAAGTTTTGACCCAAACTTTTTTTTGCTTTGATCATTTCTTTGAGTCTAAAAAAGTCAATGCCTTAACAAGACTTAATGGATTAGATTTATTTTTACCTAACATTTTATGATTTGGTCCGTGATCGGGAGAAATCCTTGTGAATGGAAGACCTAAAGTGATATTAATTGCATCATATTCAAATAAAGTTTTTATGGGTGTTAATACTTGATCATGGTACATCCCAATTATTACATTATATTTTTCTCTATTTTTTTTTAAAAAAATTGTATCTGCAGCAAAAGGTCCATAAACTTTAAAATTTGATTTAGCTAAAGATTTTATTGCAGGCTTAATAATCTTTTCATCCTCATTGATATTTCCAATACTTTCACAATGTGGGTTTAATCCAGTTATTGCTATTTTGGGTTTCAGTTTAAAATGTTTTTGAAAAAAATTGTTTATTAATTTTACCTTTTCATTAATCAATTTTTTTTTAATTTTTTTTGATACTTTTTTAATTGGCATATGAGTTGTCAAAGGACAAACAGAAAGATTTTTGTTATAGATCAACATGGCAAATTTTTTTGTTTTTGTTCTATTAGCTAAATATTCAGTAATACCTAAATATTTTTTTTCTAAAAAAAATTTTTTTGAAATAGGACCATTAATAAATTTATCAGTAAATTTTTTTTTTAAAATCTTAAGTGCTATATCAAAACACATTTTAATGTAATCATTAGATCTACTTGAAATTTTATCGAAAGGTTTTTTTTGACTAAAATTTATATCAATTAAATTTATTTTTTTATTATCTAAATTTGAATTTTTTATATCTAAAAAATTAATATTTCTTATCTTTTTTTTTATATTTAACTTTCTCATTTGAAGTCTTATTAAATTCAATGATGCAATTAAAATTATTGGACTCTTAAATTTTTTAATTTTTAAAGATTTAAAAAAAATTTCTGTAAAAATGCTATTGGGTTCACCTGCAACTATTATTATAGGTTTATAAGCCATAAATTATCAAATCTTTTTTTAGTTTGTTAAAATAGATATTTGAAAATTGATTGAGTTGATCATTTCTTCTAAATCTAATTGCTTCATCTATTTTTTCATCAAGATTAAATTTTAACTCGGATACCTTCTTGTCTTCAATCATTATAATGATAAATCCTGAAGAAGTCCTAATTGGTGTAGAAATTTGTCCAGTCTGTAATTTGGAGATAACTTTTCTTATATTTTGATTTAAATTATCCTCTTGTACCCACCCTACGACACCTCCTTTTGTTGCAGTTTCAGAATTACTATGAATTAAAGCGGCTTTTTTAAAGCCTGATTTTTCAATATCAGAAAGAATTTTTTCATATTTTTCTAGATATTCGTTCTTGTTTGAAGCATTAAAAATTATTTCTGATAGCAAGAGTTCTTTAAGTTGTTTTCTTTCAGGATTTTTCAAAATCTCTTCTCTAATTCTATCTTCATTGATGATAATTTTTTTATTAAATTTTTGATAAATAAGGTCATTCCAAATTATCTGAATTGTAAACTTTTCTTTTACTTTTTTTATATTTAAGTTGTTATCTTTTAGATAATTTTCAAATTCTTCAATAGAATTTATTTTTAATCTTGAATATTTGTTTTTAATTATTCTTATAAGAAATTTATCATCTACTTTAAGTTCTTCTACAAAATTCATTATTTCTATTTTCTTAATTTTATCTCTGAGAATAGAATTTTTTGATATTTCAAGTAATTCTGATTCATCTAGATTATTTATTTCAGGACTAAATATTTTTAAAAATTCAATTTCTTCATAGATATCAATTGATGTAATTATTTCGTTTTCAACTTTGAATAATATCTTATTTTCCAATGCAATTGGTTGGCTTATGTTTAGAGAAATTATTGATAAAACTATGAATAAATTTTTTAATTTTTTGATCAAGTACATTTTGCTAATTTGCAAATTTTTGTTCTATAGATGTTAGTGGAACTAATTTTATACTAAACATAAAATCTTCTGTTGGTTCCAAATCTCTATCTTGATAATATGTTTTATTATATTTTATACCCGCTACCAAACAATCGTTTTTATACTCATAAATAAAATCATAATATTCAGTTAAATCAATTTCTCTATTATTTCTTGTTCTAAATGTAATAAAATTTTGTTCATCGAAATTAAAGGTTGTAACATTTTCCAAAATATTTGTACTTCCAATCAGGCCGTCTTCCTCAATATAATTAAATGTAGTGACAAAATTATTTTTTGTGATGGTCGCTCCTAAAGAAGTGTATTGAATTTCATTTAAATCGTTATCAATTGAAAACTCATAATTTAAATTAAAATTATCATTAAGATTATTATATATTTTACCAAAATAATTTGAGCTTTTTTTATCAAGAGTGCTGTTTAGAGGTATATTATTATTTGATTTTGTTCTTAAAACTGTACCAATTTTAAATTCAAAATATTTATTAATATTATCAATTCTTTCTTTTTTATAATCTAATCCTATTGTTAAATTCTTACCTGACTCAAGTGTATCATTGAGTCCTAATCTATCAATATTAAATAAGTTCTCACTATTAATTTGTCTATTTTTATTTTTATAACTTTTCATATCTGATGGATTTATTCTTAGGGACACTTTTGGATTTAGATAATTGACAAAATTTTCATTTTTATTGATCAGTGGAAAACTTGAAACTAGTTCAATAATGTTCATGAATTTTACATGAGGGCTTGCATCATACTCTGTATTATTTTTTCCTGCAGAAATTATATTTTTAACATAGTAATTCAAATTATTTTTGAATCCATTATCAGAAAAATAATCATAACTTTGAATATTTAAGTTATTAATCATTCTTGACCTGAGACTGTTTGTATCTTTAAGAATATTATCCCCCTGTGAGAGAAAATCAAAAGAGGCAAAATTATTATTGTCAAAGAAACTTTTTGAGAAGTCATAGTAAGGTAAAACATACTGATAGCGATCACTATTTTGTTCAGTTAGATTTTCATATGCGGTAAAGCCTGTGCTTAGAGCAAATTTTTCATTCTCAAGATTTAAATTCACATCGGATGTTAAGATGTCATAATTGTCGGGTTTAAGATCGGTATTTACTAAATTTGTGTCAAAAACCTTTAAATATGTATCGTTATTTACTTTTTGGAAAGAGATATTAATTGAACTATCAACAAAGTTATCAAAATTTAGATCTGTGCTAAAGTTAGAAAATAAATGAGTTAAAGTATTTTCTCGTTTTGACTCTTTCGATTTATAACCATCAACAATATTTAAATCAGCAATTAGAAATGAATTTTTATTTTGTAATCTAAACTCGTTCTGAAACATAAAAATATCTTTATCAAAAAAAGTTGGTTTAAAAGTAAAATCTTTATTATTAGATGGAGCATAAAAATAAGGTATTTGAAGTGATGAACCTAAAACATTCGAATTATTTATGTGAGGTACTAAAAAACCTGTTTGTCTTTTAACTGTTGGTCCAGGGTGAAAAAATTTTGGAAAATACAGTACAGGTATATCATAAACTTTTACTAAAGCATTTTTATAAAGTATTTGTCTCTTATTTTCATCATATGTAATTTTATCTGCTTGAATACTCCATGGAGGACAACTATCATTTTTTTTACATGTGGTAAATACACCTTTGTTAATTATTGTAACACCACCTTTGCTTGATGAGGAAAGTCCTTTAAATCTTGGATCGTTAGCTTTATTACCAAATATATCTTTTTTAAAATCAATATTAATATCTTGTGCAATATAGCTTTGATTTTTAAGATTAAAAATTGCACTTTTAAAAAAAAATTTATCACTGAAGGGCTCTTTATAATTTGTATTGATGAAAATTTTTTCACCTTTCAAAACTTCTTCTTCTAAAGAATAGCTAAATTTACCAATTTCATATCTAGTTTGATTAATAGTATCAAAGATTGTTGCTCCTATATCTGAACTTATAATCATCTCATCTCTTAGAATAGTAATATCTTGTGTGACAAATCTATAATTTGAGCCGATTGATGCTTCTGTTTTACCCTCAATTTTTATTTTTTCTTCATCTTTGAAATACGAAAGTCTTTGAGCATTAAAATTGTAATTATTGAGCTTATCATTAACACTTATATTACCCTGTGCCTTCAAAATATTTTTTATTTTATCAAATTCAAATCTATCTGCTTCGATAACAACACCATCATTTGTATTGATTGAGCCTCTATTTTTTCCAATTATTTTATTACCTCCATCTAAAATTTCTATTTCAGAAACATCAAAAGTAATTTGATCATTACTGTGAACATTAAATATAATTAAATTAAATAATATTACAGAGAATATAAGTATCTTATTTATCATTAATATTCCTAATAAATATAGAATTTATAATTGTTAAAATTATTAAGGGAATAATTACAGAACTGATAACATTAATTTTCTCAGATGTTCCCAACACGTAAAAAAAATTATTTATATAATAAATTATGACTGAAAAAAAAAGCCCTATTGTAATTTTTAGACTCTTATTTCTAAAAGTTTTTGTATTCATCATAATTATTGCTGAAAAAATAAACATCAAAACAAAGTAAATAGGAAATGAGATTAATTTTAAAAGTTGAAGATCTATTTCTGTTAGAGAATAATTGAGTTTTTTATAGTTAGCTCTCATTTTAATTAATTCTATAAATGATAATGAGGACATATTTGAGAATAAATTTTGTATTAATTCATAATCAAAATTAGTTTTTAGTTTTAAATTTTTTACGACATTTTTATTATTTTGGACAAAAATTTCAGCATCTTTTATCACCCATTCTTTGTTTGTAATATCAATTTTTCGACTTTTAATGTTTCTTATAATTTTAAAATTTTTGTCAAATTCCGAGATATAAGTGTTTAATAGTTCATTATTATTAAATGAGCTTGCATTTATCATAATTATATTTTCATTATATACATCCTTAATCCATAAACCATTATTAGTTATTACAGCGAGATATTTCTTATCGTCAGTATAATTTGATTTTAATCCTAGATATAAATTCTTAAGATTAGATGATAAATTGTAAAAAATAGAGACTATCAAAATACCAACAAAAAAAGTTGTAACTATTAAAATAGAAAATATTTTTGTATTTTTTAAACCAGAATATTTAAAAATATTCATTTCATCATCAGTAAAAAGAGAATTAAAAAAAAACTGAGTTGAAATTAAAAATATAAATGGGAACATTTCAAAGACGAACATTGGGGTGTTTATTAATGACAAATAAAGTGGGAAATATGCTTTAACACTTGTTTGTTTAAAAAATTCAAGTTCTGTCAACAAATTTAGAATATATATCAAACAAAAAAAAATAAAAAAAACATTTAAGAATGAGAATAAATAAGTTTTTACTAAAAATTTTGTATATGTGTTCATTTAAAAAATTTTGTATTTGTAAATCTTATAAGAAAATTTGAATAAAGGCATATTAATAGAATTAATGGAATTATGAAAAATTTAATATTTTTAAGAAAATCTTCGTTAATTAATCTAATTGTCATTTCAGATAGAATTATTGTAACAAACCCAACTAGAAAAATTAAAATTCTATATCTTGGATAATTTATATTTTCTTTTGATTTAAATATTAATAATAATGAAATTAGAATTAATACTGGAATATATAATGGAATTATAATTCTTTTATATAATTCTTTCAATATATTATCGATATTATCATCCCTACAATTTTCAACTTTAAAATTTTCATCAATTTTAAAAAAATTGAAATTCATTAAATTATGATAGCATTTAAATAGATCTAGCGTTGCAACTTCTTGAGTTTTCTTGTACGTAGTAGTATTCCCTTCATAATTACTTAAGTTAAAATCTGTTTTTTTAAATTTGAAATTAGTAATCTTTCCATTAATAACACTTATAGTTTCACCAAAATTTAACTCTAAAAATTGATTGTCTCCGATCTGTTTAAATTTACCTTCTTTCGCGAAAGTTATTTGAAAATTATCTCCTGAACCTTTTTTTAAATAAATCTGCTTTAAATTCCCAAACTTATCTTTTGAATTACTATAAATAGTTAAACCTTTTACTGCATCATTAAATATTCTGGGTTTGATAAAATTCTCTAAGTAATTAATCGATGAAGTTCTTAGGAATGATCTAGCCATGTCTTGACTTTTGGGAACAATAATAGCCGTTAGTAATATTTGAAATAGCACGATTATAAATGAAAATTTGATAAAAAAGTTAATAAGATCAATTTTATTAATCCCAAAATTCCAAAAAATAATTAATTCATTGTTTAATTCATATTTTCCAATTATATAAATAAAACTAAAAAATAGTACAAAAGGTACTAATTTACTTATTACTTTTGGAAAATTTAATATAGAAAAATTTAGATAAACTAAATAATTA